>NZ_CP019630.1:5519531-5834464 GCF_001999245.1 Roseibium algicola | reverse complement strand
ACATCTGAAGCGAACGGGAATAAGGAGCAGCGCCGCATGACGGTCGCGACCGCAGAAGAAACAACCGGCAACACCGGTTACGACGTCGAAACCATCCGTCGGGATTTTCCGATCCTGTCGCGGGAGGTTTACGGCAAGCCGCTGGTCTATCTGGATAACGGTGCTTCCGCCCAGAAACCCCAGCAGGTGATCGATGCGGTGACCAAGGCTTACTCGGAGGAGTACGCCAACGTTCATCGTGGCCTGCATTTCCTGTCGAATACCGCAACGGACAATTATGAAGCCGCGCGCGAGAAAGTGCGCCGTTTCCTGAATGCCGGATCCGTCGATGAGGTGGTTTTCACCAAGTCCACGACCGAAGCGATCAACCTGGTGTCATATGGCCTCGGGCCCGACTATTTTGCCGATGGCGGTGAAATCGTTCTGTCGATCATGGAGCACCACTCCAACATCGTGCCTTGGCATTTCCATCGGGAGCGTCACGGTGCGAAGCTGAAATGGGTCTATGTTCGCGAGGATGGCTCGTTCGATCTTGATGCCTTCGCTGATACCTTGACGGACAAGACAAGACTTGTTGCGCTCACGCACATGTCGAATGTTCTGGGCACGGTCGTTCCGGTGAAGGAAGTTTGCCGGATCGCGCATGAACGGGGCATCCCGGTGCTTGTGGACGGAAGCCAGGCGGCCGTGCATCTTCCTGTCGACGTACAGGACATCGACTGCGACTATTATGTCTTCACGGGACACAAGGTCTATGGGCCGTCGGGCATCGGGGTCCTGTGGGGCAAGCCGGATCGGCTGAAAGCCTTGCGCCCCTTCAATGGCGGCGGCGAGATGATCCTCGACGTGACCGAGGACCTTGTTACCTATAACGAGCCGCCACATCGTTTCGAGGCCGGCACGCCCCCGATCGTCCAGGCAATCGGCCTCGGTGCGGCACTCGACTATATGGATGCACTCGGGCGGGAGAACATTGCCCGCCATGAGGCGGATCTGAAGGACTATGCCCACCAGAAGCTGCGCGAGATCAACTCGCTGCGGATTTTCGGGGATGCACCGGACAAGGGCGCAATCGTCTCCTTCGAACTGCAAGGCGCTCACGCACATGACGTTGCCACGATCATCGATCGGGCAGGGGTGGCGGTCCGGGCAGGGACCCATTGTGCACAGCCGCTCTTGGCAAGATATGGTGTGACCTCTACATGTCGGGCAAGCTTCGGGCTTTACAACACGCGTGCGGAAGTGGACGCGCTGTATGAAGCCCTGTTGAAGGCTCAGAGCTTTTTCGGGTAAGGACGGACCCCATGGAAAACGCTACCACAATCGATACCGGCGCGGACGGCGAAGAGTTGCAGACGGAAGTCTCGGCCAAGAGCGCCATTCCGGCAAATGAACTCGACCAGCTGACCACCGATATCATCGGTGCTCTGAAGACGGTCTACGATCCGGAAATTCCGTGTGACATCTATGAGCTTGGCCTGATCTACAAGGTCGATATCGAGGATGACAGGTCGATCAACATCGACATGACCCTGACGGCCCCTGGCTGCCCTGTGGCTGGCGAAATGCCGGGCTGGGTGGAAAATGCCGTTTCTGCGGTCGCAGGGGTAGGGCCGGTCAACGTCGATATGGTCTTCGATCCTCCCTGGACGCCCGATCGCATGTCTGACGAAGCGAAGGTTGCGCTCAACTGGTATTGAGCTTCAAGCCTTTAATCGGATAAGCTGAAACCCCATATCAGGTTTAGCATTCGCTGCACTGAACGAGGATCATATGGCTTCCGCCGCTAAATTCCAGGTGATGACCCTGACTGACGCCGCCGCCGAGCGCGTGAAGGAACTTGTCGATAACTCCGACAAGAATGCGATTGGCTTGCGTGTCGGTATCAAGAAAGGCGGCTGTGCCGGTATGGAATACACCATGGAAATGGTGGATGCGGCACGGCCAGGTGATGATGCCGTTGAAGACAAGGGGGCGAAACTCTTTGTGGATCCTTCTGCTGTGCTCTTTCTGCTCGGCACGGAAATGGACTTCGAAGTGACCAAGTTCCGTTCAGGCTTCATCTTCAAGAACCCGAATGAAGTGTCCGCCTGTGGCTGTGGGGAATCCGTTTCGCTTCAGGCTGCGGACCTGAATGCCCTGGCACGCTGATCGCGCCTTTCTATCTATTCGATGAGATTTTCATGAGCCTTTTCGAGCGGCTGAAGGCCGACGCCGGCCCGCAATGGTCCGACTACACCCGTCATGCATTTGTTCAGCAGCTTGGCGCGGGAACGCTGCCGTTATCTTGTTTCAAGCACTACCTAGTTCAGGACTATCTGTTTCTCATCCAGTTCGCCCGCGCTTATGCGCTTGGCGTCTACAAAAGCCCGTCAGTCGCCGACATGCGTCAGTCACTGGACGGGGTAAAGGCGATCCTGGATGATGAACTCGATCTGCATGTCGAGATGTGCCGCAGTTGGGGCATGGAGCGTGACATGATCGAGCAGGCACCAGAAGACACGCCCACAATGGCTTACACGCGCTTTGTGCTCGATGCCGGTATGGCTGGTGATCTCCTGGACCTTCAGGCAGCTCTTGCACCTTGCGTGATTGGTTATGCGGAAATTGGAGCCAGGCTGGCCGAGGAAGGCTGCGACACCGATGGCAATCCCTACGCACGCTGGATCCGGGAATACGCCAGTGAAGGCTATCAGGAACTCGCAAAGGGCTTTATCGCCTGGCTAGACGGAACTGCAGGCCAGACGTTGACGGAGCATCGCTATCCGCGCGTCCTGTCCATATTTGAGAAGGCCTGCCGTCTGGAAAGTGATTTCTGGCAAATGGGGCTGAATGCAAAAGACTGAGACAGTTTTCTGCTCAGCCCCTGTTTTTTCAATGAATTTAGAAACTTGATACTTGATCAGGGACGATGCCTTGGATCAGGCAACGTCTTCCCGTTGATCCACCCCTGCTAGATCCTTTTCAGTCTTCACAAGGTTTCGACCGGCATCTTTTGCAAGGTAAAGCGCTTCGTCCGCGCGCGAAACGATGGAATGGACCGTATCAATGTTCTCGTAGGTTGCGATGCCGACAGAGATGGTCACACGGCCGAGATTTTCTCCCGTTGAACGTTTTACGAGTTCTTTGGACATCACCGCATTTCGGATGTTCTCACCAATTTCGGCGGCATCTTCGAGCCCGACATGTGGCAGAATGATCGCAAATTCCTCACCGCCATACCGGCAGGCGATGTCCTGTGCCTTGATGTTCTGTTTAACCGCAAGTGCGACAAGTCGCAGAACCTGGTCGCCAGTCTGGTGGCCATAGGTGTCGTTGAACTTCTTGAAGTGATCGATATCGGTCATCAGCAAGGAGAAGCCACGACCGCTCTCCTTTGATTGATCGATGACACGTTCAATCGAGTTCTCGAAGTGTTTGCGATTGTTGAGTGTTGTCAGCTCGTCCGTGAGGGATTCGTAGCGGATCGCTTCCAGTGACGACTGCAGGTTCTCAATGTGTTTCTTGGACTCAAGCAGCTGGCTCTCCAGCTTGCGGTTGGACGCAACTGCATTCTGGGTCGATTTCACCAGATGTGTGACGTAGTTCTGTAATTTCTCCGGATCGGAAACTGACCTGATCTTTTCGCCTGCCTGCTCGAGCGCGGTGCCATAATCGGACGTGGCGTCGGCACTCAGTTTTAGCGTGTCGACAAGTTCTTCAACTTCCCGGGAAACCTTGGAGCCAACTTCATCCAGACGATCACCGAGCCTCGTCGGCGACAGGAAACGACCGTAAAGGGTCAGCATCTCGTCAGTGCTGATCCTGCCGTTGGACTTTATGGATTCATTGACGGCCCTGTTCAGGCCTTGATTGTACCCAGCCGCGTAAGTGTACCAAAGCTCGTAGGAACGAGGATAGGCTGGCAGTACATTCTTCTTGATGTAACTGATTGCGGACTCTCCATACTGGATAGTCCGCTTATGGTCGTCTTCATCCGCCATCAAGTTTCTCTCACCCATGCCTTGCGAATCCGCCCCACACGGACACAAGAACTAGGTTTTAAACTCGGCTGGAAGGTTTAAGGAGCCGTTAAGCTTAAGGCAAAACCTGGAGAGAATTCGGCGTTACGAGGCCTTTTTAGGCCGCGGTTCACGCAGAAGAAACGCAGGAATGTGAACGCCAACACCGAAGGCAGGTTCCAGTTTATCGTTTCTGGAGCGCTTGCCAGTCTGCCGTTGCGGCAGGTTTGAGACCGGTGTCGGGTTCAGCATTTCCGGGAGTTCCTCCATCTGCTCTTCCACGACTTCGCGTGGCTTGCTCTGCGACCGGCGACGATTGGAAGGCTTGGGTTGTTCTGCAGCCTCGTTGTCGTTGCTCGACCGTGCGTTCCTGGAAGGCTTGCCGGCCTTGCGGCGTGCCTTGCGTTCCTGTGCGGCAGCTTCGAAGTCGATCGCATCGCCCAGCCAGTCGATGTCCTTCTTGATCAATGTCTGAATGGCATCGAGGTATTTCTGGTCTTCACCGGTTACGAGCGTGAAGGCTGTGCCCTTGCGTCCGGCGCGGCCCGTCCGGCCGATCCGGTGGACATAGTCTTCGGCATTGCTCGGAACATCGAAGTTGAAGACGTGGCTGACCTCGGGAATATCGAGGCCACGCGCGGCAACGTCACTCGCGACAAGGAGCTTGATCGTTCCCTTCCGGAAATTGTCCAGCATCATCATACGTGTACGCTGGTCCATGTCGCCATGGAGAGCGCCGACGTTGTATTCATGACGCTCCAGAGACCGGTAAAGCGTCGTCACGTCCCGTTTGCGGTTGCAGAAGACAATCGCATTCTTGAGGTCTTCGGCACCTTCCAGCAGTTCGCGCAGGGCTGCGCGCTTTTCGTAGTCCTTGGACTCGGCTGCCTTCAGAAACTGAGCGACGTTTTCAGCCGTCGACGAGGTCGGAGCGACTTCGATACGGGCCGGATTCTGCAGGAACGTTTCGGTCAGACGCTGAATTTCCGGTGGCATCGTCGCCGAGAAGAAAAGAGTCTGACGGGTGAACGGGATCAGTTTGCAGATCCGCTCGATATCCGGAATGAAGCCCATGTCGAGCATACGATCGGCTTCGTCGATGACAAGGATTTCAACGCCCTGCAACAACAGCTTACCGCGCTCGAAGTGATCAAGCAGACGGCCAGGCGTCGCAATCAGAACATCTGTGCCACGGTCGAGCTTCTTGTCCTGGTCGGAAAAGGAGACGCCGCCGATCAGCAGGGCGACATTGAGTTTATGGTTGGTGCCGTATTTGGCGAAATTCTCTTCAACCTGCGCAGCGAGTTCGCGCGTCGGTTCCAGGATGAGCGTGCGCGGCATCCGCGCACGAGCGCGGCCTTTTTCGAGCAACGTCAGCATGGGCAGTGTGAAACTTGCGGTCTTGCCGGTTCCGGTCTGGGCAATGCCAAGGATGTCGCGGCGCTCAAGCACCTGCGGAATGGCGCCCGACTGGATTGCCGTGGGTTCCTTATAACCTGCTGCTTCAACTGCAGCGAGGACCTTCTCGCTAAGACCGAGAGTATTAAATGCCATGGAGCGCTTTGCCCGAATGTTGTGATTGTTAATCGGCGGCGCCGTGGGAACCGCCGGTGCCAATGTGCGCACACCCTACATTCATGCGCTCAGGTGTCAATGCGCTTGAGAGGTAAAATCTCAAGAAAATCGAGTAATTCCGAGTACGATTTGCCATCTCAGTTAATAGTGCAACCAAGTTGGTTCATGAAATCGGCTGGAAAATCAGTATGCGTTGCCCAAAATGCAGGCGCAAACGAAGGTATGTGTTTCCGAAAGTATCGCTTCAGCCGGTATTCGATACGTAAAATTGCGCAGCGTCAGGCAGAAAGAGCCGCCGGTTTGTAGAACAGGTCGTAGTCTGACTTGTAGCGCCGCCGCAGCTGCTGAACCAGGCTGTCTTCGGTAAAGGACAACAGCGTGTCCCTGCCGACAAAATTGTCCACGTGATACGCGACAGGAGATTTCGTGCGGAACCTGAGAGAGCTTTCCGAAAGAAAAGTT
This sequence comes from Roseibium algicola, assembly GCF_001999245.1. Classification (NCBI taxonomy): domain Bacteria; kingdom Pseudomonadati; phylum Pseudomonadota; class Alphaproteobacteria; order Hyphomicrobiales; family Stappiaceae; genus Roseibium; species Roseibium algicola. Next base: position 5,828,426 of record NZ_CP019630.1, on the reverse strand, counting down.
GCGAATGACTGGTCGAAATCTTCAAGCTGCAAGATCAGATCGGCCGTCAACATACCTTTGTAGGTGAGGGCAGCTGTCTGGCTGCGAAACAGATTGTCTGCTTCCAGGTCCGAGATCGACGCAACGTGTGACACGAACTCCTGAGGTGTCATGTCCTGATTGAACTGGCGCTCTTCATAATAGGCAGGAAGCGGATCGGCACTCAGGATGACTTTCTCATAACAGTAGGCCAACCGATGCATCGGATCCTGGACCCAGGCTGCGACTTTCATTTCGGGATGCCGCCGCTTGAGTTCGCGTGCTGTAAGTAGCTCCACATTCCCATGGAAGAGCAGCCGTTCCGTGGCGGCGGTCCGAAGATCAAAACCGGAAAGGGCCTTGAGCTTGTCGGTACCGGCAAGGCAATGAAGAACCGGGCGCAGAAGTTGAAAAGCAGGTTCTGCGATACGGGCAAAGGCGATCTTGTGCTTGGGAAAAGCCAGGAAGACATGATTTCGCAAGGGGCGAAGCCGTCTGTCCAGTATCGAATACATCCGGTTTAACATGCTACGTTTCCGACCGGTCAAATAGGCAGCGCGGGCAAAAATATACGCCCGCCCAACCTCTTCAAAAAAAGATATAGATCAAAATACCTGCTGTTGCGGCTAAATATCAAGATCCTCAGCGAATTCAGCGTTGTCCTGAATGAACCGGAAGCGCGCTTCCGGCTTGTTGCCCATCAGCCGTTCAACTGTGTCGTTGGTGTCTGTTACAGCTTCTTCTTCGACAACGACCTTCAGCATGGTCCGCTTGGACGGATCCATCGTCGTTTCCTTCAGCTGAGCCGGCAACATTTCACCCAAACCCTTGAAACGGCCGATTTCCACCTTGGATTTACCCTTGAAGACGGTGTCCATCAATTCGTCTTTATGGGCATCGTCGCGTGCATAGAGGGTCTTCCCTCCCTGGCTGAGACGATAGAGTGGTGGCACGGCCAGGAAGAGATGGCCGCCACGGATTAGCTCCGGCATTTCGCGGTAAAAGAAAGTAATCAAAAGTGATGCAATGTGGGCGCCGTCGACGTCAGCATCCGTCATGATGACGATCTTCTCGTACCGCAGGTCACTTTCCCGGTATTGGGAGCGCGTGCCGCAGCCAAGGGCCTGGATGAGATCGGCGAGCTGCTGGTTGGCAACGAGTTTGTCGCGGCCGGCGTTTGCGACGTTCAGGATCTTGCCGCGCAACGGCAAGACGGCCTGGTTGGAACGGTTGCGCGCCTGTTTGGCCGAGCCACCTGCCGAGTCACCCTCCACGATGAAGAGTTCGGTGCCATCGGACTGGTTTGCCGAGCAGTCGGCAAGTTTGCCCGGGAGGCGCAGCTTGCGCACAGCTGTCTTGCGGGCGACGTCTTTTTCCTGGCGACGGCGCAAGCGCTCATCCGCGCGATCGATAACCCACTCCAGAAGCTTGTTTGCCTGGTTGGGGGAGGCTGTCAGCCAATGGTCAAATGCATCACGGACAGCCGTCTCCGCAATGCGCGTGGCTTCGTTGGTCGCCAGTTTGTCTTTGGTCTGGCCGACGAATTCAGGCTCACGGATGAAGACGGACAGCATTCCGCCGGCTGATGTCATCACATCATCGCCGGTGATGATGGATGCCTTCTTGTTGTTTGTCAGTTCGCCATATGCCTTGAGGCCGCGCAGCAGGGCATATCGAAAACCCGCTTCGTGAGTTCCGCCTTCCGGTGTCGGCACGGTGTTGCAGTAGGAACTGACAAAGCCGTCGCCGGCAAACCAGCTCACTGCCCATTCCACGGACCCGTGTTTGCCGGCGTTGTCGGTGCGGCCGAAGAACACGTCGTCGACGACACGGCGTTCCTTGGTCAGTCTCTCGTTGAGAAAGTCGCGAAGACCGCCGGGGAAGTGAAACACGGCCTCAGCCGGTGTCTCGTCCTTTTCAGACAGCAATTCAGGTGCGCAGTGCCAGCGGATCTCGACACCGCCAAAGAGATAGGCCTTGGACCGTGCCATCTTCAAAAGGCGCGCCGGGACAAATTTGGCGCCTTTGCCGAAGATTTGATCGTCTGGTTTGAAGCTGACCTGGGTCCCGCGTCTGTTCTGGGTATCGCCAACCAGCTCGAGAGGACCCTGGGCGTGACCGCGGCGGAAAATCTGGCGATAGAGCTTGCGGCTGCGTGCGACCTCTACAATCAGTTCCTCTGACAGCGCATTGACCACGGAAATGCCGACACCGTGCAGACCGCCAGAGGTCTCATAGACCTTGCTGTCGAACTTGCCGCCCGCATGCAGCGTCGTCATGATCACTTCGAGTGCGGACTTGTCCTTGAACTTCGGGTGAGGGTCGACAGGAATACCGCGGCCGTTGTCGGTGATCGTCAGATAGCCATCGCTGGAAAGCGACACGTCGATCCACGTCGCATGGCCGGCAACCGCCTCATCCATGGAGTTGTCGATCACTTCGGCAAAGAGGTGATGCAGCGCCTTTTCGTCAGTGCCGCCGATATACATGCCTGGCCGGCGCCGAACCGGCTCGAGCCCCTCGAGAACCTCGATGTCGGCCGCCGAATAATCGTCGCTGACCGCGACAGGCGCAACGGGACGCGGCTTTTGCGGAGCTGGGGCGGGCTCATCTCGTATCATTGGGGCAGAGACCGCCGCGTTGCCTGCAAACAGATCGTCTTTTGCGCTCATTCCGTATCGCCTGATGGGTCTTGGGTCATAGTTTCTACAAACTCAGCGCTGTTACCTACACCGAATCATGTCTCAGTTTGAAGGACAAAGATAGAACGGCAAAGGTAATTGGCCAAAAGCCCCCGTTTTCAACAGCCAGGGGCCCAAAAAACCGATCTGGAAACACATCATCAACCCGCCTGTGTTGAAATAAGGGTCTTGAATGGGAGAGGGGCGGTCACAATATGTGCCAATTCCGCAACAGTTACTGACAGAGTCATTTGCAGGGCCCCGGTTTGCCGCCGTTGCCCCTGTTCGGCCATGTTTGCCCGTCACCCGTTACGCTAATGTCTGGGACGACCAGATCGGGATCAACTCCTGAAGTGGTTCACAGTCCGGACAAAAGTGTCAGGAAATGGTCTTATTTCGGCGTCGTATGGCCCAACTTAAGACGAAATGATCGGCCAATTTAGGCCACTCCGAAACAGTGGGTCCCGCAGGCATATGCTTTTGGGACCAAAGAGACAGCAAATGCGCTTGGCGCGGACAAAAAACAAGAAAGTCCGTCGGGGATCTGTTTCGTTGCCGACGGATAATAGTGTGACTGGGATGCCTAAGAACAGCACAAAGCTTCAACGCATGGGAAGAGCCGGAACCGTGCTCGGTGCGTTGATCCTGATCGGCCTGACAGGGCCCGTGGCCGCCTTTGACGGTCAGCCGGCGCCTGCACGGGCGATCGGTCCGAACGATCTTTCCCCGTCTGAAGCACTGCGGGCCGGTGCCCGCCAATATTATTCCGGCGACAAGGCCGCTGCGCTTGGGTCGCTGCAGTATGCCGCCGAAAACGGTCAGCCCATGGCCGCCTGGAAGCTGGGCGAAATGTATGCCTCCGGCGACGGCGTCAAGGAAGACGACCTCAAGGCGTTCGAATATTACAGTCAGATCGTTCGTGAGCACGGGGAAGATCGCCCCGATGCACCGGATGCTCCCTTCGTCTCAAGCGCTTTCGTTGCGCTCGGTTCCTACTATCTGAACGGCATCGACGGCGCTGTGCCCAAGAATGAATCACGTGCCCGTCAGATCTTCACGCATGCCGCGTCCTATTTCGGCGATGCCGATGCCCAGTATGAACTTGGCCGCATGTACCAGGAAAACAACAGCCGCATGGCCGTTCGTTGGTACAATCTTGCCGCGCTCAAGGGGCACGTGGGTGCCCAGGCACGCCTTGGTGAAACGCTCTATGCACTCGGTACGTCGGACAAGAAAAAAGCTCGCGGCCTGATGTGGATGACCGTTGCCCGGGAACAGGCCAAGGGAACGGATGCCAGCTGGATCCATTCCATGCACGAGCAGTATTTCGCGGTTTCGCCCGAGCCTGTCAGGCAGATGGCCAGATCAATGGCTGACGGATGGTTGAAGCAAAATCGCCCGGACGTGCTCACCGCACAGCAGTTGCCCGCACAATAACCTCAAGCTCATAGAGACCGATCTGAACACCATGTGGGTGTGATCGTCCGTCTTCAATGGCTCTCGCACATGCCGTGCCAACTCTGCTCCGGTTCGAAGCAGGAGCGTGCCAGGGTTTCAGAAAATCTGCGTTATCTGGCGAGTGATCTTCAACCTGACGGATAAGTTGGTTTTGTGGGACGCTTGGTCGTGAATTTATCGATCGCAGGGCTTTGAATTTGGGTCAGTGGGCAAGGCGCGTTGCTGATCTGCCAGGACGTGTTGTTCAGCACCATTTCACATGTCGCCATTCGCAGCCCGGATGGGCTCTTCAGGCAGATAGATTCACCTACGCCGTATTTCTCGCCCTGGTATCGGCAGGTACAAGAGACGTCTTGCGCCCGAGCCGCGCTGCCTGACCCAAGAACCAGACCCAAAATCAGTCCGAAAAACAACCATGCGGTAACAGTAAAGACCGAACGACCGGCAATCGAAGTCGTTACCGGTGTGTCTGTTCCGCATGTCGCCGTCGCGGATGTTGGTCGGCTGAGCGTCATCCCATGATGGAAAAAAGCTTACCATGACGTCAGCCGACTGCAAGCCCGGTTTCCGGGCACGCACCGCGCTTCACGCCTGCATCAGCAATGGAGTTGGATTTCTGGAGGCAGTTTCAGTCTCAAGCAGCCAGCTTCACCCAGACTGGCACATGATCCGACGGCTTTTCCCAGCCGCGCACATGCTTGTCGATACCGCAGCCTGAGAACCGATCTGTGGCCTGCGGAGACATCAGAATATGATCGATCCGAATGCCATTGTTTTTTTGCCAGGCACCTGCCTGATAGTCCCAGAACGTGAAGGTTTCCGGCGCTTCGCTGCAGGACCGGACTGCTTCGGTCAAGCCGAGGTGGGTGAGGGCACGGAAGCGTTGCCGGCTCTCAGGCTGAAAAAGAGCGTCTTCCAGCCAGTTCTGCGGGTTCTTGGCATCCACGGGATCGGGGATCACATTGTAGTCTCCCAGCAACAGGAATGGCGTTTCCTCTGAAAGACGCATTTGAGCATGCGCAATCAAGCGGTCCATCCACTCGAGCTTGTACGGAAATTTTTCTGTTCCCAGCGGATTGCCGTTGGGAAGATAGAGACAGCCGATTCGAACCTGGCCGCTACCCGTCGACAGACTGCCTTCAATATAACGGGCCTGTTCGTCCGCATCGTTTCCGGGCAAGCCGCGCTGAATATCAGTCAGCGGCGTCTTGGACAGAAGCGCCACGCCGTTGAAACCCTTCTGGCCGTGCGTTTCGACCACGTAACCGAGGTCTTCAAACGGTTGACGGGGAAAGTTCTCGTCGACGGACTTGATTTCCTGAAGGCAGGCGACATCCGGAGACGCTTCCTTGAGCCACTCAAGGACAGTGTCGATACGTGCCTTGACGCCGTTTATGTTCCAGGTCGCAATTTTCATGAGCGCGGTTGCCTCAATTGTTCGAAACTGCCGGGGCAACCGGCGTCAATGCGGTATCGCAACAGTGTCAGATCGTGAAACTGGTTCCGCAGCCACATCCGGCGACCGCATTCGGGTTGTTGATCTGAAAAGACTGGCCAATCAGATCATCGACGAAATCGATTTCCGATCCGCTCATATATTGAAGGGAAATGGAATCGATCAGAACCGTTGCCCCCGGCTTTTCAATCACCAGGTCGTCGTCTTCGCGGCTGTCGACCACGTCATATTTGTACTGCAGTCCGGAACAGCCGCCACCTTCCACGCTGATACGCAGCATGCTGCCGCCCGGTTCCTTGGACAAAATCGATGCAATGCGCTTGGCAGCGCGGTCGCTGACTGTTACGCCAATTTCAAGTGTTTCGGTCATCTTTCACCGACTCGCTTAGTTCCGGCAATGTGCGGGAACGTTAAACCTGATTTGTTCAGATAAGTATGTTTTGCGACCGCCCGCGTCAATGTGTTGCCCGCGGCCCGAGCAACAGCAAACGCGGACCGGTTCTGTGAAGGATGGCTGGAAACTGATGAAAGCGGATATCGGATTTGGGGGACAATCCCGCGCAATCTACGCGGAAAACCCTCTGGAAAGCCGGGGAAGGCTCTTCCCCGAGCCTGACAGCCCGACGCGGACACCCTTCCAGCGGGATCGGGACAGGATTATTCATTCTTCCGCGTTTCGCAGGCTCAAGCACAAGACGCAGGTTTTCGTTTATCACGAAGGTGACCATTTTCGCACACGGTTGACCCACACCATCGAGGTATCGCAAATCGCGCGCTCGCTGGCACGCGCTTTGCGGCTTGATGAAGATCTGGCGGAATGCCTGGCCTTGTCACATGATCTCGGTCACACGCCGTTTGGGCATGAAGGCGAAGACGTCATGCATGAGTGCATGGCACCCTTCGGCGGGTTCGACCACAACGCGCAATCACTGAGGGTCGTGACCCATCTGGAGCAGCGGTATGCCGAATTCGACGGTCTGAATCTGGCGTGGGAAACTCTGGAAGGGTTGGTCAAGCACAACGGCCCCTTGATTGATGCCAGCGGTGCGCCGCTCGGAAAGTTCAAGGACAGCCAGTTGCCGTTTGCGATCCGCGACTATGCCAGGAAACAGGACCTCCTGTTGCACACCTGGCCTGGTGCAGAGGCACAGGCCGCTGCCATTGCCGATGATATTGCCTATGACGCGCATGATCTCGATGACGGATTGAGGGCAGGGCTGTTTGCGATCGAAGACATGCGCGATGTGCCGTTCCTGGCCGACATCCTTGCCGAGGTCGATGGCAAATATCCGGGTCTCGAAGAGAGCCGACGTATCCACGAGATCGTCAGGCGATCGATCACGCGCATGGTCGAGGATGTCATTCGCGAAGCGGTGCGTAATCTGAATGACGTTGCTCCGCAAAGCGTCCAGGAGATTCGCATGGCGGGGCGTTGTCTCGTCGGTTTCTCTGCGGACATGACCGCTGCGGAAAAGGAAGTGAAACGGTTCCTGTTCGCCCGTGTCTACCGGCATGAAGATGTTCTTGCAGTTCGAAAGCTGGTTGCCCGGGTTGTGCGGGACCTGTTCACAAGGTTCCTTGCGGAGCCGGACCTCATGCCGAAACCATGGAACAGTGGTCTTGGCAATCTGGGTGAAGCGGAAGTCGCGCGACTGGTTTGCGACTATATCGCCGGAATGACCGACCGATACGCCATCGAAGAGCACCGCAGACTGTTTGACGACACTCCTGATTTGGGGTAGGCGCAGAGGCGACTTTACAGCCCCGTGGCGCCGAAGGCTTTTCCTTCGCAGCGCGCGGGGGCTTTGTGTTTGAAAACCAAAACCAGACCGGTGTTCTATGAATATCTTCGCGGACTTCACGCTGCGCGTCAAAGACGCTCTCCAAGGCCTTGATCTAAAAGATTCAAATGGAGATGCCCCGGATCTTTCGCGAGTCGTCGTGGAAGCCCCGCGTGATCCGGCACATGGCGATCTTGCCACCAATGCTGCAATGGTGCTTGCAAAACCACTCGGCATGAAGCCGCGCGATCTTGCCGAGCAGCTTGTTGCCAAGCTCAACACTGACCCTGAAATTACCGAGACAACGATCGCCGGCCCTGGTTTCATCAACCTGCGTGTCGCCCAGGGGGTCTGGCACAAGGTTCTGGCCAGCGTATTGGATCAGGGTATCCGCTTCGGAGCTCAAGAACGTTCTCCTGCTCCGAAGGTCAACGTCGAATACGTCTCCGCCAACCCGACAGGTCCGATGCACGTCGGCCATATTCGTGGAGCGGTCGTGGGTGATGCTCTTGCGAACATTCTGGCATTCGCCGGCAATGACGTGGTCAAGGAATATTACATCAACGATGCTGGCTCGCAGATCGATACACTGGCTCGTAGCGCCTTCCTGCGTTACCGCGAGGCACTTGGCGAGGACATCGGCGACATTCCGGCTGGCCTTTATCCGGGAGACTACCTGAAGCCCGTCGGTGAAAAACTCAAAGCGGAGTTCGGTCCGTCGCTGGTAAGCAAGGAAGAAAGCGACTGGCTGCCGCTGGTAAAGGAACGCGCGATTGCCGCCATGCTCGAGTTGATCCGGCAGGACCTGGCAGCGCTCGGTGTGGAACACGAGGTGTTCTATTCCGAAAGAACCTTGCATGATCGCGGTTCGGGCAACGGTTCGAAGATCGATCACATGCTCGAAACTCTCCGGCACAAGGGGCTGATTTACGAAGGCACGCTTCCGCCACCCAAGGGTCAGGTTCCTGATGACTGGGAAGACCGCGAGCAAACTCTGTTTCGCGCAAGCGACTTTGGTGACGATACCGACCGGGCGCTCAAGAAGTCCGATGGTTCCTACACGTATTTCGCTGCCGACGTCGCCTATTTCCAGGACAAGTTCGAACGGGGTTTTTCCGAAACGATCTACGTGCTTGGTGCCGATCACGGCGGTTACGCCAAACGCCTTCAGGCAGTCGGGAAGGCGATTTCCGACGGCAAGACGGAAGTTATCGTCCGGTTCTGCCAGCTTGTGAAGCTGATGCGTGACGGCGAACCGGTCAAGATGTCCAAACGCTCCGGCGATTTCATCACACTGCGCGATGTCGTGGATGAAGTCGGGCCGGACCCGGTTCGCTTCATGATGCTGTTCCGCAAGAATGATGCACCGCTGGACTTCGACTTCAAAAAGGTTACGGAACAATCGAAAGACAATCCGGTCTTCTATGTTCAATACGGCCATGCGCGTTGCTGTTCGGTGTTGCGGCAGGCGGCCGATGAGCTCAAGGAAGCCGGGTATGCGGTTGATGATCTTGCCGGGGCCGATTTCACCTTGCTGGATGATATCGGCGAGCAGGAGCTTATCGCCAAGATGGCGGAATGGCCGAAAGTGGTCGAAGCAGCTGCAGAAACACATGAGCCGCACAGAATTGCGTTTTATCTACATGAACTCGCTAGTTCTTTGCATGGCCACTGGAATAAAGGCTACGAATTGCCTCATTTACGTTTTATTCAGGCCGGTAACTTGAAATTAACCCTAGCGCGTCTTGCTTTGGTTCGTGCAGTATCTTTGGTGCTCGCTTCAGGTCTAACGATTCTCGGCGTGAATGCTCCTGAAGAAATGCGCTAGTTTTAATGGCCGCTGGGAACGACTAAATGGCTCGCCAGCGACTTGAAGTGGACCGGTTTTCGTAAAGCTCATGTCACAAGACTACGAAACAAAGCGATCAGATTTGCGCGCCTCGCAAAACGAGGCGGGCGGCGAACGGCCGGCCGCGGAGGATCCGCTGGTTGAATTGGCCCGGATTGTCCACAAGAACAAGCAATCGGGGGCAAATGTGAGCAGCGGCCGCGTTGGTAGTACAGATTATTTTGCGGGGTTGGACGATGTGGCAGGCGATGCGCCTGCACAATCCACCCCGGCGCCGTCGCGCATCGAACCTTCGTTTTCAAATCTACGTCCGGTGTCGAATACGCCTGAGGCCACTGCTGGCGCGGACTTTGCCGAAGAACCTGAAGGAACATACAGCGCCTCCAGGAATGATTTCTACGCGGCGACACCGCCGTCCAGCTTCGAGCAGTCTTCCCAGCTGGAAGAGCCGGTTCAAACAGCCCCTGTGACACCTTCTTCACACGTTTCTTCGCTTTGGCCGAGCGAGCCGGAGCAGGCCGCAGAACCTGTACAACCAGTCGCTCCGCCGGTTGGCGTGTCACATGCTCCGGTGGATCATGTCGTGCAGTTTCGCACGCCGCAGGCTGCCGCAGTGCAGGCTGAGCCGGAGGGCGCAAACGACAAGTCCTATCTCGCACCTTCCGTTGCCATGGATCTCGAACAGAATCTTACGGCAGAACTGGAAGACGAGTTGATCGGCGCCTTGCGTCAGTCCGTTGACGAGACACATCCGGCAAGCGCGCCCGATATGGGATATGCAGACGAGGTGGAAGAGGCTGCTCCTCAAACTCCCTCAATTCCTGTGATGCCAACGGCATCTTCATATTCCCGCGACAAAACGGATTTTGCCGTTTCTGACAGCTTGACCCGCGCAACCCAGGTGCCGAGCACACCGTCCGTTTCTCGTTCCATTGGGACGACAACATCCGGCACCTCGACGCCAATTGATGCGCCGCGTCCCTCGGACGACTACCGGATTGGCGGCGTGCAACACGATGAACCGGTTGAGGCAGTTGCTGGAGATGAGGAGGTATTCGAAACCTCCAGCTACCAGCAGCCGGTAACCGGGCAACGTCCGCAGATTGATGAGAATGACTTCTTTGCTGCGCTGAACCCGGTTCAGTCCGAACCGGCTGCGCAAAAGGTGGAAGCCGCGCCGGAACAGGCAGGAGATCCTGCCGGCATTGACGCCCTTTTTGCCGATCTTGACTTCCCGGCTCCTACGTCTCGAAAGCCTGTTGGTGGCTCGATCGACCCATCGTCGCAGGACACTCCGTCAACAGAGCCGGATCTGGACGATATGGCTTGGCCGGCTGCAGCTGCAGCGGTTCCTCAATCGGAAGACGACGAAACGCCGCCACCGCCGGAAGGCTATGACCTTGATGCGGTTGCACGGGCAATGCAGGAGAGCGATCCAAGCCTTACCGGTGCTGGCGTCCTGCCGCCTCACTCGGCAGCCGAACGCAACGCAATACCGCATGCGGGCGAAAAATCCCGGAAAGGCTTGTTCGTTGCAGCTGGAGTGCTTGGCGTTGCTGTCCTGGGCGGCGCAAGCTTCTTTCTGTTCGATAGCGACGCCGTTCCTGTACCCAGTGGTCCGCCACCGGTCATCAGCGGTCTGCAGGAGCCGCTCAAGGTATATCCGGAGCAGAGCCAGGCTTCGGCAAACGATCAGGCCGGAAAGCTTATTTATGATCGGGTCGACGGCACTGGTGTAGCCGGACCAGACAGGCTTATCCCGACAGAATCTCCGCAACCCGCAGAGCTGCCGCCGGCACCTGCAGGCACCAATGGCGACGCCGATCTCGTTCCCGGAACTCCGAAACGGGTAAGAACTGTGGTCGTGCGACCGGACGGAACCATCATTCCTGAAGGTGAAGAACCTGCCGTAGCGACACCGGCACAGCCTCAGCCGGCGGTACCTGCGGAGCCTGATGCGGCTGCCGGCGAAAACGGTTCGCGGGTTGTTTCCACGTCGCCCGTCGTGACCGGTGCGGATGTCGCGCCTGCAGATCCGTCAGCCACTGCACCGGAACCGGCTCAACCCGATACACCCGCAATCGTAACCGGTGCTGACGTAGCACCGGAGCCAGCTGCAAGTGAACCTGCTGCACCGGTGCCGTCTGTTGTGCCTCGCAAGAAGCCGGATGCTCCTGTTCAGGTTGCCAGTGCTCCAGCCGTCGTCACGACGCCGGCGCAGGCCCAGCAGAGCGATAGTCCGCTTAACCTGACGCAACAGCCTGCTGCCCCGGCAACAACTGCGCCCGCAGCACCGGCGCCAGTTGCCAGCACCTCCGGCGGCAGCATCCCGTCTGGAACCTATATTGTTCAGGTAACGTCTCAACGTTCTGAAGCTGCTGCTAGCGACGCATACTCGGGACTGCAACGGCGGTTCCCGGCCGTATTGGGTAACCGGAACGCAGTGATCGTTGCAGCGACTGTTGAAGACAGGGGTGTGTTCTACAGGGCGCGGATCCCGACCGGGTCGCGCGATGAAGCAATAAGCTTGTGCGAAAGCCTCCAGGCAGCCGGTGGCGACTGCTTCGTTCGCAGACAGCCCTGACGACGGACTACACAATCGAAAAGCGTAAGTGAGACGGTCGGGTATTCCCGGCCGTTTTATTCTGCTGCTGCGACGGGCTCGTTCAACGAGCTGCCGCGCAACTGCGGTCCCATGTGACGGAAGACCTCGGCGATGGCATCCATGGCCTGACGCACGGCGGGTTCCCGGCGCAAGTCCCGGTGAACGATGATGTGTTCGACGTTCGTGAGTTCCGCAAGCGGCTCAGTCAATCTGACGAGCTCACGGTTACTGTCGCCCATGAAAACCGGCAAGAGACACAATCCGGCTCCCGATGCGGTCATGTTCATGAGAGTCGTCATGGTATTGGAACGCAGTTTCGGCATCTGAGCCAGCCGGGTTTCCAGCCAGCGCATCTGCGAGGGATACCAGAGGTCGTCTGGAGCAAAGCCAAGCCATGTACAGAGTTTGTAACGGTCCGGTGTTCTGGCAGCAGGGTGTTTTGCGACGTAATCGGCCGAACCGTAAACCGCGTAGGCCAATTCACCGATTTTCCGTGCAATCAACGTGTCGGTTTCCGGAAGGCAATTGCGGATCTGCAGCTCAATACTGCGTGACTGGTGATTGACATGCTGGTGGCTTGATATCAGTTCAAGCTCAACACCGTCGAGCAGGCCCGTCAGCAATTCAAACCGGTCAGTCAGAACCCGCGCACGAACTTCGTCCACGGCGACACGAACAACCTTCAGTGCCGATCCGGACAGATCGGGCAGGATCCGTGCGGCCGCCTCCGCCTTCTTGCGCATGTCATCTGCAAGTGGGATCAGCCGCAGCCCGGCATCCGTCGGTTTCAGTCCTGTCGGCGTGCGGTCGAACAGTCTTGCGCCTATCCGGTCTTCAAAGCTCTTCAGGCGGCGGCTCAGTTGCGGTTGGCTGATGTCCAGTGCCTTTGCCGCCCCGGAGAGAGAGCGCATGCGGGCAGCCGCATCAACCAGTTTCAGATCATCCCAGTTCATGGGCAGGTTATACCAATATACAAGGCGAGGAGCAACGTGATGCGTATACGCATACCCGTTATGGGGTTTTCACGACTGATTTGGCTGCCAGAGCAGTGATAAGACTCTCTTGAAATTACCTGGAACCGTTGGATGTCACAGAACTCCGTCTATCACCGCCCGGATAACACGTTGCTCGCCCTGTTGCTTGCACTTGCCGGCATGGCTGCTTTCACACCGATATTTGCCGCAGGCAAACTGTCTGGAGGTTTGTTGCCGGTTGCTGTGCTGGTTTGGCTTCGGTTCATTGGGGGAGCTGCAACGATCGTGAGTGTTGCGGCCGTCAAGCGTGTTCCGGTGTTCACACGTGTCAGCCCGCTCTGGAAACTGCACCTCATGCGAGCGTTTTGTGGTGTTGGTGGACTTGCCTGCTCCATCTACGCCGCCAGCGTTCTGCCCTTGGCGGACGCAACCGCAATAGGCCTCACAAAAGGTATCATCGCCATCGTGTTGGCTGGTCTTATTCTCAAGGAGGTGATCACCGGTCGTCATTGGGTCGCAGGTGTGTTGTGCGCTGCAGGTGCGTATCTCGTGGTCCGGTCTGCGGAAAGTGCTGCGGGTTATGACGAGCTTGCGTTGGCTGGCGTCATGTCAGCGCTCATGGGCGCCGTGTTCATGGCCTGTGAAGCCCTGATCATGCGCTATATTGCCCAGCGCGAGGACACCGTCACCATCCTGGCATATGTCAATGTCTTTGCCGCGGTGCTGTTGAGTGGGCCGGTCCTTTGGCTGATCGTCAAAGAGGGAGTTTCCTGGAGCGATCTGCTGATTTTTGCTTGGATGGGTCCACTGGCAATTGTCGGCCAGACCATGAATATTTCCGCCTACAGAAGAGCAGGGGCGGCAACACTTGCCCCCGTGTATTACGGCACAGTGGTGATGTCGGCTGTTTTCGGTTTTGCAGTCTGGGGAGAAATTCCCACTCGCGTTGCTGTCTTTGGGGCCGTTCTGATTGTGGCGGGAGGTGCTATTCTGACCCTGCCGAACCCTTTCAGAAAGTTCCGCCAGGCTTCCTGAGATGCCTGGCGCCAAAGGTCAATGACTGAGCTTTTCTGCCAGAAACGGCAGGCTCTCATCCAGCCGGTAGTCCACTGAGGAATGATTATCGCTGAATTCCTGATAGACGTGGTCAACACTGGCTTCGCTCAGTTTCCTGTGCAGGCGGCGCGCACCATAGACCAGGTTGTATTGATCGACTTCACCGCATTCGATCCAAAGTCCCTTCAAGGATTTCAGCGCATCAATGTGATCACCTACGATGTGCACAGGGTCCCACTTCAGCCAGGCATTCCAGCGTTCTTCAATGAGTTCGCATGTTTCCAGATCGACAGGCAGCCGGATGCCGCAAAAGACCTCCGGATCGGGATCCGGATCGTAGGTTGCAGCCATGGCAAAGGTCATCAGGTCATGAAGTGAGTTGCCCGGATATTTCGGACCCTTTTCAAAATCCCGGACGAAGGCTTCGATTGAACCCGCTTTTGCAATTGCCCTCAATGCGCTTGGCATTTCGGGCAGGTAACAAAGTTCAAACGCCATGTCACCGGAATGGCAGGCGGCGGCAGACCAGACGTCTGAGTGTTTCATCGCGTGAATGATGGCGCCGTAGCCGCCTGAGGATTTTCCGAAGATACCGCGCTTGCCGGAGCCGCCGCACTTGAAGCGATTTTCAACATCTTCCAGCATTTCGGTTGTCAGCCAGGTTGCCCAGGGCCCCATTGCGTCGCTGTCTATGTATTGGTTCCCGCCAAGACGCGTGAAACAGTCGGGAAAGGCGACTGCAACAGGTGGCATGGCACCGTCATGGATGAGCCTGTCGAGCCGCTCCGGTACGTTCTCTCCGAAATTCTTCCAGTTTGTGTGAGCCGGGCCGCCGGCGGTAAATCCGACGATATCCACCAAAAGCGGCAAGCCGCTGCCGTCATGACCATGCGGGGTATAGACGTGGATCTCGCGCGTTGCCGTGTCTCCCAGCCGGTTTCGTCCAAGGATTTCAGATCTATGGGAAAAACGGTGCAGGGTGCCGGCAGGAATGTCGAGACGCGCGCGCATGGGGGCTCCAATCAGATCTGGGACGAAGGTCGTCTAGATTGCAAGATAGTGACAAGGGTGCAAGAGGCAGCACTTGCATTTCTTGACGGCTCCCGGCGCTGCGGCTAAGCCGGATCAATGACCAAAGCCTTTGTATCCGGGTGTGCCGGACCGACCCTGACAAGTTCCGAAATCGACTTTTTCCAACAGGAAGACCCTTGGGGACTGATCCTGTTCGCGCGCAACATCGAAACGCCGGAACAGGTCAGGATACTCACGTCGGCTTTTCGGGAAGCTGTAGGCCGGAGCGATGCACCCGTTCTGGTGGATCAGGAAGGTGGCCGGGTGCAACGGTTGAAGCCACCTCATTGGCCAAAGTATCCGGCACCGAAGGCATACGGTGATCTGTACGACCGGGACGCTGCAGCAGGACAAAGAGTTGCCTGGCTTGCCGGGCGGCTGATTGCAGATGATCTCTACCAGGTCGGTATAACGGTCGATTGCCTGCCTTGTCTGGATGTCAGGTTCCCCGAAACTGTCGATGCTATCGGAGACAGGGCGATTTCACAGGATCCGGAAGTCGTTGCAATACTCGGCAAGGCGATGGCGGAAGGTGCTTTGGCGGGTGGCGTGTTGCCCGTGATCAAACATATTCCGGGCCACGGACGCGCACGTGTCGACAGTCATTTGGAGCTGCCGCGTGTCAATGCGGCCATTTCTTCTTTGGAAAGCGTGGATTTCCGGCCCTTCAAGGCCCTTTCTCACGTGTCATTGGGGATGACAGCCCATATTGTGTACGAAAGGATCGATCCGAATACGGCTGGAACGCAGAGCGCGAAAGTCATTCAGGAAATCATCAGGGGTGAAATCGGCTTCGACGGCTGTCTGATGAGCGACGACATTTCCATGAAGGCGCTCGGAGGCAGCTTTGAGGATCGGTCCGGCAAGATCATCGAGGCGGGATGCGACATCGTTTTGCACTGCAATGGTGATATGGATGAAATGATTGCAGTCGCGAAGGTGGTGCCCGAGCTTTCGGGTGAAGCCCGGCGGCGTTGCGAGACGGCCTTGAGCGGTTTCCAGGTTCCCGATCCGGAATTTGACAGGCTTGCGGCCTTTGATGAGTTTCACTCCTTGACCGGCTGGCAGGGCGTTTGACCGGAGCGGCAATGGCGGAAATGGAAAACAGCTCGAAGAGACAGCAGGATGGTTCCTATGATCTTCTCAGTTCTGTCAGCACTCCCGAGGAGCGTGCGAGTTCCGATCCGCAACTTGTTGTCGATGTGGAAGGTTTCGAAGGCCCGCTCGATCTCCTGTTAGGCCTGGCGCGAACGCAAAAGGTAGATCTTGCGCGTATTTCCATTCTCGAACTCGTCGAACAATATTTGGAATTCGTGGCCGAAGCCCGCAGGATGAGGCTGGAGCTGGCCGCGGATTATCTGGTCATGGCTGCATGGCTTGCCTTCCTGAAGTCCAAACTGTTGCTGCCTGAGCAGAAGAATGAGGACGAACCGACAGGTGAGGAACTTGCCGCGGCTCTCGCTTTCCGTTTGCGGCGTCTGGAGGCTATGCGGGAGGTTTCCGAAAAACTCCTGACCCGGAACAGACAGGGGCGGGACGTGTTCCATCGTGGTGAACCTGAAACCATGTCGGTGCAACACAAGAGTATCTGGGACGCTTCCATCTACGATCTGCTGTCTGCGTATGCCACGCAGCGCCAAAGGCAATCCGTAACCTCCGTCCGTGTGTTGCGCAGGACGGTATGGTCGCTGCAGGAAGCGCGCGAACTGCTCACCAAACTGGTTGGCCGTGTCGGTGAATGGGCCCCAATGAATGCCTATCTGCGCGATTATCTCTTCGACAACAAGGATTGGGCGACGATTGTCGCAAGCACCTTCAGCGCCAGTCTCGAGATGGTGCGCGAAGGTCAGGTCGAAATCCGGCAGGGCGAACCTTTTTCCCCGGTCTATATCCGTGCCGTCATGAAGGAGCCGGATCATGGCGTCTGATTTCGATCTTCTGCAGTTGGAAAACGACGAGGAAACCGCTCCATCAAAGCCTCTGGATCTGGCTGGCCTCCGCATGGTCGAAGCGTTGCTGTTCGCCTCGTCCGAACCGCTGTCGCTTGAAGAGCTGACACTACGTCTGCCTGAAGGCACGGATGTGCTGGCCCTTCTCGAGCAATTGCAGAACACCTATGCCTCGAGAGGCGTCAATCTGGTCAGGGTCGCGGGGAAATGGTGCTTCCGAACGGCTGAGGATCTCGCCTATCTGATGCACCGGAACGTCGAAGAGCAGCGCAAATTGTCGCGCGCAGCACTCGAGACGCTTGCGATCATCGCCTATCATCAGCCGGTCACGCGCGCCGAGATTGAAGAAATTCGAGGCGTTTCCACCTCCAAGGGAACGCTTGATGTTCTGCTTGAAACGACATGGATACGAATGCGAGGACGCCGCAGAACTCCCGGCCGTCCCGTCACTTACGGAACCACCGATCATTTCCTGATCCACTTCGGCCTGGAGAATGTCCGAGACTTGCCGGGACTTGAGGAGCTGAAGGGAGCTGGGCTTCTGGACAGCGCCGTGCCGGCCTCGTTCCTTGTGCCGACACCCAATGACGATATCGCATTGACGGAAGATGAGGATCCACTAGAAGACGGGTCTCTGTTTGACGATGATGACGCGGACGAGACCGCCGGATCCTGATGCCTGATCGCAAAAAGCCGACTTCAACCAATGGCAATGGCCATACGCTGAGCTGGGGTGCGCCCGGAACAGCCGGCGCAACCATCGCCGCAGGTCTGGTCTTTGAGAATGTGTCTCACGATTATGATGGCGTGACATCGGTTCAGGACCTGAGCCTGTCCATCGCACCGGGCGAGATCCTTTGTCTGCTTGGTCATTCCGGTTGCGGCAAGACCACATTGATGCGTATTGCCGCAGGTGTTGAGCGTCAGAGCAAGGGCAGGGTGCTGATCAACGGCCGGGAAATTGCCGGCGATGAACTGTTTCAGCCTCCCGAAAAACGCGGTGTCGGCCTGATGTTCCAGGATTACGCGCTTTTTCCGCATATGAGCATTCTGGCGAATGTAATGTTCGGCCTGACCAACATGCCAAGGCGGGAAGCCCAGACCGCCGCCCTGAGTGCTCTCGGCCGCGTCGGTCTGGCGGACTATGCAGCCGACTATCCTCACGCGCTTTCCGGTGGTGAACAGCAGCGTGTCGCGCTGGCCCGTGCACTGGTTCCCCGGCCCGGCATTCTCCTGATGGACGAACCATTCTCGGGGCTCGACAAACGTCTCCGTGACAATGTGCGCGATGAAACGCTCGCGGTTATTCGCGAAACGCGCGCCACCTGCATCATTGTGACCCACGATCCGGAAGAAGCCATGCGCATGGGCGACAAGATCGCGCTGATGCGCCAGGGCCGCCTGGTTCAGCACGGCACGGCTGCAGACCTCTACAAGGCGCCCGTCGACCTATTTGCCGCCAGGTTCTTTTCGGAACTGAACCAGTTGGAAGGTGTTGTGACCCCGGCAGGTGTCGAAACGCCGGTCGGCGTCTTGTCATCGGAGGGTTTGTCGCCGGGGCAGAAGGTTGATGTTTGCGTTCGGCCACAAGGCGTTGTTTTAAACAATGCCGGATTGTGCGGTGTTCCCGGCAGAATTCGTTCGAAACGATTCGTCGGCGAGGTCGATTTGTTGTCTATTGCAATAGACGGGCTCAATCATCCCCTTCAGGCAAGGGTTCGTGCGGGCAGTCCCTGGGAGCGTGGAATGGACGTCGCCGTCACGACTGATCCGAAAGACGTGCTTGTTTTTCCGCGTTCACCTTCCCAAGTCTAAGGGGAGGGCAACTTATCATTCCGTCTAAGTGATCGAAATCAAATAGACTGGCATGTTGCAGGGAGTGGGCCGTTTTTGTAAGAAGGGCCTAAGGGCTTTTAAAGCCGATTATCAGGAGTTTGGCGTATGGGCATTAGTATTTGGCAGATCTTGATCATCGCAGTGGTCGTTGTTCTGCTGTTCGGACGTGGCAAGATTTCCGATCTCATGGGTGATGTTGCAAAGGGAATCAAAAGCTTCAAGAAGGGCATGGCCGAAGACGACGTAGCCGACTCTCCGAAGACCATCGACCACAAGAGCAGCGAAACGGCATCGTCCGTGAACGCCGAAGATCAGACCAAAGCGAGCTGATCTCAATCTGCATCGCGTCTCCTTAAGGGACGATACATCTCATGTTCGATATCGGGTGGACCGAACTATTGGTGATCGCCTGTGTGGCGATCATCGTCGTGGGGCCAAAGGATTTGCCGCGCATGCTGCGCACACTTGGCCAGACGATTGGGAAGATGCGAAAGCTTTCGCGTGAGTTCCAGTCGACCTTCAACGACGCGCTGCGTGAGGCCGAACAACAGGCCGATATCGCTGACATGAAGAAGCAGGTCGAATCGGCCGCCAACTTCAATCCGTTGGGTGATTTGAAAAAATCCATCGAAGAAGACGCGACCAAGAAAGCCGACAAGCCAAAAGTGGCAGCCAGCGAACCGGCGTCGCCGCCGGCAGACAGCGCAAATGCGGACAAGGTTTCTCCTACGGAAACAGCCCAGGCTGAAACCGAGGCCAAGCCGAAAACCGCGCCGGTGACGGAAGATGTAAAGGCATGAGCCAGGACGAAATCGACGCCTCGAAGGCGCCACTGATCGAACATCTGATCGAACTGCGCCAACGACTTATGTGGTCGATCGGTGCGATCCTCGTGATGTTCGTTATCTGCTTCTATTTCGCCACGGATATCTACAACATCCTGACTGTGCCTTACCTGCGTGCTGCAGGAGAGGGCCACCCGGTGGAAATGATCTTCACCGCGCCGCAGGAATGGTTTTTCACCCAGTTGAAGCTCGCGCTTTTCGGCGCGCTCTTTCTGGCTTTTCCTGTCGTGGCCAGCCAGATCTACATGTTCGTGGCGCCCGGGCTCTACAAGCATGAGCGTGGCGCGTTCCTGCCGTTTCTGGTCGCAACGCCTGTTCTGTTCCTGATCGGTGCCTGTCTCGTCTATTTCCTGGTCATGCCCATGGCCATGGGCTTCTTCCTGTCTCAGGAACAGGCTGCGGCCACCGGTAAGGTTGCCATTCAGCATCTTGCCAAGGTGAGTGAATACCTGGGCCTGATCATGATCCTGATCTTCGCCTTCGGCCTGGTGTTCCAGTTGCCGGTGGTGCTGACCTTGCTCGGCAGGGCTGGCCTGGTGAGCTCCGATACGCTTCGCCAGAAACGCAAATATGCGATTGTTGGTGCCTTTGCTGCTGCTGCAATTTTGACACCACCCGACCCGATCTCGCAGATCGGTCTTGCGCTGCCTACGCTGCTTCTCTACGAAGTCTCCATTCTGTCCGTCAAACTGGTGGAACGCCAGCGTGCCGAAAGGGAGGCTCAACGCGAAGCCGAGGATGCGGCCGCTTGATGCTTTGAACGCTGCGCTTCCCGGATTGACAGACGGAATTGATTGAAACGACCGTCGTTCGGGAAGCGAAGATGTTTGATATTAGATGGATACGGGAAAACGCAGTCGCCTTTGACCGGGCTTTGGCTAAACGGGGTTATGAAGCTTCCGCAGCCAAGCTGATCGCACTGGACGATTCCCGTCGCTCCCATATCACCAAACTTCAGGAAGCCCAGGAACGGCGCAACGCCGCCTCCAAGGAAATCGGCAAGGCCAAGGGTTCGGGCGATG
The DNA here is from genome assembly GCF_001999245.1 of Roseibium algicola. Lineage (NCBI taxonomy): Bacteria > Pseudomonadati > Pseudomonadota > Alphaproteobacteria > Hyphomicrobiales > Stappiaceae > Roseibium > Roseibium algicola. The sequence goes on along the minus strand of NZ_CP019630.1, from coordinate 5,807,825 downwards.
ACGCGCGTGCGCAGGAGCTGATTGACGAAGTCGCACAGATCAAGGCTTTCATTCAGTCGGGTGAAGAAGAAGAGCGTAAGCTCATTGCCGATCTGGAAGCGGCCATGGCCGTCATCCCCAATCTGCCGCATGACGATGTTCCTGTGGGCGAGGATGAAGCCGGCAACGTGCTTCTGAAGACGCACGGTGAAAAACCGGTCTTCACGTTCAATGAAGCTCCGAAAGAACACTATGAGCTGGGCGAAGACCTCGGCGGCATGGACTTTGCCGCTGCGGCCAAGCTGTCTGGTTCGCGCTTCGTGATCCTCAAGGGGCAGATAGCCCGGCTGGAACGTGCTCTTGGCCAGTTCATGATTGACCTGCACACCCAGGAAAATGGCTACACCGAGGTTTCGCCGCCGCTTCTGGTTCATAGCGATCCGCTCTACGGGACCGGTCAGCTGCCGAAATTCGAGGAAGACCTCTTCAAGACCACTACGGATCACTATCTGATCCCGACGGCCGAAATACCGCTGACCAATCTGGTTGCCGGTGAGATTCTCCCAGAAGATCAACTGCCGCTTCGTGTGACTGCGCTTACCTATTGTTTCCGGTCCGAGGCCGGGTCTGCCGGGCGTGATACGCGTGGAATGCTGCGCCAGCATCAGTTCCAGAAATGCGAACTCGTTTCCGTTACCAAGCCGGAAGACTCGCTCAACGAACTGGAACGCATGTTGGGTTGCGCGGAGAAGGTACTGCAGAAACTCGGCCTGCATTACCGGGTGATGACCTTGTGCAGCGGCGACATGGGCTTTGGCGCACGCAAGACCTACGACATCGAGGTCTGGCTGCCCGGACAGGATACCTACCGCGAGATTTCGTCCTGTTCCGTTTGCGGCGACTTTCAGGCGCGCCGCATGAATGCAAGGTTCCGGCCCGCCGACTCCAAGCAACCGCTCCACGTGCACACCCTCAACGGATCGGGTATCGCAGTTGGCCGGGCTCTGATTGCCGTTTTGGAAAACTATCAAAATGGCGATGGCACGATCACCGTTCCCGACGTTCTGCGACCTTACATGGGTGGTCTGGAAAAGATCGGCTGATCGGGACCGGCGGGAACGGCGGCCTGATCGGCATTGCGTGGATCGTGAGCGCTGGCGTTCAGTCGCAGCATACTGCCGGAATTTTGATTGCAATGGACGGCAACCGCGCAAGTTTGCCGTCCATCTTCATTTGGGGCTCTTCGGACCTGAAGTCAGAAGAGCTTGTGGGAAAACGGAGCAAAGATCGAGATGCGTATCCTCATCACCAATGACGACGGAATTCAGTCTCCCGGGCTGACGGTTCTGGAAAACATTGCCAGGACACTTTCCGATGATGTCTGGGTAATCGCTCCTGAAACCGACCAGAGTGGTGTTGCCCATTCCCTGACACTGAGCGACCCGCTGCGCCTTCGTAAGCTCGATGACCGGCACTACGCCTTGAAAGGGACACCAACCGATTGCGTGATCATGGGCGTGCGCAAGGTGCTTCCCGGTTTACCGGATCTAGTGCTGTCGGGAATTAACAGGGGCCAGAACCTCGCTGAAGACGTGACCTATTCCGGAACCGTTGCCGGGGCGATGGAAGGTGCCATCCTCGGGATCAGGTCGATCGCCGTTTCCCAGGCTTACAACTGGGATGTGCGTGCCGAGCCGGACTATTCGACCGCTGAAGCCCACGCACCAGCGCTCTTCCGCAGGCTGATCGATTTCGAACTTCCGCAATATACGTTGTTGAATGTCAACTTTCCGGCCTGTGACGCCAAGGACGTGAAGGGGATCAAGGTTACCGTACAGGGGCACCATGAACAAAGCGGACTGTCCATCGACGAGCGTTCGGACGGGCGTGGTTATCCCTATTACTGGCTGCGTTTTCAGGATCGCGGCAAATCCGTACTTGATAATTCCGATCTGCAGGCAATTGCGGATGGATATGTTTCCGTTTCGCCGCTACGCATAGATCTGACAGCCCACGACCTGGTGACACACTTGGCGGAGGCTTTGGGGTAAACCCTGAGGGGGAACGGTTCATGGCCGGTCAATTGCCCGGCAAGGAAAACAGGACGATGGCGTCCGCTTTGCCGGATGAAGCGGAAGCCCGCGCTGCATTGGTTCTGGCACTGCGACAGCGCGGTGTCGGGGCGAGGAACGTACTGGCTGCAATTGAACGCGTCCCCCGGCGCCTTTTCCTGTCCGCACGCCATCACAGTCTTGCCTATGAAGACGCAATGCTGCCGATCGAATGCGGGCAGATCGTTTCAGCACCTTCGATCGTTGCCTTCACGGTACAGGCGCTAGCAATCGACTCCAGTCACGTGGTTCTGGAGATAGGGACCGGTTCCGGCTATCAGGCAGCCGTTATGTCCCATCTGGCCGCCCAGGTGGAAACGCTCGACAGGTTCGCCACATTGACGGATCTGGCGACACGTCGTTTTGAGGCGCTCAAACTGACGAACGTGAAAGCCCGGCAGGCCGACGGTTTGAGCGAGTTTCGCCAGAAAGGCCCCTACGACAGGATTGTCGTCAACGCGGCAGTGGAAGAAGTGCCAGATCCTTGGCTGCAGCAGCTGAAACCGGGAGGTATCCTGATCGCGCCGGTCGGTCAGGCAAAAAAGGCCCAGCCGTTGATCAAGTTCCAGAAAACCGAGAGTGTTGTGACTGCGGAAACGCTGATGATGGTGCGGACGGTCATGTTGCAGCCGGGAATCGCCAAGAAGCTCTAGAACGGTGTTTCATTCCGATTCTTTGGCCCATGCATTCGTTGAGCTTACTCGACCACTTGCCTGTTCAAATTTACTATAATCGGCGCGATTGCTGGCTTTCTGGTTTGCTTCAATACTGAGAAATCGTTGTTTTTCAGCGAAAGCGTCAACCGTCTTTAGCCTTTATAAACCTTACTGCCGTCTACTCTTAACCATAACAGCCACAGTCAGCGGTTAGAGTTAAGGCGATGATGAAGCGGAAGCGTACCCTCCGCAGGGATCTGATGGGCAAGGTAGCGACAGTGTCGCTGGTTGCTGTTGCTCTCGCGGGATGTTCCAGCGCGGTCGAGCGATTTGGTGAACCACCCTATTATACGGGCAATACCCAGAATCAGCGGGATATTCTCAACGGCGGCCAGAAGCAGCCGACATACCAGGATATCGTGAATGGGCCTGGAGGGACCGCCGCAGGGCTTCCACAGAGTTCATCCCAGCCGGTGACGACGGGGTCCATCCCGAACAGAGCACCATCTGTCCAGTCTGCGCCGTTGCCGGCGCCGGTGACGACGGCTCAGCGTCCTGCACCTGTCCGCACAGCACCAGTTGCGACACAGCCCGCACCTGAAGCGGTGGCATCGGCCGGGAATGTGAGGAGTTGGAAAGGGTGGACATCTGCCGGCGGAACCCGGGTGCAAATGCGTCAGGGTGATTCCATCAATTCCATGGCACGCCGGTATGGTGTTCCGATCCAGGCTATTGTTGCTGTCAATGGCATCGACGACCCGGCAAAGGTACAGCCGGGCCAGAGCGTCATCATCCCGACTTACGTTTACGCTGAACGAAACGGTTCAACGAGCACGACTGAAGGCGAAAGCGGCAAGGTCAAACTGCCGACAGCTGGACGAAGCGATAATGTTGTCACTGGCTCCGTGCCGACGTCTGTCGGGACGATGCCGAGGCCTGATCAGAAGAACGGTCAGCAGCCGACATTTGCTGATATCAGCCAGGGCAAGGTCGACGTTGTCCGCGTCAGCACCTTGCCGAGGCGCAAGCCTGGTGGATCCGATCAAACTCTGACGACAGCTTCCATTTCGTCCGGATCGTCTTCCTCAAGCGTGCCAACACCGCGCCGTCAGCCAGAGACTTCATCCGCCGCTTCGCAACCCGTTGCTGCGGCACCGTCGGGAACGGTAGAGAAAACCAAGCTGCCACAGCCCGCTCTCACGCAGGAAGCCCGGCCCACAGAACCGATCAAGACGCCAACTGTCGTTGCCAAGGTTCAGGAAGACGACAGCGCGGATGCCAAGTTCCGGTGGCCTGTTCGTGGCCGTATCATCTCCGACTTCGGCGCAAAGCCGGGTGGTGGAAAGAACGAGGGTGTGAATCTTGCTGTTCCTGAAGGAACACCTGTTCATGCTGCTGACGACGGTTCCGTGATCTATTCAGGCAACGAACTGAAGGGCTACGGTAACCTGATCCTCGTTCGTCACAATGACGGCTGGGTCTCTGCCTATGCACACAACAGCGAGTTGAAGGTCAAGCGGGGCGATACGATCCGCCGCGGCGACGTGGTTGCGCTGGCGGGCGCGACTGGGTCAGTCAACCAGCCGCAGCTCCATTTCGAACTGCGCCAGGGCAACAAGCCCGTCGATCCGCTGAAATACCTGCCGCGACGCTGACGCTGACAATTCTCGTATCCGGTGGGACCTTGCGATCCGCCGGATGAGAAAAGGCAGTCCGTGGCCAAAAACCGTGAACCTTGTCAATCAGCCCGGCCCTTGCGCCGGGCTTTGTCATTTCAGGAAATCGTCTTGCCGAGCCTGCCGGCCAGATCCTGAATGAACTGAAAGGCGACACGGCCCGACCGGCTGCCGCGCGTCGTCGCCCATTCCAGCGCTTTTGCCCGCAATTCGTCGGCTTCGATCTTCAGGTCAAAGTGTGCGGCATACCCGCGCACCATATCCAGGTAGTCGTCCTGGCTGCACTTGTGAAACCCGAGCCAAAGCCCGAACCGGTCCGACAGCGAAACCTTTTCTTCAACGGCTTCTGCGGGGTTTATTGCTGTCGAGCGTTCGTTCTCGATCATGTCCCTTGGCAGAAGGTGACGGCGGTTCGAAGTGGCATAAAAAATGACGTTGTCAGGCCGACCCTCGATCCCGCCCTCAAGAACGGCTTTGAGCGACTTGTACGAGGTGTCGTCATTGTCGAAACTCAAGTCGTCGCAAAAGACGATGAACCTGCAGGAAACGTCCCGGATGAGGTTCATGAGTTTGGGCAGCGACTCGATGTCTTCTCGATGAATTTCAATGAGTTTCAAGCCGGCGGAAGCGTTTTCGACGGCGATCGCTGCATGGGCAGCCTTGACCAGTGAGGATTTGCCCATGCCTCTGGCGCCCCAGAGCAATGCGTTGTTTGCAGGTAATCCCTTCGCAAACCGGCGCGTATTGTCGAGAAGAAGATCACGCACATGGGAAACCGCACAAAGCAACGTGATATCGACGCGATTGACCTTTTGAACCGGTAGCAGTTCACCTGGATCAGGCGCCCAGACGAAAGCGTCAGCAACCGAAAAATCCGGGCGGCCGGGACGGGCTGGCACCGCACGTGCGATAAGGTCGATCAGGGAATCGAGTTTTGCATTTAATGCGGTGAGGTCGTTTTCAGCGTTCATTCTTCTTGCAAGCCCTGTCAAAAAGGCCCATGTCAGGCCCTGAATTAAGTGATGGCAGGATTAACACGGTGCGGGAAACACGAAAACGTCAGTTATTCCCATACCGGTACGCTGGAAACTGCTTGCAAAGCTTGAAATGAGGCGCGCCGCAGTTATAGTCCGCGCCACCAGAATGAGAGCGTTTTTGCCGAAGACCCGACAGAGGGGTCGGTGGTCACCAAAAACGCCACTTAGGAGAAGTGAATGTTTATCACACCAGCCTACGCGCAGGCAGCCGGTCCGGCAGGCGCTTCCGGTTTCTTGATCCAGATCCTGCCTTTCGTGGCGATCTTCGCAATCATGTATTTCCTGATCATCCGCCCGCAGCGTCAGCGCATGAAGAAGCATCAGGACATGGTTGCCAACCTTCGCCGTGGTGACACCATCGTGACCACCGGTGGCCTGATCGGCAAGGTTTCCAAAGTCGTAGACGACGGTGAAGTGCAGGTCGAACTTTCCGAGGGCGTCAAGGTTCGTCTCGTACGTTCCATGGTGCAGGAAGTGCGCTCCAAAACCGAACCGGCCAAGGAAAACGCGTAACGCGATCCGCGCCGCTTCGATGATACCGCCGGGCCGGTTCAGATCGGCCTGGCTGCATTTAAGGCTTGACCATGCTCTATTTCGCACGCTGGAAAATCGCGCTGATCGTGCTTGTGGTTGCCGCTGGCATCCTGACCACGCTGCCGAATTTCTTCTCCCAAAAACAACTTGAAAGCTGGCCGGACTTCCTGCCGAAGAACCAGATGGTTCTCGGTCTCGACCTTCAGGGCGGTGCTTATCTGCTTTATGAAATCGACAAGCAGGATTACGTCCAGAAGCGCATGAAGGCGCTGGTCGGCGATATCCGGTCAACCCTGCGCGAAGATCCGCGCATCGGGTATACGGGGCTCGGAGTTCAGGGAGACGCCGCTCAGGTTCGTATTCGCGATCTGTCGCGGCTGGCCGATGCGGAAGAGCGTCTGCAACCACTCGTCAACCCGCTGGCCTCCAGTGTTTTTGGCGGTCAGGCGGTCAATGAGTTTGACATGACCGTGACGGAAGACGGTCTGGTTCGATTTTCCTATTCCGAGCGTGGCCTTGAGGATCGCATGACGAATATCGTCCAGCAATCCATCGAGGTCATCCGGCGTCGTGTCGATGAACTGGGGACTACGGAACCCAGCATCCAGCGCCAGGGCGCCGACCGGATTCTGGTCGAAGCGCCGGGTGAAGATGATCCGGAACGCTTGAAAGATCTCGTCGGCCAGACGGCGCAGCTCACTTTCCACATGGTCGATACGTCCATGTCCGGCGAACAGGCGCTTCAGAACCGTCCGCCTGCAGGCACTGTCATCATGACTTCGGTTGATGATCCGCCCATTCCTTATCTTCTCGAGGAAGCGCCGCTCCTGTCGGGCGAAGACCTTGTCGATGCTCAGGTCAGCTTCGACCAGCGCAACAACGAACCGGTTGTGAACTTCCGCTTCAATCAGTCCGGCGCGCGCAAGTTCGCCCAGATCACGCAGCAGAATGTCAACCGTCCGTTCGCAATCGTGCTCGACAATGAAGTCATTTCCGCGCCGGTTATCCGTGAGCCGATCACCGGTGGTTCAGGTCAGATTTCCGGCAGCTTCACGCTGGAGGGCGCCAACGACCTTGCCGTGCTGTTGCGCGCCGGTGCGTTGCCGGCCAAGCTGACCGTCATCGAGGAACGCTCTATCGGTCCGGGCCTCGGCGCTGACTCCATTGAAGCAGGCAAGTTGGCGTCTATCATCGGCGGCGGTCTGGTGATCGTCTTCATGATCCTGGCCTATGGCCGCTTCGGCATCATTGCAGACCTTGCTCTGATGGTGAACATCTTCCTGATCTTTGGTGCGCTGACAATGCTGCAGGCAACACTGACCTTGCCCGGCATTGCAGGTATCGTTTTGACGATCGGTATGGCGGTGGATGCGAACGTGCTGATTTTCGAGCGTATTCGCGAAGAAGCAAGGGCAGGGAGATCTGTCATTTCTGCGGTGGATGCTGGCTTCAGCCGTGCCCTCGGTACGATCCTGGATGCCAACATCACGACTCTGATCGCCGCCGTGATCCTGTTCCAGCTCGGCTCGGGTCCGGTCAAGGGCTTCGCCGTGACATTGGCCATCGGTATCTTCACCACAGTGTTCTCGGCATTCACGTTCAGCCGGTTGCTGGTAGCCCTTTGGCTCCGCCACCGCCGTCCGTCGAAATTGCCGATTTGATCCGGGAGACTTTCAAATGTTGCTGAGAATTGTTCCGGACAACACCAAAATCAAATTCATGTGGCTGCGGAAAGTCAGTTTTCCGCTGTCCATCGTACTGGTGATCGCATCAATCGCCGCCTTCTTCACCGTTGGGCTAAACTACGGCATCGACTTCAAGGGCGGTACCATCATCGAAATCAAGACCGATGGTCCGGCCGATGTTGCCTCGATCCGTTCCGATCTGTCTTCCCTGAACCTTGGGGATGTCCAGGTGCAGGAATTCGGCGGGTCGGACGACATTTTGATCCGTGTTGAAGAACAGCCGGGTGGCGAGCTTGCTCAGCAGGCCGTTATCGGCAAGGTGCGAACCATTTTCGAAGGTCAGGAAGTGGATTTCCGCCGCGTCGAAGTTGTGGGCCCGCGTGTTTCGGGTGAGCTTGCTCAGGCAGGGGCAATCGCGGTTGCCGCCTCGTTGCTGGCGATCCTGTTCTACATCTGGTTCCGCTTCGAGTGGCAGTTTGCAGTTGGGGCCATTCTGACAACGGCCAACGACGTGGTCATAACCATTGGCCTGTTCGTCCTGCTGCAGCTTGATTTCTCGTTGTCCAGTATCGCGGCCGTTCTGACCATCATCGGTTACTCACTCAACGATACCGTGGTCGTTTATGACCGTATTCGCGAGAACCTGCGCAAATACAAGAAGCGGCCATTGACGGAAGTGCTCGACATGTCGATCAACGAGACGCTGTCTCGTACGACCATGACGTCTCTCACGACGCTGCTGGCGCTTTTCGCGCTTTACATCTTCGGCGGTGAGGTCATCCAGTCGTTCACCCTGGCAATGATCTTCGGTATCGTGATCGGCACCTATTCGTCGATCTTCCTGGCGGCTCCTTTCCTGATCCTGTTCAATCTTCGTGCGGAGGCCATGTCTCCGAAGGACGACGATGGCGAAAAGGCTCCAAAGGCGAAAGCGTCGGCTTAGGGACGGTACGATGGAAATCCGCGATGCGCATTTTCCCGGTCGGGCGCCGCTCGAAGCTTATGGCAACGGCGGCTTCCGGTTTGCCGGGATGTCTCATCGCGGATCCTTGTTATGCGTTCCGAGCGGAATCTACGGCTGGGACGTTAGCGATGCGTCCGCCTTTACTCCTGAAGCCTTTCAGAAGGTTCTGGAGGAACAGGCGGACATTGAAGTGCTTCTGGTCGGAACCGGCAAGGAACTTCGACCTTTGCCGGCAGAGCTGAAAACGCTGTTTCGGGAGGCGGGCATATTGTCCGACCCGATGTCGACAGGCGCCGCGCTTCGGACCTTCAATGTGCTTTTGTCGGAAGACCGGGCTGTAGCTGCTGCACTGATCGCTGTCGACTGAAGCACCTCAAAGGCTATCGGGCTTTATGACGACCGATTTTGAACATGCTGCCGATGTGGTTCGTCAATTTGACAAGGACCGCTATCTCAGTGCGTTGCTGGCACCAGAAGCCCATCGCAATGGACTGATGGCGCTCTATGCCTACAGCGCCGAGATTTCCCGTATTCGAGAACTGGTGTCGGAACCGCTTCCGGGTGAAGTTCGGCTACAATGGTGGCGAGACCTGCTCGAAGGCACGGAACATGGAGCTGTTGCGTCCAATCCAGTTGCCAATGCCTTGTTGCAGACGATCGACCGATACGAATTGCCGAAAGAAAGCCTTGTGGCGATGGCGGAGGCAAGGGTTTACGATCTCTACAACGACCAGATGCCAAGTCTCAACGATCTGGAAGGTTACGCTGGTGAAACCGTTTCTGGGGTGATCCAGCTGGCTTGCCTTGTCTTGAATGATGGCAAGGAAGCCGGCACGGCAACGGCCGCAGGGCACGCGGGCGTGGCGTATGCGCTGACCGGTTTGATGCGCGCACTTCCTTGGCATGCGTCGCGGCAGCAGATGTATTTGCCGAAGGACGTCTGTGACCGGCACAATCTTGACGTCCAGTCAGTGTTTCGAGGAGAAACGACGGCTGAACTTCGGGCTGTGCTTGCTGAAATGCGTGGCCATGTCCGCCACCACATCGGCCGTGTGCGTCAGGCGTCGAAGGAAGTACCAACTGCCTGTCAGGCAGCCTACCTGCCATTGGTTCTTGTGGAGCCATTCCTGAAAAAACTGGAACGGGAAGACCTGGATCCGTTGAAGCAGGTCGCGGAGATGTCTCAACTCAGGCGGCAATGGATGCTCTGGCGAGCGTCCGGGAACGTACTGAAGGCCATCTGATCCCGTATGGGCTGATTTCCAGACACGCAAACAGGCGCTTTCCCGCGAGAAAAAGCGCCTGTTTGAAAATCATGAAAATGCATTCGATCCGGCCGCACATGCCTGAACATGGGGCCAATCGGCACCGACTATTCGGCGGCCTGTTTCACAAGGCCCAACTTGGCCTGCCAGCCCGTGAAGTCCGTTTTCGCCCGATTGGTCATCGCAAGCTTCTTTGCACGGGTCTTGTCCTTGCCTTTCAGTCGCTTGCCGTTTTCATCCTTGTTTGGTGCGTCCACTTCGGGGAAGAGGCCGAAATTGACATTCATCGGCTGGAAAGAGCCCGGTTTGCCGGCACCTTCGTCCCGTGTGATATGTCCGCCGGTAATATGACCGAGCAGCGCACCCATGGCAGTCGTTGCGGGTGGCGGGACGATCTCCTGACCGCGGGCTTCAAAGACTGCAAACAGTCCGGCGAGGCAGCCGACGCTCGCCGATTCCACATAGCCCTCACAGCCGGTGATCTGACCGGCAAACCGCAGCCGAGGATCGGCTTTGAGCCGTAAGGTTCCATCGAGAACCTTCGGCGAGTTCAGGAAGGTGTTGCGGTGAAGGCCGCCAAGGCGAGCAAATTGTGCGTTTTCAAGGCCTGGAATCATCCTGAAAATGTCGGCCTGGGCACCGTATTTCAGCTTTGTCTGGAAACCGACCATGTTGTAGAGCGTGCCGAGTGCATTGTCCTGACGCAATTGCACAACCGCGTAGGCCTTCACCTCCGGATTATGCGCGTTGGTCAGTCCCATGGGCTTCATCGGGCCATGCCGAAGTGTTTCGCGGCCGCGGGCAGCCATGACTTCAATTGGTAGGCAGCCATCAAAGTAGGGCGTGTTTTCTTCCCATTCCTTGAAGTCCGCTGTTTCACCTTCAAGAAGCGCATCGATAAATGCTTCGTATTGCACCTTGTCCAGCGGGCAGTTGAGATAGTCCTTGCCAGTGCCGCCAGGCCCCACCTTGTCATAGCGGGACTGGAACCAGGCCTTGGAAAGATCAACACTTTCGAAGTGGACGATCGGTGCAATAGCGTCGAAGAATGCAAGAGCATCTTCCCCGCTTTTTTCCAGGATTGCCGCCGAGAGAGCCGGTGACGTCAGCGGTCCCGTTGCAATGATGACCTTTTCCCAGTCAGAGGGGGGCAGACCTGCGACTTCCTCACGCGAGATCGTCACATTTGGATGATTTTGAAGTGCGGTCGTTACAGCGTTGGAGAATCCGTCCCGATCCACGGCAAGTGCACTGCCGGCAGGTACCTGATGCGCGTCAGCGCAAGACATGATGAGAGAACCGAGCTGACGCAGTTCATGATGTATCAGGCCAACGGCGTTTTGCTCGGAATCGTCAGAACGAAAAGAATTCGAGCAGACAAGTTCGGCAAGACCTTCGGTCTGATGAGCATCCGTTTTGCGGACAGGGCGCATTTCGTGGAGGACGACGGGCAGTCCGGCTTGTGCGATCTGCCAGGCAGCCTCTGAACCGGCAAGGCCGCCGCCGATGATATGGATGGGGGTCATTTTGTGTCCCTGGGACTTGTTCCGGCCGCCTTTCGTCACCGACTTGCGGCAAGGTGGATCCGGACAATTGCTTTGCCGCCCTGATTACAGGCAAAGTCGGGCAACCGCAATGTGCGCCATATCGATGTGACGGAATGGTCTGATGTCGGGCACCGATATGATTGCCGACAAAACAAAAAAAACGCCCGCCGGTGGGAGGAAGGTACCGGCAGGCGCTTTTGGAGTTCCACGCATGGAGCGCGGAAGATGCGGTCATCAGGTTGGGAGGAGGATACCTTCTGACCGCGAAGCTTTGTTATTTCGCAGACATGCGCGCGTAGCGAGCGATGTCGGAGCGGGCAATGCCCAGGTCGTCCAGTTCGCGGTTGGACAGGTTGGACAGCTCGTCATAGGTCTGACGGAAGCGTTTCCAGTTATTGAATTTGCGAACAACAGTATCGATCATGGTTTAGGCCTTTCGCTATCTCATGGCCATGGCACCGCGGATCGGCGTCTGGCCCGTTCATCTCTTACAGGCTGGAAGATAGGTGTTTTGTGCAGTGCGAGGTAGAGGGGAAATTGCGAAGCTGATATGCAAAAAATGCAGATTAAAAAAGCCTTAATGGGGTTGAAATGGCAAAACGACCCGCATGCTTCGCATAGCTGTCATGATTTGAGTGTTCGCAGGTGCGAAATGGAAATGGAGTCGGGAGGGTTCCTTTCTACGGATCAGTCCGTCATTTGGTCTCGCCTGAAAACTCTAGACTGACCTAGTACGCACAAGTGATCTGCGCTGACGGAAGGCAGGCGGCGATAGCGGAGAAGACGGTTGAGTTCACAAGACAGGTTGTCGATCTACCAGCCCAATCGAAAACATGGCATCGCAACAAGCGAAGACATAAAATTATCCGAATGCGCCCCCGGCCCGGGTAACGACCCAGCTTGTGAATACCTATTTTGTGCTGACTTGCATCGTTTGGGCTTTCTCACAGGGAATGCTTCGCTTGGAGGAATGAGCGAGCTGTCGCCGCAAGAGCAGAGACATCGACCTGGAGACAGTTGAGCACATCCAGATATCGCACTTGGCGTTGGAGTGTCAGAATTTTGAGGAATCTCTTGCCTGACCAGACAGGGATGGGAGGAAATCAGGACGCCAGAAAAACGAACGCCCGCCAGCGGGAGGAGGTGCTGGCGGGTGACGTTTCGACGTGACAGGGCTGGGAGGAGGATGCCCTGCGTGTCACACGCCCGTCGGCTGGGAGGAGGATGCCTAGGGACGCGATCTCTTTATTTCATTCAGCCAATCTGACGACGCGCGACAAATTTGATGTCGCTGCGGCAGATGCCGAGGTCGGCAAGCTCACGGGCCGAAAGGCGGGACAATTCGTCAACCGCACGGCGGTAGCTTACCCAGTTGCTGTACTTTTGGCGCACGGTGTCAAACATCTTCTTATTCCTTAATTATCGAAACGCGTGTGCGTTCCGCGCCGTTGTTGTCAAATGATATATTTCACCACTCGAAATAAAAGAAGTGCCATCTCTGCATGCCTGACATGCGTTTGATGCAATGCAGCAAAGCTTGCGCAGCCAGAATCGGGATGATTCGTGGAACGTGCGGAAATACAAATGAAAAAGACATGTGTGCGGTGCACACATGTCTGTCGTCGCGTAACTGGAGACTGGTTAAGACTTATTCCGCAGCGTCGTGTGCCCGTTGCGGACGTCGCTGCAGCAGTTCCTGCAGGAATTGACCCGTGTAGCTTTCCGAAACCTCGGCAACGTCTTCAGGCCGTCCGGTTGCAACCACCGTGCCGCCACCGTCGCCTCCTTCCGGTCCCAGATCGATAATCCAGTCTGCCGTCTTGATGACTTCAAGATTGTGCTCGATCACCAGAACCGTGTTGCCCTGGTCAACCAGTTCGTGAAGCACTTCCAGCAGCTTTGCGACATCGTGAAAATGCAGACCTGTCGTGGGTTCGTCCAGAATGTAAAGCGTGCGGCCCGTCGAGCGCTTGGAGAGTTCCTTCGCAAGCTTTACGCGCTGCGCTTCACCACCTGAGAGCGTGGTCGCCTGTTGGCCGACCTTGATGTAGCCGAGACCTACACGCGCCAGAGTCTCCATCTTGTCGCGCACGGCGGGAACTGCGGAGAAGAACACGGCGGCTTCATCCACGGTCATATCGAGCACGTCGGCAATCGACTTGCCCTTGAACTCGACCTCGAGCGTTTCCCGATTGTACCGTTTGCCTTTGCATACGTCGCAAGTGACGTACACATCCGGCAGGAAGTGCATTTCGATCTTTATGACGCCGTCGCCCTGACAGGCTTCGCAGCGGCCTCCCTTGACGTTGAAGGAGAACCGGCCGGGCTGATAGCCTCTGGCCTTGGCTTCAGGCATTCCTGCGAACCATTCACGGATCGGGGTAAAGGCACCGGTGTAGGTCGCAGGGTTGGATCTGGGGGTCCGGCCAATCGGTGACTGATCTATGTCGATGACCTTGTCGAGCACTTCCAGGCCTTCGATGCGATCGTGCGGGGCAGGGTTGTCCCGCGCGCCATTGAGACGACGAGCCGCGGCCTTGTAGAGCGTATCGATCAGGAACGTGGACTTGCCGCCCCCCGACACACCGGTGACACAGGTAAACGTGCTGAGCGGCACGTCGACGTCAATGTCCTTGAGATTGTTGCCGCGGGCGCCGCGAACGGAGATCTTCCGCTTCTTGTTGATTTTTCTGCGCTCGTCGTTGCGCGAAACCATCATGGATCCAGACAGGTACTGCCCCGTCAACGAATTGGGATTGGCCATGATTTCGGAGGGAGTGCCCTTGGCGACGATCTGCCCACCATGGACACCCGCTCCTGGTCCGACGTCGACAACGTAATCGGCAGTCAGCACCGCGTCTTCATCATGCTCGACCACAATCACCGTATTGCCGAGATCGCGCAGGTGTTTCAGCGTTTCCAGAAGACGGGCGTTGTCGCGCTGATGAAGGCCGATGGACGGCTCATCCAGTACATAGAGAACTCCTGTCAGCCCCGAGCCGATCTGCGAGGCGAGGCGGATACGCTGGCTTTCGCCACCTGACAGTGTTCCGGAAGAGCGGGACAAGGTGAGATATTCAAGGCCAACGTCATTCAGGAACTTCAGCCGCTCGCGAATTTCCTTCAGGATGCGGCCTGCGATTTCGCTCTGTTTGTCGTTCAGTTGCTCCGGCAGGGCTTCAAACCAGAGGCTTGCATCGCGAATGGAATGTTCGGTGATCTGACCGATATGCCTGCCGGCGATCTTGACGGCAAGCGCTTCCGGCTTCAGACGGAACCCGCTGCAAGCCGGGCAGGCATGATCGGATTGAAACCTTGCCAGTTCCTCGCGAACCCAGGTGGATTCTGTCTCGCGCCAGCGCCGCTCGATATTGCCGATTACACCTTCAAAGGTCTTTTCTGTCCGGTAGCTGCGGACGCCGTCATCATAGACGAATTCAATCTTCGCATTGCCGGTTCCATGAAGGATTGCCTCGCGCACTTCCGAAGGAAGATCCTTCCAGGGCGTTGCCATGGACACCTTGAAATGACTGCAGAGTGCTTCCAGCGTCTGGGCATAATAAGGTGATGTCGACCCTGTCTTCGCCCACGGCAGGACAGCTCCTTCGCGCAGGGAAAGCGAGTGGTCAGGAACAACCAGGTCTTCTTCAAAGGCGAGTGTCGTTCCAAGGCCATCACAAGTGGGGCAGGCACCGAAGGGATTGTTGAACGAGAACAAACGCGGCTCGATCTCCGGAATGGTGAAGCCGGATACCGGGCAGGCAAATTTTTCGGAAAAGATCATCCGTTCCGGGTTGCCGTTCTCGTCGGTCTTGTCGGCAAATTCGGCAATTGCAATGCCATCGGCAAGTTTCAGCGCCGTTTCCAGTGAATCGGCAAGCCGACCGGAGATATCGTCACGCACGACGATACGGTCCACGACGACGTCGATATCGTGCTTGAATTTCTTGTCGAGGGCAGGGGCCTCGGAAATCTCATGGAAGGTTCCGTCGATCTTGACGCGCTGGAAACCCTTCTTCATCAGCTCGGCAAGTTCCTTGCGATACTCGCCCTTGCGGCCGCGAACCATCGGCGCAAGCAGGTAGAGGCGGGCACCTTCTTCCAGCTCCAGAATGCGATCGACCATCTGGCTGACGGTCTGGCTTTCGATCGGCAGACCGGTGGCGGGGGAATAGGGAACGCCGACACGCGCAAACAAAAGGCGCATGTAATCGTAGATTTCCGTAACCGTTCCGACCGTGGAGCGCGGATTGCGGGACGTGGTCTTCTGTTCGATGGAGATTGCCGGCGACAGTCCGTCGATCTGGTCGACGTCCGGTTTCTGCATCATTTCCAGGAACTGACGCGCGTAGGCGGACAGGCTTTCCACGTACCGCCGCTGACCTTCTGCATATATGGTGTCGAAGGCGAGGGACGACTTGCCTGAGCCGGACAGGCCGGTCATGACAATCAACTTGTCGCGGGGCAGGTCCAGGTCGACGCCCTTGAGGTTATGCTCCCGTGCGCCACGGATGCTGATGACCCGTGTTGGGTCCGCCTTCCAGGCTTCTTCCGACTGCGATCCCTTGGCTGTCTTCATTGTCGTTCTTCCTGACCGCATGCGTCGCACAAAGCCGATTGTTGCTCGCGCATACGCTAAGATGGTCCATTGCCGATGATGTCTGTTTGCCCCGATATAGCAGTTTCGGGCGGAGCTTCCAGTGAGGCATTTTCAATATCGTGCCTGAGGCACTTGTCGATGCGATGCCTGATTGAATCGCTTTTACAGAAATGATAAGAACAAAACAAGTACATTGACGATTGCCGCGTCAGGAGCCGAGCAGAAATAGGTGACCGAAACCTCGCAGTTCATGAGATAATGTCCTGACAGAAAAATCGGGGCTTGATTGGAACAAAAGTGGAGCAAATTGTAACTTGGCGCAATCAAGGATTGTGTCTGTCGATTTTGCTCGAATTTTAGGCGGATGAACCAGGCGGCAGTTTGTGAGTTGCCTTGTGGAAAATGAGTGAAGCCTGGCGAAAATAGCGGCGAAGCTGTTGGCGTGCCGTTAGGGTTCTGGTTTCTAGCAGCAAAGCTTGCAACGTTGACCGTTTATCGACACGTGCCGGAGAAGCACACGAACATCGTCGGCGGGGTCAACGAAAAACAAACAGGAGTTCAGTATGGCGGGCAGCGTCAACAAAGTAATTTTGGTCGGCAATCTGGGAGCAGACCCGGAAATCCGCCGTACGCAGGATGGCCGCCCGATCGCCAATCTCCGGATTGCGACGTCGGAATCCTGGCGCGACCGCAACACCGGTGAGCGTCGTGAAAAGACGGAGTGGCACCGCGTCGTGATCTTCAACGACGGTCTTTGCAAAGTTGCGGAGCAATATCTGCGCAAGGGATCAAAGGTTTATCTCGAAGGCCAGCTTCAGACCCGCAAATGGCAGGATCAGTCCGGTCAGGACCGGTACTCCACCGAGATCGTGCTGCAGGGCTTCAACTCCAACCTGACCATGCTTGACGGTCGCGGCGAAGGTGGCGGTGCATCCGGCGGTCTTCCCGATTACGGCAATGACTCACAAGGCGGCGGCGGAGGTGGCTTCGGCGGCGGCGGTTCCGGTTCCGGCGGGAATTTTGGTGGTGGCTATGGCGGCGGTTCCAGCAGCGGTGGCGGTTACGGCGGTCCGTCCGGTGGCGGTGGCGGCCCCATGGACGACGAAATTCCGTTCTGACCTTTTACTGCCCTACCGGGTGCGGTCCCATGCTTTGGGGCCGCGCACCAGGGTATGTTGATCAACCGCCGACGTTTGGGTCGTAAGGCGTGTTCGGGTCATCAACGCCGTCGTAATATTCCTTCGCACTGCCGAGACCACAGTGATAGACGGCTTCTTCTGCGCGTGTGTCGCCACCCGTAATCGGGGCGCCGTTGTGATGCGCGAATTCATGAATGATGGTGGCCAGCACCATCCACCTGCCCATTTTAAAGGCCCGGTCACCAACCGCGATTTCCCCGGAAGGAACGTGGATTTCCCCATGTAGCGGTGAAATGGTCGGTCCGTAATTCACCCAAATCGAGCTGTCGTTGATCATGTCCGACAAGCTTCGCCCCTTGGGTAGCGTCCGGAAATAGGCATTACATCCCGGGTTGTTCTTGACCATTTTGAAAAGCTTGTTTCTGGCCCACTTCAGCTTTGAATACTGGGAAGAGTTGAAACTTGTGTATTTCCAGATCGGTGACGAATGGTCACCAACATTGAATTGAAACGGCATTTGGCTCTCCGGTAATGTCTCACGTACTCGTGAAGCCGTAGATACGCCTATGATGAAGAAGGTGGCGTGATGCCAATCACGCGAGGTTGTTTTTCCAAACAGCCGCAGTTCTGCCGTTTCTGGCACCGTGATGGTGGGCAGCTGTACTGTCAGCAACGAGGCAAAATCGTCACAGTCGGCTGATTTCAAACCTGTGTAGGACGGCGCCCCTTAACCATCTGATGAACCCTGTTATAGTATCAAACGGTTTACGGGCGCAGTTTCCGGGAATCGGGTCGCGGGGCCCGGTTGCACGGTAACTGCGTTGCCATATCACGCTCGGATGTAGAACATCCTCGGCGGATATGCCGAACAGCCTTCGATCCTTGCAGGGACGCAATAAAACCCTGGTGACTTGGGCAAGGCGTCAGGTTCGAAAAGATTTAAAATAAGCGGGTTTAGACAATGCGAGCGAATGCAATGGCACTGAGCGAATGTACCAGGAAAAAACCGAAACGTTCTGTCCTGGGGACGTCCCTCAGGGCTGGCTTGATGGCGACGGTGCTTTTTTCCGGTTTTAACCTGGTCTCGGTAGAGCCTGCTTCCGCGCAGGGGTTGTTCCAGCGTCTGTTCAATCCGGAAGCGCATCGCCGACAGCAGGAGCGTGAGCGCCAACAGGATCTTAGCAAGAAGGTCGTTACCGCAAAGGTCTCTGCGCCGCGCTACCTCAATTACACGGCCGACAGCTGGAAGAAGGTTTCGCTGGCTGAGTTGTCGGAGATCAAGTCCGCCGAGGTGAAGCCTGATGTCCAGCCCGTTGAAACGACGGATGCCCCGAGCACCGAAAGCGATAGCCTGCCACAGGCTCCGGTCGTTCTGACCGCATTCGACACGGCGCGTCCGGCATTGAAAGACATGTCGCTCACCGTCCTTCCGGAAGTGGGTTCTGCAGTCATTTCATTCTATCGTGAGCATCCCGATTTCGTCTGGGTGAAAGACGGTAAGCCGACAGAAAAGGCAATCGCGGTCCGTAGCAGTCTCGCTGATACAGGCAAATTTGCGCTGAACCCGGAAGACTATGTCGTCGATCTTCCCGTAACTGAAGGTCTTGAAGGTGAGGCACTCGATGCCGCCACGATGCGGTTCGAGATGGAGATGAGTGCAGCCGTTCTGACATATGTTCTGGATTCCAGGCGCGGACGAGTCGATCCGAACCGGATTTCCGAATACCACGATCTTCCGAGGCATGAAGTCGATCTGGTTGCAGCCCTGGAAGGCTTCAAGGCAGCGGCCAATGCCGAAACAGCAGTTACCAAAGCGCAGCCTCAGAGTGAACATTTCCGCAAGCTGACCGAAGAGTTGGCTCGCCTGCGAGCAGAAGATGAAGATGCCGACCAGATCGTCATCGCGCCCGGCACATTCCTGAAGGCTGGCAAGTCCAGCCCGGAAATGAAGAACATCGTCGCCGCGATCGCCAAGAACGGCTCGCAGGAACTCAAGTCGGCTCATGAAGAGACGCTGACTGCCTATGATGGCGCTGAACTTTATTCTCCGGAACTCGTTGAGCTGGTGAAGGCTTTCCAGAAGGAAGCCAAGCTCACGCCGGATGGTATCATCGGCAAGAACACCATCAACGCGATGGTCGGCGAAACCAACGCGGCGAAGATCGCCAAGGTCGAACTGGCCATGGAGCGCAGCCGCTGGCTTCCCGAAGAGCTCGGCGAACGCAAGGTTTTCATCAACCAGGCTGCCTTCACCGCGACCTATACCGCGCCTGACGAAGCTCCATTGAGCATGCGGGTGGTTGTCGGCAAGAAGTCCAATCAGACCAACTTCTTCTACGACAAGATCGAAATCGTTGAATACAATCCCTATTGGGGCGTGCCGTATTCGATCATTGTCAATGAAATGCTGCCGAAACTGGCCAACGACCCGAGTTATCTCGACCGCGCCGGTTATGAAGTAACGACACCAGGCGGCCGGCAGGTTTCGTCTTCCGCGGTCGACTGGTACGCGGTTGCTTCCAAACAGCAATCGGTCAACGTCCGCCAGTATCCGGGCAGCTCAAACGCGCTTGGCGAAGTCAAGATCCTGTTCCCGAACAGGCATCACATCTACATGCACGATACGCCGTCAAAGAACCTCTTCAACAAGGATATGCGCGCATACAGCCATGGCTGCATCCGTCTGCAGGATCCGAAGGCCATGGCCGCTGCGGTTCTCGGCAAATCCAAGGATTACGTGAGCTCGCGTATTTCGGGCGGTCAGAACCAGCAAGAACAGGTGACCGGCGATATTCCGGTTTATGTGTCCTACTTTACGGCGTGGCCTGAACTGGACGGGACGGTTGCCTTCTATACCGACGTCTACGATCGGGACATGCATCTGTTGAAGGCCATCGAGAAAACCGAAGCAGAGCGGGAAAAAGTCAGAACGTCCTGATCTGGGATAGCAGAACAACAAAAGCCGCCGAAGGGGTGACCTCCGGCGGCTTTTTTTGTTTGCCCTCGCGAAGAGGCAATTTCAGGAGGCGCCGCCGAGGCATTCCTTCAGAGAGCTTGAGAGCCCCTTCAGAAGTTGCGGATAAAGGTCCGGGCCATTTTCAAGATCGGTGCCCAGCGGGTCAAGCGTACCTGACCGAGCGCTGCTGCCTTCCAGAACAACCGAAACCAGCTTTGCGTCAAATTGCGGTTCCTGAAAAACGCAGCTTACGCCGAGGTCCCTGATCTTGCCCTGGATTTCCTGAATTCGGTCTGCACTCGCCAGAGCTTCCGGAGAAACGGTAACCGATCCACTGGCCTCGATTTCATAGTGATGTTCGAAATGATGATAGGCATCGTGGAAGACGATGAACTTTTTGTCTGCAAACGGAGCCAGTTCAGCGGAAATGTCCTGATCGAGTGACGCGATCCGCTTGGAAAACGCCGCTGCATTCTTTTTATAGATTTCGGCGTTGGCAGGATCCTGTTTCGCTAGGGTATCTGCCATGATTTTTGCGATCTCGATGCCGTTTTCCGGGTTCAGCCAGATATGCGGATCGACAGCCTCATGTGCCGCGTGCTGATGCTCTGCGTCGTGGTCGTGACCCGAGTGGTCATGGGCATCGGCGTGGCTGTCGTCGTCATCATGTTCGTGGCCGGCATGTTCATGTGCGCCCTCTTCGTGATCATGTTCGCCGCCAGCGTGGTCGTGGTCATCTTCTTCTTCTTCTGCATGATCATGCGCATGCTCTTCGCCACTGTGCCCATCGTCGTGATCGTGATCATGGGCGTCGAAGCTGGCACCTTCTCGAATGTCGAGTTGATGAATTCCAGACGCATCGATCAGTTCGACCGTTACAGCATTCTTGGCCATGGTTTCGATTGGCTTCTTCAGCGAGGGAGCCAGTTCTGGCCCAACCCAGAACACCACATCGGCTCCCTGAAGTAGAAATGCCTGCGACGGTTTCAGCGCATAGCCATGAGGAGAGGAGGCGCCGTCGACAAGGACATAGGGCGTCCCGACACCTTCCATAACAGCCGACGCGATGGAATGGATCGGTTTGATGGACGTGACGACACTGGGGGCGTCGGCGTGCGCATTCACTGTCAGGGTCACTAGTGCTGCTGCGGCGGGAGCCGTCAGATAAAGTGACCTGCAGGCGCTGTTCTTGATGGCGGAGAAGGTGAGGGGCATAGGTAGGCCTTCAGGATGATGTAATTTTATAACGTGTAATTTTATAACGTTCAAAAATCGGGTTTTCAAGTCCACTTTCGCCGGAATGTTGTCGAGAGCATCCGTGAACATCTTGGTTTGCAGCCGCCGTACAGATAAGCTTTAGAAAAATGCTGACGGATCAGAAGCTTCATGCACACCGGAACCGAAATACTTGCTGACAGTTTCCTGCGGCCCTTTCCGCCCAAGGCTGCGCAGCTGATCGTGACCATCTACGGCGACATCGTTGAACCGCGTGGCGGTGTGCTGTGGATGGGAGACCTGATCAGCCTTTGCGCCGGCTTCAGCGTTAATGAATCGCTTGTCAGGACAGCGGTGTCCCGTCTGGTTTCAAAAGGTCAGTTGATAGGTGAGCGGGAAGGCAGGCGCAGCTTTTATGCTCTGACACCGGATGCCCGGGAAGAATATCACCTGGCGGCAGACTTGTTCTATGGCCCTGAGGATCCGGATTGTGGCTGGCTGTTGACCCGTTGTACGGAAGCCGCGGATCAGGCCGTTCTGATGCGGTTTGGTTTCGCGTCACTTGAGGGGAATGTCTACATCGGCGCTGACAGGCCGGGACGCCCCATCCTTGGTACCGCGTTTCGCGCGTCGGCTTTGAACCTGAAATCAGGTGAACTGGAAAAAATAGCTGCTTCCTCATTCGGACTGGAACTGCTGGCTCGGGACTACACAGGCTTTGTCTCCCACTTCAAACCCATGCAGAACCTGATCGCAGATGGTGTTGCGCCTCCGTCAGCACTGTTGTTCCGACTGGCATTGGTGCATGCCTATCGCGGCATTCGCCTGCGGGATCCCCGCCTGCCACGCTCGGTCTTGCCGGCAGACTGGGCCGGATATGAAGCGCGTTCGTTATTCGCAGCGCTCTACGCAGGCCTTTCTCCGGCAGCCGACAGTTACATCGGTCGGAACCTGTTGAATCAGGACGGTCCACTACCGGCCACACCGGATGCAGTGCAGGAACGTATGCGGTCACTTTCCCTAACCGATTGAATTATAGTGTGTTTCGGAAATCATCTGAAACAGGCGACAAAACATCACAAAAATAATTAATTTCATGCTTTTTCTGTGATGTGTTGTGAGGTATCCTTTTGGAAATTCAACATGACGAAAGGAGGCGTCATGTATGCCCAGATGGTAAAAACCGACTCGACCAAAGTTCTCTCTCTCGCGGAGATGACTGACGAGGAAAGAGCCTTTCAGGAACGCATTGACCGTGGTGAGAAAATCGAACCCACGGACTGGATGCCGGAAGGCTATCGCAAGACCCTGATCCGTCAGATCGGTCAGCATGCTCATTCGGAAATCGTCGGCCAGTTGCCGGAAGGCAATTGGATAACCCGTGCGCCTACACTCGAGCGCAAGGCGATCCTGCTCGCAAAGGTTCAGGATGAGGCAGGCCATGGCCTTTACCTCTACTGTGCAGCTGAAACCCTCGGCGTCAGCCGGGACGAGTTGATCGAGCTGCTCCATGCCGGCAAAATGAAATATTCCTCGATCTTCAATTACCCAACCCTGACGTGGGCCGATATCGGTGCCGTCGGATGGTTGGTGGACGGCGCGGCGATCATGAACCAGGTGCCGTTGCAGCGGACGTCCTTCGGGCCGTACTCGCGGGCGATGATCCGTATCTGCAAGGAAGAAAGCTTCCATCAGCGCCAAGGCTACGACATCATGATGAAGATGGCGAAGGGTTCGGAAGCGCAGCGCCGCATGGCGCAGGATGCCTTGAACAGGTTCTGGTATCCGTCGTTGATGATGTTCGGTCCTTCCGACAAGGACTCTGTCCATTCCGCCCAGTCGATGGCCTGGAAGATCAAGATCAACACCAACGACGAGCTGCGCCAGAAGTTTGTCGATCAGACCGTTCCCCAGGCTGAGTATCTCGGGCTGACAGTGCCTGACGACAACCTCAGGTGGAACGAGGAAAAGGGCGGTTACGATTTTTCCGAACCGGACTGGAGCGAGTTTTTCGAAGTTCTCAAGGGCAACGGTCCTTGCAACCGGGAACGCATGGAAGCCCGGGTGACGGCATGGGAAGATGGTGCCTGGGTGCGTGACGGGTTGATGGCGCATGCTGACAAGCGGGTTGCTGCCAGAACCGCGGCCGAGTAAGCGCTATGACCGAAACTCATCTGGCCGAATTGAATGTGGCTCGGCTCCGTTACGATATCAACGATCCGCGGATTGCCGATTTCGTCAACAATCTGAACCGGGTAAACGCCGCCGCCGAACGCAGCAACGGTTTTGTCTGGCGCTTGAAGGATGAGGCCGGCAACGCGGTTTCCATGACGCGCGAAAGCGACCCGTTGGTCATCCCGAACCTTTCGGTATGGACGGACGTCGGGTCTCTGGAAAACTTCGTGTTCAAGACCGTTCACAAACGCATCTACGACCGACGGGCGGAATGGTTTGAAGTGATGGAGCGCATGCATTTTGTCATGTGGCCGGTCGCCGCTGGCCATGTGCCAACGCTCGAAGAAGCTTGGCAGAAGCTCGACTATTTGAACGAGCACGGGTCAACGGATCTTGCTTTCGGCTGGGAGCATGTGAAAGACGCCAATCTGTGGCGGTCGGCACGATGCTCAAGTTCTGCAGCCTGACATTTCGGAGGAAATCATGAAAAAGGAATGGCCCCTCTGGGAGGTCTTTATTCGCGGCCAGCATGGTCTCAATCATCGCCATGTAGGGTCGCTGCATGCACCGGACGCTGAAATGGCAATCAAGAATGCGCGCGACGTCTATACGCGCCGCAAGGAAGGCGTTTCGATCTGGGTCGTGCCGTCGGCACAGATCACTGCTTCTGATCCGGGTGCGAAGGATGCCTTGTTCGAGCCGTCCATGGACAAGATCTATCGTCACCCAAGTTTTTACGACATTCCGGATGAAGTCGGAAAAATGTGATGACCAGAAAAGACGAACTAATCGCACGCGACACTCTCTTCGAATGGCTGCTGCGCAGAGGCGATACGGCGCTTGTTCTGGGGCACCGCGTTTCGGAATGGTGCGGGCATTCTCCTGTCCTGGAAGAAGATATCGCACTCGCCAATGTCGCGCTCGATCTAATCGGACAAGCGCGCATGTGGCTGGGGCTTGCCGGTGAAGTCGAAGGCAAGGGGCGCGGCGAAAATGAGCTGGCTTACCTACGTGATGCCTGGGACTTTCGCAACTTCCTGCTGGCCGAACAGCCAAATGGTGATTTTGGCCAGACGTTGATGAGGCAGTTCCTGATCGATGCCTATCAGGTGCCGTTGCTCGAGGCTCTGAAAAGCTCGAAAGACGAGCGGATCGCTGCCATTGCAGCGAAGGCTGGCAAGGAGGTTGCCTACCATCTCGACCGATCCGCGGACCTCGTGATCCGTCTAGGAGACGGTACTGAAGAGAGCCATCGCCGGATGCAGCAGGCTCTTGATGCGTTGTGGTCCTACACCGGTGAAATGTTCGCCAGTGATGCCATCGACACTGCGATGTCGGAAGCTGGGCTTGCTCCAGATGCCGCCTCCCTGAAAGCGGAATGGAAAGAAACAATCGAAGCTGTTCTGGATGAAGCTACGCTTACCCTTCCGGAAAGCGATTTCGCCCATATGGGCGGCTTGACCGGTCGTCATTCGGAACACCTGGGGCACATGCTGGCAGAAATGCAGTTCCTGCAGCGGGCATATCCCGGCGCAACCTGGTGATCCGATGCCTGTTTCCATGGACACGGTCTGGCAATGGCTTTCCGAGATCCCTGATCCGGAAATCCCGGTTCTGTCCCTGACGGACCTGGGCGTCATTCGTGATGTCTCCTGGCAAGACGAAACGCTTGTTGTAACCGTCACGCCGACCTACAGCGGCTGCCCGGCAACTGCGGTGATCAATCTGGACATCGAAACCAAGTTGCTGGAATGCGGCGTTACCAAGGTGCGTCTTGAGCAGCAGCTCAGTCCGCCTTGGACAACCGATTGGCTGACGCAGGAAGGCCGGGCGAAATTGCGTGCCTACGGCATTGCGCCGCCGGTAGACGGAACCCGCTCGGACGGTTCGGCAGCCGGAAGGGTCGCGCGGCTGACGGGTCAGGGGAGCTTTCAGGTCGCCTGTCCACGCTGTGGTTCGGAAAACACGGAAAAGGTCAGCCAGTTTGGCTCCACGCCCTGCAAGGCGGCTTATCGCTGCCGGTCGTGCCTGGAGCCATTCGATTACTTCAAGTGCCACTGAGAGGGCACTGCAATTAGTCGGGTCGCCAGGGAAGGTGAAAAGCTTCCATAGGCCGTCCTGAGTTTTTTGGCATCCGTTTTTGCCGATATAGGCAGGGTGCAGCAGATCATGTTTCGGGAGGACATGCATGTCGCGGTTTCATGCGCTGACAGTGACTGACGTAACGCCGGATACAAGAGATTCGGTCGTTGTGACCCTTCAGCCGCAGTCGGAGGAACAGGATTTGTTCCGTTTCGAGCAGGGGCAATATCTGACCTTCCGGCGTGACTTCGACGGACACGAGGTGCGCCGTTGCTACTCAATCTGTGCCGGGACCGAAGACGGTGCCCTGAAGGTCGGGATCAAGCGCGTCGACGGAGGGGCTTTTTCCTGCTGGGCGCATGAAAGCATGCGGCCGGGAGACATGGTCGAGGCCATGCCGCCACTCGGCAGCTTCAACGCCCCGATCGAACCGGATCTCGCGCGTTTTTATGTCGGTTTCGCCGGCGGGTCTGGCATCACGCCGATCCTGTCGATCCTGAAGACAGTACTGGCACGCGAGCCGAATTCTCAATTCACACTGGTCTATGCCAACCGGCAGATATCCTCGATCATGTTCCGAGAGGAACTGGAGGATCTGAAAAACCGGTATCTCGGTCGCCTGCAAGTGATCCACATTCTCAAAAGCGATGCGCAGGACACCGAGCTGTTTTCCGGCCGCGTCGATGAGCAGAAGCTGAACGATCTCTTCGATACACTGATCGATCCTCAGGACATTGATATTGCTTTTCTTTGCGGACCTCACGGCATGATGGAAACCGTTCGTGGCAGCCTGGAAGCGCGCGGTGTCGCGGCGGACAAGATACGGCAGGAACTGTTCAAGTCCGATCAGCCGGGACGCTTGCCGGCCCGGCTGCGGCCGGAGGTCATTGATGGTTCAGCGAAAGAGGCCGATCTTCGGTTGACCATCGACGGCACCACGCGGGAAATCCACATGGAACCGGGCGAGACCATTCTGGAAGCAGCGCATCGTCACAACATCGATGCACCATATTCCTGCTGTGCAGGCGTGTGTTCCACATGCCGCGGCAAGGTGCTGGAAGGTGAGGTCGAAATGGCGGCCAATCATGCTCTGGAAGACGACGAAATTCGGGATGGCTACGTTCTGACATGCCAGTCGCGGCCGCTGAGCAAACGCCTCGTCGTGACTTACGACGCCTGAGACCATTCCGTTTCAAGAACTGGAATTCAAAATGACCGTTCATCCGCAAAAAGTCCGCGTGTTGGAAAGTTATCTCGCTGGCAGCTGGAGGCAAGGCAAGGCCGAGGGAAAGCCGCTGCTTGACGCTGCAACCGGTGCGCCTGTCGCCGCGATTGACGCATCCGGTCTGGACCTTGCCGAGGCCCTTGCCTGGGGGCGTGACACCGGTGGCAAGGCCTTGCGCAAGATGACCTACCACGAGCGCGCCTTGATGCTGAAAACCCTGGCGCAGGCGCTGACCGAGCAAAAGGAAATCTTCTACCAGGAGAGTTTTGCCACCGGGGCAACGCGCAAGGACAGCTGGATCGATATTGAAGGCGGCATTGGCACCATGTTCGCCTATTCCTCCAAGGCCCGTCGCGAGATGCCGAACACCCGGGTGTTCGTCGAAGGTGCAGTGGAGCCACTGTCGCGGGACAATAGTTTTTCAGGGCAGCATGTGCTGACACCACTGCGCGGTATTGCCGTTCATATCAACGCTTTCAACTTCCCCTGCTGGGGAATGCTGGAAAAGATCGCCCCCGCCCTGATCGCGGGCGTACCCTGCCTGGTCAAGCCTGCCAGCCAGACTGCTTATCTGACCGAGCTGATGGTTCGCCACATACTGGCGACCGGCATTCTTCCTGAAGGCTCGCTTCAGCTTCTTTGCGGGTCGGCGGGTGATCTGATCGACCATGTCACGGGACAGGATGTTGTTACCTTCACCGGATCCGCCGCCACCGGACAAATGCTGCGTCGGAACCCGGCAATCGTGCAGAATTCCGTTCGCTTCTCCATGGAGGCCGACAGCCTCAATGCTGCGGTTCTGGGCCCGGATGTCAGCCCCGAAGATCCCGAATTTGACCTCTTCATCAAGGAAGTTGCCCGGGAAATGACCGTGAAGGCAGGGCAGAAGTGCACTGCGATCCGCCGGGTCATCGTGCCGCGTAAATTGTCCGATGCGGTTGCTGATGCGCTCGGCAAGAGGCTTGGGAAGGCCGTGATCGGAGATCCGCGAGACGAAGCGGTGTCGATGGGGCCACTCGCTTCAGCCGGTCAGCGTGAGGAAGTGCTTGCGCGCGTAAGTGATCTGAAGGTGGAAGCTGAGATCGTTTCCGATCTTGCAGGCTCAAGCCCCGCAACCGGCGCGTTCGCGGCTCCCGTACTTTTGCATTGCGCCAACCCGATGAGCGCAGAAGCGGTTCACTCGGTTGAAGCGTTCGGACCGGTTGCGACATTGATGCCCTACGACGAGCTGGAGGAAGCGGTCGAACTCACCCACAAGGGCAAGGGCTCTCTTGTTGCCTCGCTGTTTACAAACGACCCCTTGGTTGCCGAGGAAGCCGTTCTCGGCATGGCTCCTTTCCATGGACGCGTCATGATCGGCAATCGGAAGAGTGCAAAGTCTTCAACCGGACATGGTTCTCCCTTGCCCATGCTTGTGCACGGCGGACCGGGCCGGGCAGGTGGTGGCGAAGAACTTGGCGGCCTGCGCTCGGTCAAACATTACATGCAACGGACGGCGGTCCAGGGAACGCCCGCCTTGCTGGGCGCAGTGACCGGCCGCTGGATTTCCGGTGCACCAGGTCAGGAAGACAGCCGGCACCCGTTCCGCAAGTCATTGGCCGACCTCAAGATCGGCGATCAGCTGAACACCGGGGCACGGGAAGTTTCCCTGGAAGATATCGAGCATTTTGCCAAGTTCACCGGCGACACCTTCTATGCGCATATGGATGAAGCCGCCGCGATACGGAACCCGTTCTTCGAAGGCCGCGTGGCACATGGCTATCTGATTGTTTCCTTCGCAGCGGGTCTGTTCGTCGATCCTGATGAAGGTCCGGTGCTGGCGAATTACGGCGTTGACAATCTGCGTTTCATGACGCCGGTGAACGCAGGTGATGCACTCAAGGTTCAGTTGACCGCCAAGGAGATTTCGCCGCGTATTTCAGCAGACTATGGCGAAGTGCGGTGGGATTGTCTTGTGACCAACCAGAATGATGAAGCTGTTGCCCAGTACGACGTTCTGACATTGGTCGCCAAGGAATGGCCGATGTCTGCGTAAGCCGACCACATATCCAAATGAAAAAGGCCACCTGATCAGGTGGCCTTTTTCTTTGGCGAAAGGTCTGGAAAGGACCGGCTGATTTTGATGTCTTGGAGAAACGTCCTCCGGACACCTGGCCTGCGTGTTTCCTTATTCCTTGGGTCTGTTGTCGACGACCCGCTTTGCCTTGCCGGCGGAACGTTCCACTTTGCCGGGCTCGGCAACATCGATCCTTGCGGATACGCCGACCACGCTCTTGATGTGATGAGAGAGTTCCTTCGCCGATGCCTGACGTGCGTCACTTGTTGCTGCTGTCGGCAGGGCTTCGACGTGCACTGTCATGACGTCCAGGCGGTTGGACCGGGAAAGCTCTATCTGGAAATGCGGCGACAGGCCTTCGCATTTCAGGATCTGTTCTTCGATCTGGGTCGGGAATACGTTGACGCCGCGCAGAATGATCATGTCGTCAGATCGACCGGTGATTTTTTCCATTCGCCGCATGGACCGGGCCGTGCCGGGCAGTAGCCTGGTCAGGTCGCGCGTGCGGTAGCGGACCATTGGCAGGCCTTCCTTGGTAAGCGTGGTGAAGACCAGCTCTCCAATTTCGCCGTCCGGTAGAACGTCGCCGGTCACCGGATCAATGATTTCCGGGTAGAAGTGGTCTTCCCAGATGTGGAGACCATCCTTCGTTTCAACGCATTCGTTGGCAACGCCCGGTCCAAGCACTTCCGACAAGCCGTAGATGTCGACAGCATGCATGTCGAACGCGTCTTCGATTTCCTTGCGCATTGCGTTGGTCCAGGGTTCGGCGCCGAAGATCCCCGTCGCAAGCGACGTTTCCCGAGGATCGATGCCTTGCCGCCGGAATTCATCCAGAATGGACAGGAGGTAGGACGGCGTCACCATGATGATGCGCGGTTTGAAGTCCTGGATAAGTGTCACCTGGCGTTCCGTCATGCCACCGGAGACCGGAACAACCGTGCAGCCTAGCTTTTCTGCGCCGTAGTGGGCGCCCAGTCCGCCGGTAAAGAGACCGTAGCCATAAGCAACATGGATGATGTCACCCGGACGGCCACCAGAGGCTCGAATGGAGCGAGCGACGAGACCGGCCCACATGTCGATGTCGTTGGCTGTGTAGCCAACCACCGTCGGTTTGCCGGTCGTGCCCGAGGAGGCGTGTACGCGTACGATCTTGTCGCGCGGGACAGCGAACAAACCGAACGGATAATTGTCCCGGAGATCGCTCTTGGTCGTAAACGGAAATTTCGACAGGTCCGAGAGGGTCTTCAGGTCGGAAGGGTGTACGCCTTTCTCGTCGAAGCGTTGCTTGAAAAGCGGAACGTTTTCATACGAATGGGTGAGGGACCATTGCAGTCTCTTCAGCTGCAGGGCCGACAATTCGTCCCGGCTGGCTGTTTCAATAGGCTCAAGATCTCCCGGTCGCGGAGCCAGATTTTCCATATTTTCCTCCCTTGAGCAGCCCGTCTGGCCGCTCGCCGTCATTCCGGCAAGATTGTACCTTTGGTCGTTCTGGAATTGCCGCGGAATTCGGCAATGACAGTGCCATTCTGGTTGGCCACCGTCACGTCGTAGAGGCCGGATCGGCCGGTACGCGATTTCTCGCTGGCCGTAGCCGTCAAGCGGTCTCCGAGATGGGCCGGTGCCAGAAACGTGATGTCGCAATGCTGGGCAACCGTAACCTGGTTGTACGTGTTGCAGGCAAAAGCGAAGGCACTGTCGGCGAGCGTGAAGATATAGCCGCCGTGGCAAATGCCGTGGCCGTTGGTCATGGCCTTCGTAACCGTCATCGCCATCGACGAATGTCCGGCACGTACATCTTCAAGTTTCATGTCCAGGTGCTGTGTCGCCGTATCCTGCGACCACATGCGATCGGCGCAGGCGCGCGCAAATTCATCCGGTGTCATTCTGTGCCTCATTCAAGCGCCGGTAAATCGGGCGGACCGCTTTTCAAGGAAAGCGGTGACGCCCTCCCGATAATCATTCGTGCGTCCTGCCTGACGTTGGCTATCGCGCTCGGCGTCCAGTTGCCGATCGAGTGACTGGTCTGCTGCCGATTGTATCAGTTCCTTGGTAAGCGCAAGGCCGGTGGTTGCCCCCGCGGCCAGCTGCGTTGCCAGCGTCCCGGCCTCCGTCATGAGGTCCGTATCCGGAACTGCCTTCCAGATGAGGCCCCAAGAGGCAGCTGTCTCGGCCCCCAACGGTTCGCCCGTCATGGCGAGTGCCTTCGCACGGGCTTCTCCAATCAGGCGTGGCAGCAACCATGTGCCGCCCGAATCGGGAACCAGGCCGATCTTGGAGAAAGCCTGGATGAAACGGGCAGACTGGGCGGCGAGGACGATATCGCAGGCAAGCGCTACATTGGCGCCTGCACCCGCGGCAACGCCGTTGACCGCACAGATGACAGGCTTTCTGAGAGCCCTGATTTGCCGAACCAGGGGATTGTAAAGTGTCTCGAGTGTTACGCCGAGATCAGGTGCCTCGCCACCTCCGCGCATGTCGCGATCGGAAAGGTCCTGACCAGCGCAGAAAGCGCGGCCGGCCCCGGTCAGCAGCACAGCCCTGATTGAGCTGTCTTCCGTTGCGGTGGTCAAATGCTTGCGAAGCGCATGATGCATGGCTTCGTTGAAGGCATTGAGCCGGTCCGGTCTGTTGAGTGTTAGAAAAAGACAGCCATCCCGCTGTTCAGCGAGCACAGTATCACGGTCTGTCATGCGCCCCTCCCAAAGCATCACACCTTTTGCATGAAAAACGATAATGTTGTGACATTAATGCACGACGAAACGTTCTGGTCAAAGGCAGAATGCAGTTTTCCGGTACGCCAAATCACTTTGGTCGGTTCGCCACTGGCAACACGTCCGCTTTTCAACTCTTGTGAGAAAAGGCGCTTAAAATATGGTCAGCCCGATTCAGCTGATATTTACTTTAATCGTCAATAGTTAGCCCAGTTTCGGCCAGCGCTAGGGCAACATGTTTATCCGTAAAACCACCGCTGACAATTTTTCGTTGGACATTCCTCTGGAACTTGAGGAAGGCCCGCCGCCAGTCGCGTACCGGCGCGTTCTGCAGGTTTTATCGCTGACTGCGGCGGCTTTTCTAGCGTGGGCGGCAATCGGACAGGTGCGTGAAGTCGCCAGTGCGACAGGGGAAATTGTTCCGGCAGGCAAGGTGCAGACTGTCGGTCACCTGGAAGGTGGCATCGTTGCAGAAGTGTTGGTTCAGGAAGGCCAACTGGTTGAAATAGGCACCCCCATCGTTCGGTTGCAGGAAACCGCGGCGTCGAGTGATCTCGAGAAGGTCCAGACTCGCTTGAAGTTTCTGGCGACCGAAGAGCAGCGGCTCGGAAATCCGGGTCTTGGCAGCGCCGCCAACGGCCTGAGACTAGGTGCCGATGCAGGCTTCAGCGAAGCGCAACAGGCTGCCTATGACGCGCAACGCCTGGCACTGGAAAAAGAACAGCAGGCCTTGAAGGCGAGGGTGAGCGAAAAGCAGGCAGAGCTAGCCAGTATTCTGGAACGGATAGCCCTGCAGGAAACCCAGATCGAGATCCAGCAGGAACAGTACAAGATCCAGGAAAACCTCTTCGAACAGGGTTACACATCCAAGCGGCGCTTTCTGGAAGCCAAGTCGTCTCTTCAGAATGCCCAGAGCCTTTTGAGCGAACTGAACGGTATGAGCGGCAGCGTTCGAGCACAGTTGACGGAGGCAACCGCCAGCCTGGAACGTTCGATTGCCGTAGCCGAAGAGGAGCAGGCCGTAGAGCGCAGCCGGGTTGCGCAGGAGCGCAGTGAGCTGACTTTCGAAGCCGATAAACAGAAAGACCGGTACGACCGACTGTTCGTGCGAGCTCCGGTCAGCGGGCACATCAAGGCGCTTTATCTCAAAGGTTCGGGCAGTGTACTGGCGCCTGGCGATGTGGTTGCTGAAATTGTGCCGAGCGATAGCGATCTTGTTGCCGAGGTTCGTGTTTCACCGCGCGATATCGGCCATGTGGATGTCGGTGACGAGGCAGAAATCGCCGTTACGACCTTCGACCCGAATATCGAAGGTACCTTGAAGGGGGAAGTTTCCGTGATCTCGGCGTCAAGTTTTCGGGATGAATACGGCAACTACTATTTCAAGGCCATGATCCCGCTGAAAACCAACACGATCGGGCAGGGTGCGCGCGCTGAAACAATCTCGCCAGGCATGGTCGTTGACGCAAAGATCGTCACAGGGTCCAAGTCCGTGCTCCAGTACATGTTGAAGCCGGTCACCCGCGCAATCGGAGATCCGCTCAGCGAACGTTGAGCCGGGTCATATCCAAATCCCATTTTCCGAATTCTGTCACTGGCAGATAAATGAAAAGCCCCGCCGTTTCCGGCGGGGCTTTTCGTCAGTCACCGCTGTCCGGTGACATCAGCTACCAGCGGATTTCCTCAACATCGTTGAAGTTGACACGGCTGCCGTCTGCAAAGTCGATGTAGCCGTCGGCATCCTGGGAAAGGTCGAGCCTGCCGCCTTCAAGGTCTGTTGTCTCGATCGAGCCGTTGGTGATCGTCACTGTCCAGTCCGTACCGTATTCGCCGGCGGCAGTGATCCCTGGACCACCACCCAGATCGATAACGTCTGTCCAACCGGCCCCCATGCCTGCGTTGATGGTGTCACTGCCGTCGCCCAGGCCGTACATGAACAGGTCTGACCCGTCACCACCGCTCAGGTTGTCGTTGCCAAGACCACCGATGATCACATCATCTCCAGCGCCACCGCTGATGTTGTCGTGCCCGTCGCCACCGAAGATAAGGTCGCGGCCGTCACCTGCCGAAATGTTGTCATTACCGGTGCCGCCTTCGATCCTGTCGTTGTTTGAACCGCCTTCGATAACGTCATCACCACCGGCGCCGTCAAGGTGGTACGTATAGTCGTAGCCTGCACCGCTGCCGGTATTGCTTTCGTCAGTATCGTTGTAGGTGACGTCATATTCGCCGGTAACGGCAATCGAGAAGGATTCACTCGACTGGGATCCATCCGCGGAAGTTGCGGTGATCGTCAGATCGATCGAATTTTCAATCTCGCTGTCGAAGAACGCATGGTCTGCAATTGTGACATTGCCGTCGGCATCGATCTCGAAGCGGTCGTCACTCAGAGTGTAGGTAACTGCATCGCCGTTCGGGTCGTCGGCAAAAGCGGTGATCCCAACCTGTGTGCCGGCACCATCCAGTTCGTGGATTGTGTTGGCGGACGCGTTGGTATCGGTCACATCACTAATTGGGCGATCGATCAGATGTTCCGATTGGATTTCTCCGTCGGCAAACCTGAAGTTCTCGACGTTGGACACCGTATCGATACCGTCAGGAGCGCCGGAGCGAAGATCGGAAATCGTGTAGCTGCCATCCTCGTTCTGGACGATGTTATAGTCTTCCCAGTTACCGGAATAGATGGCGGTATCCGTTCCAGTGCCACCGTCGAGGCTGTCGTTGCCAGCACCACCGAAAAGAGTATCGTTGCCTTCGCCACCAAGTATGGTGTCGTTGCCTGCTCCTGCCCAGATGACGTCGTTTCCAGTCCCACCGTCAATCGTCATATCGGTGGTATAAGTGTAGGTGTCGCTGGTCATGTCCAGTATGTCGTCACCGGCGCCCAGATTTACGCTTTCGATGCTGTCAATACGTGGCCCGGAAGCTTCTGAGTGCATGCCTGAAAAAGTGTCGTCCAGGAAAATTGCATCGGAGCTTTCGGTGCCCAGCAGCGTGTCTGTACCGTCTCCACCTTGGAAGACGTCCGAGTTCATTGTGCGACCTGCAATCGAAACAGTTTCGCCAGTAACTGTGTTGACCGCCGAATAGCCGGACCAAGTGCCGTCACCGCCCATCTGGAACGTATCATCTCCCTCGCCACCCTGAAGAAGGTCTGCGCCAGCACCACCTGTCAGCGTATCGTTTCCGGCACCACCCTGCAGCTTGTCGCTTCCAGAAGAGCCGGTGAGAACGTCGTTGCCTTCTCCGCCGTCTATATTGCCACCATTGCTATGAGCGGTGATTGAATCGTCGCCCGTGCCACCAGTGACAGAAGTTTCAGCAACGCCGGTATCGGTAAAGGTCACACCGCCATTGGCGAGCTGCAGATTTTCTGCAGCATCGGAAACAGTCAGGGTGAAGCTCTTGTTCGAAGAGGACCCGTCCGTCGACGTCGCGGTTACGGTGATGCTGATTTGCGGTTCGCTCTCGTAGTCAAAGCTGGCGCCGGACGCGACGCGAACCGTTCCGTCCGCATCTACTGTAAAACGACTGTCGTTGACAGTATAGGAAACGGTGTCGGACGCGTTTGCGTCATCTGCAAATGCCTTAATGCCAACGGTTGATCCTGCACTTGCACTTTCGTTGACGGTATTGTCGGCAGCGTCCGTATCCGAAACCGCAGAAATATCTTTCGCGACAAGATCGCCTGCAAGAATGTCGCCATCCGCGAAGCGGAAATTCTCAACTCCGACGACAGTGTCGGTTCCGTCCGGCGAGCCGGAGCGGTTGTCGACGACCGTGTAGGTGCCGTTCGCGTTTTCGGTAACGGTATAGTCGGAACGGTTACCGGAATAGATTGCGGTGTCCGTACCGCTTCCGCCGTCGATATAGTCGTTGCCGGCCCCACCTTCGAGCGTGTCGTTTCCGGCGCCGCCGTACAGCTTGTCGCTGCCTGAGCCGCCCTGAAGGGTGTCGTCGTCATTTTCGCCGGACAGGCTATCGTTGCCTGCGCCACCGATCAGTGTGTCGTTCCCGCTGCCGCCAAAGATAGTGTCGTTACCTTCGCCGCCATCCAGGTAGTTGTCACCGGTGTTCGGCTGGGTGCCACGCTCATCATCGATGAAATCGTCGCCCGCACCGCCGTAAACGACGTCGTTGCCTTCGCCGAACATGATGGTGTCATTGCCTGCGCCGCCATAGATCGTGTCGTCGCCCGCACCGCTGTAGATGGTGCTGCCGTCGTCATGAGCGGTAATCGTGTCGGCACTGTCGTTGCCGGTGATGGATGTTTCGGCGACGCCGGTATCGGTGAAGGTAGTTTGACCTTCCGCCATCTGATAGGCTTCAGCGACGTCGGCAACCGAAAGAGCAAAGGTTTCCTGAGACGTGGAGCCGTCAGAAGACGTCGCGGTCACCGTCAGGTTGATGGTCGGTTCGCTCTCGTAGTCAAACGTTGCTCCGGCGGCTACCGTTACCAGGCCATCGTCGCCAACGGTGAACCGGTTATCGGACACCGTATAGGTTACTGTGTCGGTCACATCACTGTCCGTTGCCTGAACAGTAATACCGACTGCGGTGCCTTCTCCGGCATTTTCCGCGAAGCCATTGGCCGTCGCATCGATGTCGGTCACCGCGGATACGGCAACTTCATTGACATCGGAAACGGCGATCGTGAAGGTTTCTTCCGAGGTTGAGCCATCGGTTGAAGTTGCCGTCACGATGATGTCGATTGACCCTTCGGTTTCCGCATCAAAGCTCGCACCTTCCGCTACCCGAACCACGCCGTTTTCGTCCACGGTGAAGCGGCTGTCGTTGACAGCATAGGAAACCGTATCAGAGACATCGGCATCGCTTGCCGACGCCGTGATACCAACCTGTGTGCCTGCGGCCGCATCTTCTGCGATTGTGTTTGCCGAGATGTCTGCGTCAGACACGCTGGAAATGTCGAATTCGTCGACATCAGACACCGCTACGGTAAAGGTTTCCGTTGAAGTCGAGCCGTCAGAAGACGTCGCGGTCACGGTTACGTTGATGGACCCTTCGGTCTCTGCGTCGAAGCTGGCACCATCGGCAACACGAACCACACCGTTTTCATCGATTGTGAAGCGCGTGTCATCAACAGCGTAAGAAACCGTGTCAGAGGCATCTGCATCTGTTGCCAGGGCCGTGATGCCAACCTGAGTGCCGGCAGTTGCTGCTTCCGAAATCGTGTTATCAGAGGTGTCCGTATCGGTGACGTTTGAAACGGCGCCCTCGTTGACGTCGGAAACGGCAATCGAGAAGGTCTCCTGCGACGTGGAACCGTCAGAGGAGGTGGCAGTCACGACAATGTCGATGGAACCTTCGGTTTCTGCATCGAAGCTGGCGCCATCGGCAACACGGACGACGCCATTCGCATCGACAGTAAAGCGGCTGTCATCGACGGAATAGCTCACAGACGCGGTGATATCCGCGTCACTCGCGTGTGCTGTAATGCCAACCTGTGTCCCGGAAGATGCGTCTTCGGAAATCGTGTTCGTCGCGGCGTCGGTGTCGGAAACGGCTGAGACGTCGTATTCGTTAACGTCGGACACGGCAATCGTGAATGTCTCTTCGGAAGCCGAGCCATCGGAAGACGTGGCGGTTACAACGATGTCGATGGAACCTTCGGTTTCCGCGTCGAAGCTGGCCTCATCCGCAACCCGGACAACGCCGTTTTCGTCCACGACAAAGCGATCGTCATCTACGGTGTAGGACACAGTATCAGACGTGTTTCCATCTTCAGCGAACGCGGTGACGCCGACAGCCGTTCCTGCAGTAGCGTCTTCCGCAACCGTGTTTGCGCTGCTGTCCTTGTCGGTAACGGTAGAAATATCCTGCGCGATCAAATCGCCCGAAAGAACATCGCCATCGGCAAACCGGAAGTTTTCAACATTCACGACGGTGTCGGTACCATCGGGAGAACCTGGACGATTGTCCGTAACGGTAAAGATGCCTTCGTTCTCGGTAATGGTGTAGTCAGCGAAATTGCCGCTGTAGACCGCTGTGTCAGTACCTAGCCCGCCGTCGATCATATCGTCGCCGGCACCACCCGTCAGCGTGTCGTCCCCCGGGATAACCGCGGCCGCACTGACAAAATCGGAGGTGAACAGGTCTACTGACGTTCCGCCTGGAGGCGTTACCGTTGCATCGAGAACCTCTTCTCCCTGGTTCTCCCAGACCTTGACGACAATGGTGTAGATCTCACCCGGTTCCAGATCAACGTCCGCCCAGCGGGTGGTCGCTGATTGGTGGTAATCATTGTCGAGATAGTCGGTCTGCGTACCGTTCTGGTTGGTGAACGTCAGTCGGTTGCCATAGGCATCGAAGATCTCGATGGTGGATCCATCGTCCGAGCGGGTGGAGAAACGATAGGTGCCGCCATCTGTGGCGGTGAAGTTGGACGTCAGAATGACACCAAAATCTTCAGGATTATCAGTTGACCCGCGCGCACCCTGGACAATTGTGTCCAGGTCGAACGCATCCGTCGTTCCCTCGTCGATCAACGTGCCTGAGGAGATGTCGACAGTCTGGCCGGCATCGCCACTGAAGTTGTGGTCATAAACCTGGTAGTGCCAGGTGCCGGACACAGGTGCATTTTCACCATAGATCGTGTCATTCCCGGCGCCACCTTCGATCGTGTCGTCACCCGCACCACCTGCAAGAGTATCGGCAGCATTGATTCCGGAAATCGTGTCGTTGCCATCTGCGCCATCGACGTTGCCACCGTCGGCGTGTGCCACAATGGTATCGTCACCGGAGCCGCCAGTGATGCTGGTTTCAGCGACAGAAACATCGGTGAAGGTCTGGCCGCCGTCTTCGAGCTGATAGTCTTCAGCAACGTCGGTTACTGAAACCGAGAATGCATCCGAAGACGTGGAGCCGTCGGAAGACGTCGCGGTCACCGTCAGAGTGATGTTGGGTTCGCTTTCAAAGTCGAAAGAAGCACCATCTGCAACGCGGACAACGCCGTTTTCGTCCACCGTGAAACGGTTATCGTCTACCGAGTAGGATACCGTGTCAGTGATGTCGCTGTCGGTCGCAAGAACCGTGATGCCAACTTGCGTTCCGGCGGCGGCATCTTCGGTAATCGAATTTGCCGTTGCGTCCGTATCAGTTACGGGAGTGATGGCACTTTCATTGATATCGGAAACAGCGATTGTGAAGGTCTCTTTAGAGCTCGATCCATCGCTTGAGGTCGCCGTCACGTTAATGGCGATGGAACCTTCGGTTTCCGCATCGAAGCTCGCCCCCTCAGCCACACGGACGACACCGTTGTCATCAACAGTGAAGCGCGTATCGTTCACCGAGTACGAGACAGTATCTGTGACGTCCTTGTCTTCGGCAAATGCGGTCACACCAACCTGGGTACCTGCCACAGCATCTTCCGCAACGGTGTTGGCAGAAGTGTCGGCATCGGTAACAGCTGAAATGTCAAACTCATCAACATCAGACACCGCGATGGTGAAGGTCTCTTCCGAGGTCGAACCATCGGTCGAGGTCGCCGTCACGATGATGTCGATGGACCCTTCAGTTTCGGCATCGAAGCTTGCGCCGTCAGCAACCCGAACCACGCCGTTCTCATCGATAGTGAATCGTGCGTCGTCGACGGAGTAGGAGACAGTGTCGGTGGCGTCTGCATCTGTTGCCAGGGCCGTCACGCCGACCTGGGTGCCTGCGCTTGCATCTTCCGCGATGGTGTTGGCCGAAGAATCCGTGTCGGTAACATCAGACACGGCGCTTTCGTTGACGTCTGAAACGGAAATCGTGAAGGTCTCTTCCGAAGTCGAACCGTCAGTCGAAGTCGCCGTGACGATGATATCGATGGAGCCCTCGGTTTCGGCGTCGAAGCTCGCGCCGTCTGCAACCCGAACCACACCGTTTTCGTCAACGGTGAAACGGGCGTCGTTGACGGTGTAGGAGACCGTGTCGGAGATGTCCTTGTCTTCGGCGAATGCGGTGACACCAACCTGTGCGCCAGCGACAGCATCTTCTGCAATGGTATTGGCAGATGTGTCTGTGTCGGTGACAGCTGAAATGTCATACTCATCAACATCAGAAACGGAGATCGTGAAGGTCTCTTCCGAGGTCGAGCCGTCGGTGGAGGTCGCCGTCACGATGATATCGATGGACCCTTCGGTTTCTGCGTCGAAGCTTGCGCCGTCAGCAACCCGAACCACGCCGTTCTCATCGATAGTGAATCGTGCGTCGTCAACGGAGTAGGAGACAGTGTCGGTGGCGTCTGCATCTGTTGCCAGGGCCGTCACGCCAACCTGGGTACCGGCAGCTACATCTTCTGCAATTGTGTTGTCGGAAGAATCCGTGTCGGTGACAGCGGAGACTGCGCTTTCGTTGACGTCTGAAACGGAAATCGTGAAGGTCTCTTCCGAAGTCGAACCGTCAGTCGAAGTCGCCGTGACGATGATATCGATGGAGCCCTCGGTTTCGGCGTCGAAGCTCGCGCCATCTGCAACCCGAACCACACCGTTTTCGTCAACGGTGAAACGGGCATCGTTGACGGTGTAGGAGACCGTGTCGGTGATGTCCTTGTCTTCGGCGAATGCGGTGACACCAACCTGTGTGCCAGCGACAGCATCTTCTGCAATGGTATTGGCAGATGCGTCTGTGTCGGTCACGGCGGTGACGTCATACTCATCAACGTCAGAAACGGAGATCGTGAAGGTCTCTTCCGAAGTTGATCCATCGGTGGAGGTCGCCGTCACGATGATATCGATGGAGCCTTCGGTTTCGGCATCGAAGCTCGCGCCAGCCGCAACCCGAACCACACCATTGTCGTCAACGGTGAAACGGGTGTCGTTGATCGAATAAGAAACCGTGTCGGTGGCGTCTGCATCAGTTGCCAGAGCGGTCACGCCAACCTGTGTACCAGCGCTCGCATCTTCGGCGATGGTGTTGGCCGAGGAATCCGTGTCGGTGACAGCGGAAACGGCGCTTTCGTTGACGTCGGAAACCGCAATCGTGAAGGTTTCTTCCGAGGTCGAACCGTCGGTCGAGGTCGCCGTCACGATGATGTCGATGGACCCTTCAGTTTCCGCGTCGAAGCTCGCGCCGTCTGCAACCCGAACCACGCCGGTTTCGTCAACGGTGAAACGGGCGTCGTTCACGGAATAGGAGACGGTGTCCGTTACATCTTTGTCTTCGGCAAATGCAGTGACGCCCACCTGCGTACCAGCCGCAGCATCTTCCGCGATGGTGTTGGCGGAAGTGTCTGTGTCGGTCACCGCGGTGATGTCATACTCATCAACGTCTGACACCGAGATCATGAAGGTCTCTTCCGAAGTCGATCCATCGGTAGAGGTAGCGGTCACGGTGATGTCGATGGACCCTTCGGTCTCCGCGTCGAAGCTTGCGCCGTCGGCAACCCGAACAACACCGTTCTCATCAACCGTGAAGCGGGCATCATCAACCGAATAAGAAACCGTGTCGGTGATGTCCTGGTCTTCGGCGAATGCAGTGACGCCCACCTGCGTGCCAGCTGCAGCATCTTCTGCAATTGTATTGGCAGATGTATCTGTGTCGGTTACGGCGGTGACATCATATTCATCGACGTCGGACACCGATATCGTAAAGGTCTCTTCCGAGGTCGAACCGTCGGTGGAAGTCGCCGTGACAGTGATGTCAATGGACCCTTCGGTTTCGGCATCGAAGCTAGCACCGTCCGCAACCCGAACCACGCCGTTCTCATCGATAGTGAAACGTGCGTCGTCGACGGAGTAGGAGACAGTGTCTGTAGCGTCTGCATCAGTCGCCAGTGCAGTTACGCCAACCTGGGTGCCCGCGCTCGCATCTTCCGCGATGGTGTTGGCCGAAGAATCCGTGTCGGTAACAGCGGTGACGTCATACTCATCGACGTCAGATACCGCGATCGTGAATGTCTCTTCCGAGGTCGAACCGTCGGTCGAGGTTGCTGTCACGATGATATCGATGGAACCTTCGGTTTCGGCATCGAAGCTCGCGCCATCCGCAACTCGAACGACGCCATTCTCATCAACCGTGAAACGGGGATCATCGACGGTGTAGGAGACGGTGTCCGTTACATCTTTGTCTTCGGCGAATGCGGTGACGCCCACCTGCGTACCAGCCGCAGCATCTTCCGCGATGGTGTTGGCGGAAGTGTCTGTGTCCTGAACTGCGGACGTAGCGTATTCGTTTTCGTCTTCGACCTTCAATGTGAAGCTTTGCGTGGACTGCGAGCCGTCGGTGGAGGTGGCGGTCACAGTGAAGGAGACAGTCGCTTCGGTTTCAGCGTCAAACACGGCGTCTTCGGCAATGCTGACCACACCCTGGTCATCGATGACAAAGCGCGGGTCGTCTATGGAGTAGGAGACACTGTCGCTCACGTCCCGGTCGGTCGCCACAACAGTGATGCCAGCCTGACTGCCGCCGTCTACACCTTCGGAAATTGTGTTCGCAACAGCGCCGACCGTGCTGATCGGGCTGACGTCGTATTCGTTCACGTCACGGATATTGATCGTGAAGGTTTCTGTCTGCGTCGCTCCGTCGGATCCGGTGGCAAGCACGATGATCTGGTGACTTCCAGCCGTTTCGGCATCGAGCGAACCTGCTACCGTAACGATGCCCGTCTCGGGATCAATGGAGAACAGACCACCCGCATCGTCCAGGAGGCTGTAGGTTACGCTGGCCCCTTCTGCGGCGGTTGCGCTTGCCCGAATGCCGGTTGCAGATCCGACTGCTGAATTTTCGTCAACGGCGTTTTCAGTTGCATCGATATCGGTGACCGCAGACAAATCGGAAGCGACGATGCCCGCAGCAAGGTCGTCGTTGCCGTCATCGAAACCTGCGCCTGACTGCACCTGGCCATTCTGGCTACTGAAGGTGCCGTCGCCCGGGTTGGTTGCGGAGCCATTCGAATAGGTCTGGTTCGATCCATCATCCAGAGCAGAAGCTATGCTTGCGGACGTGCCGCCGCCCAACGGCAAATCGTCGCTGTTCGACCCTGAAAAGTCCTGTGTGCCGGTTGAATTGTCGGAAGATTGCTCAGCGTATGCATTGACTGCATCGCTGTTTTCAAGCGCAGAAAGCTCCGTGCCATCATCCTCAAACCCGATACCTTGCGCGCCGGACGATGGGTCTTCCTGTTCGACGTAGCGTTGTTCTTCCTCGTCGCTTCCAAGGTGCAGGTTGGCGTTGACCTGTTCCATGGATTCGCCCATGTCCTGGTCGAGATGATAGTCGTGCGCCTTGTCGAGATGCTCATCTCGATTATCGAGAAGCCCCGAATGCAGGATGCTATCGGAATTCAGGGTCGTCCTGGTTTCCGTAGTGTTACCTTCTGACGAGGTGTTTTCCTGGGTGTCTCGATTCTGAGTGTCGCTTGCCATTTCGGTCGCACGTCCGCACAATTTCCGATAATGCCAATGAACGTCGGCGTCCTTAACAAAGCGCAAAATTCCTCTTGGAATCTGAAGTTTAGTTCTAATAAAATTCGGGAAACACGGCGTAGGGTAAACGCTTTTTAAACCCGATCAGCACAGTTTGAGCGAGTAGCTACACGACTCTGGCCCACATATGCTGAAATCGGTATTTTCATCTTTCTTTTTGCCTCGTCTGAGGATCCGGCATTCTCCGTCCGGACGCTGGATTTCTTCGCCCGGATTGCCGCGCGACGTTGTAGTTGCTTCCGTTTTCGCAAATGTCATGGGGCTGGCGATGCCGCTGGCCATTCTTCAGGTTTATGACCGCGTTCTGCCAAATGCTTCCACCGACACGCTGCTTGTGCTCATCCTCGGGGTGGCTGTCGTTCTAATTGCCGATGCCGTCATCAAGGTCTCCCGTACCGCGGTTGTCGGCAGGCTCGGGGCAGGGTTCAATCATCAGGCGCACACCGAACTTTTCCGCCGGGTGCTTGATGCCGAGCCTTCCCAGTTTGCCAAAACGCCTGTTTCCGTACAGGTGCACCAGCTTCGGGCGTTGCAATCGGTTGCAGATCACTATGGCGACCAGAACCGTCTTCTCGCCATCGACCTGCCCGCAGGGGGTATCTTCCTGGCGGCGCTCATCTTCATCGCAGGGCCGCTGGCGCTGGTGCCGATCACGTTGCTGGGCATCTTCATGCTGTTTGCCCTCAACAGAAACAAGGTGCTGCAGCAGGTTGTCGCCGACCGGGCAGATCAGGACGATCGCAAATCCGATTTCATCCTGGAGGTACTGTCCGGCGCCAAGACCGTGAAGTCCCAGGCGATGGAAGCACTGATCATGCGCCGCTTCGAGCGATTGCAGCGGGCAACGGCAGAGCTCAGCTCCAGATATATGCGCTTGTCCGGCCAGGCGAGGGATGCGTCCGCACTTTTCGGAACCCTCACGACTATCTTTGTGGTCATCTGCGGCGCGTTGATGGCCATCTATGGCAATTTCAGCGTCGGCGGTGTCGCAGCCAGCACACTCCTGTCCGGTCAGTTCGTGCAGCCTTTCCTTCGCGCGATCAACCAGCTGACAGACATGCAACGACTGAAGCACG
The DNA here is from genome assembly GCF_001999245.1 of Roseibium algicola. Taxonomy (NCBI): domain Bacteria; kingdom Pseudomonadati; phylum Pseudomonadota; class Alphaproteobacteria; order Hyphomicrobiales; family Stappiaceae; genus Roseibium; species Roseibium algicola. The sequence goes on along the minus strand of NZ_CP019630.1, from coordinate 5,763,710 downwards.
ACTACGCTCAGGTCAATTCGCTCTTCAAGCTGCCGGAGGTTGCGCAGCAGGAGCCTTTGACGGTCGATACCGACGGTTCCATTCACCTGATCAACGTGTCAGTCGAACTGGGCGAAAGCCAGCGCCGGGTGTTCGAGGACATCAACCTGACAATTGAATCCGGACAATTCGTCGGTTTCCGCGGTGCGGACGGCAGCGGTAAGTCCACACTCATGAAATTGCTGACCGGTGAAATGACGCCGACGACCGGCAAGGTCATGATCGGCGGGCAGGATTATGATGGCCTCCACCAGCATGCACTACGCAAGACCGTTGCCTATGTCGACAACCAGTCTGCTATCTTCAACGGCACGATCCTTGAAAACATCACGATGTTCGGTGCCGTATCCGACATCGCTCATGCGCGTATGGCGGCGAAGCTGATCGGGCTTGAAAAGGAAATCCACCTCTTGCCGCGCGGTTATGAAACGCAGCTTGGGTCAGATCTGGGTGGCAAGGTTCCTGCGGCTACCTTGCAGCGTATCTGCATTGCAAGGGCATTGGCGGGCGAGCCAAAGATCCTGATCCTGGACGAGGCGAATGCGCAACTGGACCAACAGGCAGAAAAGGCGCTTGTCGATGCGCTGATCCGTCTGAAGGGCTATCTGACGGTTATCATCATCAGCCACCGTCCCTCCATGCTGGCAGTCGCGGATCACCAATACGAACTCAGGGACGGCAGCGTGCATGACCTCGGCACGATGAACGTAACCGGTACACCTCAGAAAATGGGGATGCCGGCGTGAGCAGACCTCTATTCAACCTTGAAGACGTCCACGCTGCCGACAACGCCGTGCACCGGCAGTGGCGCGATCTGTCGGCCGAACTGGCTGCCGATGGAACCGCGACAGGCCGGCTAGGACTTCCTGAAGACGGGGCGGCACCCGCGGAAAGGTGCCTGATCCCGCTTTTGCGAGAGATGCGCTGGCAGGGCAATGACCGGCTTCTGTTCGAGGCATTGCCTCACTTTGACCGGATCGAAACTTTCCAGGTCTTGCGGACCGTCCTCAGCCGCTTGACAGTCAAGACGACACCTTTTCATGGAAGTGCCGGGGAACTGACCCATGCACAGATGCCGTGTCTGCGTGTGACAAGGGACGACGTTCAGGTTCTCGTTGGAAAAACCGGAACGGGTGAGTTTCGCGCCTATTCCGGCCGTCAGGGAGAGGCAATTTCAGTTCCTGCTGCGGATATTCTGAAAAACGAGATCTATCTCGCGGCCGAAGACACTGCGGAACAGGGGCAGGTTCAAAATAACCGAAGCTGGTTCTCGACCGTATCCAAACGGTTCCGGACCAGTATCATCTCCATTCTGGCCCTCGGTTTTGTTCTCAACATTCTCGCTCTTGCACCGCCGTTGTTCATCATGGCGATCTACGACAAGGCAATGGGAGCAAAATCGACTGAAGTGCTTCTGACCATGGCGGTCGGCGTTGGAATCATTCTTCTGTGCGAAGTTGCGCTGCGCAGAATGAAGACATGGCTACAATCCTATCTCGGCGGACGGGTTGATGCGATTGTCGGCAACAAGACCTTTGAGCGCATCCTGCATCTTCCATATGCGATGCTGTCCGAAGCGCCGATCGGCACCCAGGTCATGCGGCTGCGCTATTTCGACAGCGTGCGCGACATATTCCAGAGTTCGCTGTTCAACGCGATCGTCGATATTCCCTTCACACTGATCTTCATTGTCGCGATCTTCCTGATCGGCGGACCTGTTGCGCTGCCGCCGCTCGCGCTGCTGACCATCTACACGCTGCTGGCCGTTTATGTCCTGCCCAAGGTCCAACGCGAAGTCGCTGCCGTTGGCGAGCAGAAGTCGAAACTCAACAGCTTCATGATCGAGACCTTTCGCAACCAGCGGGCTCTCAGGAACCTTTCTGTAGAAGATACCTGGCTGGAGCGATTTTCGGCGCTTTCCACCAACTTCAACAAACTCAACATCCATGCACGTCATATCACGCATGTGCTGCAGACACTGTCGCAGACGCTGATGACCATTTGCGGTGTCCTGGTTCTGGGGATCGGGGCAATGCGTGTCATGGAAGGAGAAATGAGCCTGGGCGCCCTGATTGCCACAATGGCCCTCAGCTGGCGGGTTCTGAACCCGATGAACCAGGCATTTCTCAGCATCACGCAGCTCGCGCAAAGCCGCACGGTGATCGAACAGATCAACAACCTCATGAAAGTGCAGCTCGAGCGCGAGCCGGGGCATCTGCCGAAAATCACACGTGACATTCGCGGTGATCTGAAAGTGTCCTCACTCGTCCTCAGGTATCCAGGGGCAACGGAAGCCTCGCTGAAGGGCCTTGAGCTGACGGTGAAGGAAGGCGAAACTGTTGCCATCACGGGCCCGAGCGGCTCGGGCAAGACCGCATTGTTCCAGGCTGTCATCGGCTTGTTTCAGCCCCAGGTGGGGTCCATCCTGTTCGACGGTCTGGATGTGCGCCAGCTGGATACCGCAGAGTGGCGCTCCTCCATTGGCTATGCACCCGACGATCTCGACTTCTTTTACGGCACGGTAAAACAGAACCTTCTGATGTCGGATCCGGGCGCTACCGACGAACGACTGATCGAGGTTACCGGTAAACTTGGCTTGCTGTCCTACCTGGAGGAGAACTTCAACGGACTTGAAACGCGCCTCAATGGCGAGGTCCTGAAGCAGATCCCGGACAATATGAAGCAACGCATCGTTTTGGCCCGTGCCTTCGTGAAGGCGGCACCGCTCTATCTGTTCGACAATCCGGGAACGCATCTCGATTTCGAGGGCGACAAAAAATTCATGGCGATGATCGAGGAACTCAAGGGCAAGGCGACCATCCTCATCAACACCCAGCGTCCTAGCCACATGAAAATGGCCAACCGGGTGGTTGTGCTCAGAGGTGGCCAGATTGCGATGATGGGGCCACCGGAACAAGTAGTACCGGCACTCATGGGACAGACCGCGAAAGCCGGATAGGCAGCTTTCCTACCGAAGATACCAAAAAGCCCGCCGGATTGCTCCGACGGGCTTTGTTATTTGGTGGCGCCGCTTCTTAGAAGACGGATTTTACTGCTTTCACGGTTGCATCAACAACCTTGTCGATTTCAGCTTCAGAAATGCACAGGGGGGGGGCGAACCCCAGGATGTCGCCCTGCGGCATCGCCCTGCCGATGACGCCTTCCTTCAACAGGGCAGTTGCAACCTGTGGGCCGGTTTTGCTTGCCGGATCGAGATAGGTTCTGCTGGCCTTGTCCGATACAAATTCGATCGCGCAAAGCAGGCCGTCTCCGCGGATGTCGCCAACGTTGGCGTGATCTCCGAGTGCATTCGCAAGTGCATTCTTGAGGTAGCTACCTGCGGATCCGGCATTCGCCACCAGGCCGAGACTGTCGATAAGCTTGAGGTTCGCAACGCCGGCTGCGGCACCAATCGGGTGTGCGGAATAGGTCCACCCATGGCCGATCGGACCAAATTCGTCGGTACCGTCCTCCAGCACCTTCCAGACCTTGTCGGAAACGATGGAGCCGGACAGGGGAGCATATGCCGATGTCAGGCCTTTTGCGATGGTGATGAAATCCGGCTGAATACCGTAGTGGTCTGACCCGAACATCGTGCCGAGACGTCCAAAGCCTGAAACAACTTCATCTGCGATCAGCAGAATGTCGTGTTTCTTGAGCACGGCCTGAATGGCCTCCCAGTACCCGCTTGGGGGCGGTACGATCCCGCCCGTACCAAGGGCCGGCTCGCCAATAAAGGCTGCAATGGTGTCAGCGCCTTCGCGTTCGATCAGGGCTTCCAGGTCAGCAACGCAATAGGCCACAAATTCTGCTTCGGACAGGGAAAGGTCTTCCCTGCGGAAATAGTCGGGCGCGACTGTGTGCAAAACCTGTGAAAGCGGCAGGTCGAACTTCTTGTGAAACAACTCGAGGCCCGTGAGAGAACCGGTCATCAGGCCCGAGCCGTGATAGCCGCGCCAGCGCGAGATGATCTTCTTCTTCTCCGGGCGGCCGAGAATGTTGTTGTAGTACCAGACAAGCTTGATGTTGGTTTCGTTCGCATCCGATCCGCCCAGTCCGAAATAGACCTTGGACATGTGGTCGGGCGCTCGCTCCATCACCATTTGTGCAAGCGTGATGGAGGCTTCGGTGCCGTGGCCGACGTATGCGTGGTAATAGGCCAGTTCACGAGCCTGCTCCGCAATGGCGTCAGCAATTTCGGAACGGCCATAGCCGACGTTGACGCAATAAAGTCCGGCGAATGCGTCCAATAGTTTGGTGCCGTCACGGTCTTCGATATAGACACCGCTGCCACCGGTGACGATCCGGTTAGGGCTCTCTCCGCGCGCATGTTGGGCAAGATGGGTCGAGGGATGGAAGAAGTTCTCTCTGTCCCAGGCATCCAGTTGGTCGTTCTTGAGCATATTCAAGTCCTTCTAGTGTTGGTTGGGCCAGGTCAGCTCCAGTCCCGGCAGACGTATTTGATTTCGGTGAAGGCCTCCAGTCCGTAGCGGGCACCTTCGCGGCCAAGGCCGGATTGTTTCACGCCTCCAAAGGGGATCGGATAGCCGGTCACTTTTGTGCGATTGACGGCAACCATGCCGTATTGAAGCGCGCGGCTTGCACGGTAGATGCGGCGCGGGTCCTGCGTGTGGAGATAGGCGATAAGGCCGTATTCGGTGTCGTTTGCCCGTGCGATGGCGTCCTCCTCCTTATCGAAGGCTGCCAAGGCTGCCACCGGACCAAATGTTTCTTCCCGGAAAATCGATGCATCAGCGGGAGTGTCCGCCAGAACGGTCGGCTGATAAAACAATGGGCCGGCCGCATGACGGTGGCCACCGGTGAGGAGGCGCGCGCCTCGTGCGAGTGCATCTCGAACGTGGTCCTCCTGCTTGGCAACCGCCCGCTCATGCATCAGCGGTCCGATGTCAGGATCTTCAAGCCCAGGTCCGACAGACAAGGCTTCAACACGTTTGGTGAAGGCTTCGCAAAACGCCTGGTAGACCGGTCTTTCTACCAGAACGCGATTTGCCGCGAGGCAATCCTGACCGGATGTTGCGAATTTTGCGGCGATTGCCTGATCGACGGCATGGTCAAGATCAGCATCTGCAAACACGAGGAAGGGGGCGTGACCGCCGAGTTCCAGCACAAGTCGTTTTACAGTCTGAGCACCCTGCGAATAAAGAAGCCGTCCGATACCCGTGGATCCGGTGAACGAAACCGCCCTGACGCGCGGGTCTGACATCCACGGTTTCACGATGTCTTCCGCGTTCCCGGGAAGCACGTTGAAAACACCTGCCGGAAGCCCAGCCTGGTCAGCAAGTTCAGCTAGGGCGAGTGCGGAATACGGCGTTTCCTGTGAAGGGTGCACGACAACGGTACAGCCGGCGGCGAGTGCGGCAGCTGCTTTTCGCGTGATCATCGCGCATGGAAAGTTCCACGGCGTGATCAATGCGGCAACGCCAACAGGTTCCCGCCAGACTTCCATCTCTGCGTCAGGCAAGTGGGAAGTGATGCTCTCGATATTGGGTCGTTTGGCCTCTTCGGCGTAAAACGATACGAAGGAGGCTGCATAATCGATCTCGCCGCGGGATTCCGAAAGTGGTTTTCCTTGCTCACGCGTCATCAGACGAGCGAGATCTTCCCGGTTTTCCAAGATCAAGTCGTGCCAGGCCAACAGAAAGGATGCCCTTTCCTGAGGCAGCAAGGTGGACCAACTCGAAAAGGCGTCATTGGCGGCATCGATAGCTTCGGCGGATTGTGCGCTGGAAAGAGATGTCACTTCCCCGAGAAGACTTCCATCCGCCGGATCGGTTACTCGAAACACGGCACCATCACGTGCCGCTGCCCAACGTCCACCGACATAGGCGAAGTGCTTTACCAGGTGACGGTTGTCAATTAGGTGAAAAAGCGAGCTTTCAAGGGATGTCTCGGCAAGGATTCGGGACTGCATGGCGTTGCTCTCCAAAGTGGTGAGCAGAGCCTAGAATGGCACCCGGGAACGAAACGCCTTTTCTTGACAAGCTTGGCAGCCGTTTCGTTCTTATTCGGAGTGTTCAGCAGTCGTATCTGTTCCAAGCATCCCGGCCAGCAACATATCGAGTGCTGGAGCAGCGCTCTGTTTCACCGGTTTTGTCACCACGTAAGTGAAGTAGCGAACGACGCCAAGGCCACGGTCCAGCAGGGCATCCATGAACCGCTGATAGCTGTCGATGTCACGCGTGACGGTCTGCATCAGATAATCGAGCCCGCCACCGATCGCCCAGCAGGCAACGACTTCATCGCAATTGCGGATTGCCCGCTCAAAGGCCTGAAAATATTCGGCGCGGTGATGTTCCAGTTCGAGCGTCACGAAAACGGTGACATGAGGCGCGATATTCTTGAGCGAGAAACGCGCGCCATATCCCTCGATGATTCCAGCAGCCTCAAGCCTCTCAAGGCGCTTCCAGCACGGGCTCGGACTAAGATTTATACGCTTTGCGAGATCCGCTTTGGAAATGCGTCCTTCCTCGGAAAGTACCTTCAGGATTTCCAGGTCTCGATTGTCCAGTTTCAGCATCAATGTCTCTTGCCGGTTCAGGAAACGAGCATCGTGCCCGCATTTGCCTTCTTGACCTTGCCAAGAGACAGCGTGGCAATGGCCGTATCCTGAACGCCGGTGCCGGTCAAATCGCAGACGGTGATATCAGCATCACAAGTCCTGCCTTGCGCCTTGCCTGAAACAATCTCACCGAGTTCACGTACACGGCTCACATCCTGCAAAGTGCGGTTCGCAAGGGCGGAACGCAGCTCTCCGAGTTTTTCGCATTGGCTTATCCGATCGCAGACCAGGACATCGGCCTTAGCCAGGATCTCCGGGGCAAGTTCATTCTTGTCCTCCTGATCAGATCCCATTGCAGTGATATGCAAGCCGGGATGCAGACAATCCGCGCCCAGGATAGCCTCCTTCGCAGGGGTCGTGGTGACGACAAGTTGGCTGTCGGCAACCAGTTGCTGCCGATCCTCGGTTGCGACCACGTCTATCCCGAGCGCTGCAGTCATATCCTTTGCCAGGGCTCTGGCCTTGTCACGGTCTCGTCCCCAGACCAGCGCCCTTTCCGCGGGCCGTACCTTTGCCGCCGCAATCAGCTGCAACCTGGCCTGAACGCCGGTTCCCAGAATGCCGATCGTTGAAACGACTGCAGGAGCAAGGTGGCGCGCCGCAACCGCTCCGGCTGCAGCCGTGCGGATGTCGGTCAGATAACCATTGTCCAGATAGACAGCCTGAACCAGACCGGTTTGCGCCGAAAAAAGCACCATCAACCCGTTGAGACTTGAAAGCCCGAGAGCAGGGTTGTTGAAAAAGCCGGGAGATACCTTGATCGCAAAACCGTCGAGACCTGGCACGTAGGCGGTTTTCACATCAACTTCCGCATTCACCTCCGGCAGGGCCATGGACAGCACGGGAGGCATCACGACTGTACCCGTGGCCAGCTTTGCAAATGCTTTTTCAATGCAGTCGATGACTTCAAGATCAAGATGAACAGCCCGGCGCAGATCGGCCTCGTTCACCAGCCTGATTTCATGCGCCATAACGTTTTCCTTCCAACAGATAGTCCCCAAGCATAACGTCCTGACCGGTCATGACTTTTGTGAATTGAACCATGTCGACATTTCGACCCGTAATGATCGTTGCGACCGGACCTTCTGGCGCGGTCAGCTTTCCGGCCAGGATTGCTGCAATGCCAACCACGCAAGCGCCTTCCGCGACATGACTATCCTCGTAATAAAGAGCCTGCATGGCCCGGTAGATTTCGCCTTCAGTTACCAGAATGATCTCGTCCAGAAGATCCCGGCACATTGCGAAGGAAAGCCGGTTGTCGAGGCCTATGCCGCCTCCAAGCGAATCCGCGAGGCTTGCCACCTCTGGCACTTCCACTGGCCGGCCGGCGTCGATCGATGTTTTCATCGCCGCGCCTCTGTCCATGGTTAGTCCGACAACACGGACCTGTGGATTGATGGATTTAGCGGCAAGCGCGACACCCGCGGCAAGCCCGCCTCCTGAAAGGGGGACAAGAAGCGTGTCGAGGTTTGGAACATCTTCCAGAATCTCAAGCCCGATGGTGCCTTGGCCTGCAATCACGTATGGATCGTCGAACGGTGAGATTTCAAAGACGCCGGTTGCCTGACCCAGCTTACGGCACTCGGCAAGAGCATCGTCCTGGCTGTTGCCGACGATACGAGTTTCGGCCCCAATGGCTCTGATGCCATCCAGCTTGGTCTGCGGAACCAGGGATGACATGCAGATAATCGCCTTCAAGCCAAGTTCCCGTGCCGCATAGGCAACACCGCGGCCATGATTTCCGGTCGAGCAGCATGTGAGCGTCGTGGTGCCTTCGGGCGCATTGCGGGCCGCGTTCGTCGCACCGCGCAACTTGAACGCACCTGTTGGCTGCATCGTCTCCATTTTCAGGAAGAATGGCTGTCCGGTTTGCTCGGTCATGAATCGCGAGGGCAGGAGGGGTGTCCTGACCACTCTCCCGGCGATGGCTCTTCGCGCTTCGAAAATATCCGTAAGCGTCAGTTGCATGGACTATTTCCGGTATCGCTCGTGGTCATCATGAAGATCCTGCAAGGGGGAACATGCTCATTTGTGTACAAATGACCTTTAAAGTGCAAGTGATGATGTTCTGATGTGTTTATTTTCTTGATTTCTGAAATGGCTGAGTTCTTATTTGTGTACAAATAAACGACGAGGCCCAATCATGCCAGGTCACGACCTTCCTTTCAGCAGTGCCGAGTATCAACGCCGTCTCGATCTTGTCCGTAGCGACATGTCAAAACGGGGAATAGATGTCCTGTTTCTCGAAGACCCTTCCAATATGGCCTGGACCACAGGCTATGACGGATGGTCTTTCTATGTGCATCAGGGGGTCGTTGTCTTTCTGGACGAAGAACCGATCTGGTGGGGACGCAGGCAGGATGCCAATGGTGCCCGTCGAACCGTCTGGATGGACGACGCACGCGTCGCTTCCTACGCCGATCATTTCATTCAGTCGTCTGAGCGCCACCCCATGCAGGACCTTGCCAGGCTGCTGGAATTGAGGGGGTACGCGAACAAGAAGATTGGCGTTGAACTTGAGAACTACTACTTCTCGGCCAAGGCGTTCCTGACGCTGCAAAGTGAGTTGCCGAACGCTGAATTCATCGACGCCACAAGCATGGTCAACTGGTTGAGGGCAGTCAAATCCGACGAAGAACTCGTGTTCATGCGCAAGGCAGCCAGGATTTCCGAGAAAATCATGGACGGTGTCTTGGAGCGTGTTGTGCCGGGTATGCGCAAGGCCGACCTTGTTGCAGAGATCTACGCCGACGCCATCCGAGGATTGGACGACGCCTGGGGGGACTATCCGGCTATCGTGCCGCTGCTTCCCAGTGGCGCGGATGCGTCCGCTCCGCACCTGACGTGGGACGGACGTTTCATGCAGGAAGGCGAGGCGACATTTTTCGAACTCTCCGGCTGTTTCCGCCGCTATCATGCCCCGTTGTGCCGCACCGTTTTTCTTGGCAAGCCGGAACAGTACCTGCTTGATGCCGAGAAGGCGTTGGTCGAGGGGCTCGAAGCCGGCCTGGACACCGCAAGGGCCGGCAATACCGCGGGTGACATCGCACGTGCATTGGCGAAACCTCTTGAGGCCGCGGGGATCGAACGCGGCGCGCGGGCAGGGTACCCGATCGGCATTTCCTATCCACCTGATTGGGGCGAACGCACAATTTCCATTCGCGAAGAAGACAACACCGTTCTGAAACCCGGCATGACCTTTCACTTCATGCCGGGGCTTTGGATGGATGGGTGGGGACTGGAAATCACAGAGAGCATCCTCATCAAGGAAAACGGACCTGCAGAATGCCTGTGCAACAGGCCCCGCAGATTGTTCGTGAAGTCCTGAGGTGAATATGCGCTCGGACTTGTTGACCCGGACGATTTCCATACTGGATCGCTTGATCGGTTTTCCGACGGTTTCGGCAGACAGCAATCTTGAATTGATCAGCTTTGCCGCGACCCTGCTTCGTGAAGCTGGTGCTCAAGTGACAGTTTCCAAGGATGCGACCGGCAAGAAAGCCAACCTGTTCGCAACAATTGGCCCAAATGTCTCCGGCGGAATTGTCTTGTCAGGGCACACGGACGTCGTACCGGCAGATCCCACAGAGTGGACCTGCAACCCGTATCAGATGCGCGAAGAAGGTGGCTTGCTGTACGGGCGAGGCAGTTGCGACATGAAAGGCTATATCGCTGCGGTCCTCACGAAAACGCAGGACTATGCGCTACTCGACCTGAAACGGCCGCTGCATGTCGCCTTGACCTATGATGAGGAAGTCGGCTGCTTTGGCGCCAGGCATCTGGTTGAGGAACTGAAGCGCAGTGATATTCGTCCTTCCGTAGCGATTATCGGTGAGCCGACGGAAATGCGGGTCATTGAGGGGCACAAGGGGTGTTACGAATATACGACAGCGTTCCACGGCACCGATGGGCATGCCTCCGAACCGGACAAGGGGGTCAACGCTATCCACGTTGCCGCCGCTTTCATCTCCAGGATGATGGAACTGGCAGAAACCATGAAGGACAAGTCAGGTCCTGACAGCGAGCGCTACTCACCGCCATGGACCACACTTCAGGTTGGCCGGATAGACGGCGGCTCTGCACGCAATGTCATTGCTCGGCATTGCGCGGTGGAGTGGGAAATGCGCCCGGTTCGGATGCAGGACGCACTTGAGATAAAGTCTGCCCTGGAAGCCTATTGCCAGGACGTGCTGTTGCCTCAAATGACGTCCGTCTATCCCGATGCTGAGATTGTCACCGAAATTATAGGAGAAGTCGCCGGACTGGCCGTGATGCCGGAAAACGAAGCACGGGACATCGTTACATCGCTCACTGGCGCGAACCTGTGTGATGTCGTTTCATTTGGCACCGAGGCCGGGTTGTTTCAGGCCCTGGGGCTTTCCGTTGTGGTTTGTGGCCCGGGGTCCATCGCACAGGCGCACAAGCCTGATGAATATCTGGCCGTTGACCAGCTCGAAAAATGTCTCGACATGCTCACGGGACTGGAAAGGACCTTGTTACAGGCCTCATGACCGATCAGGACATAACAGCGACGGCCGACGTTGCAGACCTGTTGAACCAGGCCGCAAGCGCTCAGGAACGGTTTCAGATCATGTATTCCGTTCTGAGAGACCGGATCTGCATGCTTGTCTATCCGCCTGGAACGCAACTGAGTGAAGAGGCGTTGGCATCTGAATTCGGTGTCAGTCGCTCGCCATTGCGCAAGGCGCTGCAGATACTCGAAGCAGACGGGTTGTTGTTGTCGCAGCAAGGCGTAGGCACACTGGTGACTGAAGTGGATCTGGAAGAGCTGGCGCAGGTCTATGAACTCAGGCTTGAGCTGAATGAATTGACCGGCAGGTTGGGCCCGCGTTCTCTCGACTCGGAACTGGAAGCCACATTCAACAGTCTCAAAATTCGGGCGGAGCGATTGAGCTCAACGCCGGATCGTGCGGTTTTTGCCCGACTCAATATCGATTTCTTTCAGGCCTTCTTGCAGCTCACACTGAACATGCCGCTGCGCGAAGTTTCTGAAAAGCTGTTCTACAAGACCTGTCGCATCTGGCTGACTTTGATAGATGAAAAGGACCTGCCAACGGAGGTCGCCATCTTCTGCGGCGAAATCGCGGAAATTTCGAATGCTGTTCGACTTGGAGACTTCCAGGCCGCAGCCTTGATTAGGCGAGCACATCTCTCCATGGGGTTCAACCGACTGAAAACCGCAACACGACAAAGCACCGACCGGAAGGCCGGTTAGCCAAGGGCTTCTTGGAGCTTTCGGGGTTGGTTGAACGAATAAGACCGCCCCCGGAAGCGATTGTGGTGGGATACAATCAGTTGCTTCCGGGAGCGGCCCGGGCTTTCAAAGAAGATGAACGAACTTCTTTGAACGGGTAATCCTTTCAATAGCCTCAAACAAAAGCGGCGTTTTCACCTCAAATACGCTCGGTGTGCCTAGTTATTCCTAAAAAAATCAGTGTCTCTTTGCCATTTTTGTCAGTTTTCTGACTGTAGAAGTCGTGATCTTGCAATCGGATTCTACGTTTCGCTGAACGTATTTTCCTTTTTCGAGAGAATATTCGAGAAATACACTAAGTTCGTTTGCATGAGCGACAAGCACTCTGTGACCGGAAACCACTGTGTCGGTTACTTCCAGATCCTGACCCCAGGCCCAGCCACCATAAGAAGTGCCACCGCTGGACCTGAGAACGATTTCGAAAAAATTGCCCCCGTCGCTTTCAGGCATTTTGAAAACGAGATCCAGATTGTCTTCGTCGTCTTTCGTCGGCTCTCCCGCACCAAGCCAGACGGAACTGATATTTGCGGAGATCAAATCGCCAAGAGGATAAAATGGAGAACCTTCGTACCAAAGAAATTCCGTAATAACGGATCCTATGTCGTTAGCCCTTTCAAATGGTCGTACATTGTCTCCGTACCCCGCATAGGTCCTCCTGAAGGAGATCTTACCAGACATGAATGGTTTCCTTACTATCTGATAATACGTAGTTTTTTGCTATTGGCCGCGAAGTGTGATCACTCTTCGTCCCTTCGGCAAAGCTACATTCCCAATAGCGCCGTCACACAGGCGTGACTCCGTCACGGCAGTGGTGTTCTTCTGTGGGGGGAACTGTGTTAGAAAAAATTACCAGGGGGCAACGTGATGAATAAAAGTAGTTCAGGCACTAATATTCGACTACTTGGCGTTCCGTCAGTGTATTACTCGCGGAATACCCCTTTTCCTGCCAAGGGATACGCGTTGCTTGCAGTATTGTTGCTTGTTCCTGGCAACGAGCTTGCGCGTCAAAAGGCGGCTGCCCTGCTTTGGGAGGATGTCGCTCAAACCAGGGCCATGGCAAACCTCAGGCAACTGCTTGTGAGGGTTCAAAGCAGGCAGCCCGAAGCCGGACCGCTCATTGAAACGACCCAGACCAGAATCAGTCTTGGGCCCGGGGCGCAAAGTTCCGATCTGGCCGCTTTTCTCCAGTCCTGCAAGGCTACCGACCTTGAAGGCATGATGTCCGGGATAGAGCAGTTCACCGGTGAACTGCTCGATGGCATGGAGTTCGAAGGTGAACAGCTGAACCTTTGGCTGCTGACCGAGCGCGCGAGCCTGAGGGAGAAACTGTTTAACAGAGCAGCAGCAGCCCTTGAGGAAACGACACGCTTCGGAGCGGATCGTGGCGGCAACATCGGCAAGATCGCTGATCGGCTTCTGGCTTTCGAACCTGACAGCCCCGAATGCTATCGTATCATTTCAAAAGCTTATGGCAGGTGTGGCGATCAGGATGGCGTCGATCGTATCGACCGGTTGATGAATTCGGTTCTCAATCCTGCCTTGCCTCGTGTGCCTGGCAATACAAGCAGCAAGCCTTCAGGAACAGTCTGGGTCGCACCGACGGGGGTCAAACCGGTTGAGGAGCGTCCGGCACCTCCCAAACCACCGGTTCCGCGCGTTGCCTTTTCGTCGCCCCGCCACATCGATCAACATCCGGATGCGCAGCTTGCCGAGGCATTCGTCGAGGATGTCGCGAACAGTTTCTCCAGATTCAAGACATTTGTCGTGGTCTCGCCGTTCAGTACGATGCGTGACTTTCGCGGCGGCAATTTAAGCAACTGGGAAAAAATTCGGTCCAACTACTCCGTGCAGAGTTTTCTGCTCCCGGGCAGCCAAAAGATTTCCTTTACCGTTATCGATGACGGCACAGGGGAGATCATCTGGTCTGCGGAGTATTCGATGGAGCCGGAGGACCTTCACTATACCTTCCGGCTTCTTGCAAAAACCGTGGCAGCCAATCTCGCCCAGCAGATCGAGCGACAGATGCTCGACTCCGGTCGGTCGATCAATGCCCAGAGCTATCTGCACGTCTTGCGGGGGCAGAACCTCATCAAGACCTGTAATCTGAGCATGATCCGCCGGGCCAGAAAGGAATTCCGGCAAGGTCTCACGTACGACAAGGACCTGTCCATCGCCCGCGCTCGCATAGCGCAGACAATGCAACTGGAATGGTTGCTGCTCGGGGGGACGGATCCGCACCTTCTTCACCGCGCCAAGGCGGAAGCGGACGCAGCCATCGAGATCGATTCGACGGCCGGTATCGGCTACTGGATGGCTGCGGTCATCGCGCTTTACCAACGTGATTACACGACCTCGGAAGCCAAGTTCCAGGAAGCCGAGACCTTGAGCCCCAACTCTTCGGATCTGCTCATACAGCACGCAGATGCGCTTGCGCATTTCGGCAAGCCCAAGGACGCCTGGAAGCGTTTCAAGCACGCGATCGATCTCAATCCACTTGCACCGGACATCTACTGGTGGGCGGGTGCGAGCATCGCCTTCAAGCTGGCCGACTACGCAGAGGCCGTCCGGCTGTGCAAGCAGATGGACGACGAGGAACCTGCATTGCGCGTCCTGACGGCAAGCCTCGCTCTCGACGGGCAAATCGAGAGCGCAAGACAATATGCACGGCGTCTCATGGATGTTTATCCGGGGATGACCGCACAGGAAATCGTTCGCTTCCAACCAGACAAGAATCCAGAGAACAACAAGATCTTTCTGGAAGGTCTGAAACTCGCCGGCTTCGACTAAGTAAACCCATTTACAGGAGAAAATTATGCCTAATTCGTCATTTTACGTGATCGGAAAACGCGGTCATGGAGTTGTTTTTTTGCGAATGGATCCGCTGCGCGTATCTCGTGTGTCGCACCAGACAATTCTGGCTTACGAAGCGCAAAATGCCGGTGTCGACGGCTATGCACGCATTGCTGCTGCTGCCCGCGTCCTGTTCGCCGAAAGTGACGGCAATCCGGAAACAAGCCTCAGCCAGGTCGAGTCGGAAGGTATCTACCAGGCAATCAAACAAGGCAGCACGATCTCGGATGTCGATTTTGCCTTCCTCACTGATGTCGACGACAGCGATTGGGACCTCAACAGGCTGAGCTGGGCGCCGATCCAGGATCCGGTTTCCAAGACCGGCTCTGGTTCTGATTCCGGAAATCCCGACACGCTTCAGGATGCCGTGCTTTCGGACGATTGATCCGGAAGGCGGCCTGACTGGCAAAATCGCACCGCTACAGGAGGTATTCGCTGTGCAATCCGATCCTTTCTCTCCGCAATTCCTGCGCAGCTTCGGCATTACCAGATTGGGTGAGATCACCGGGCTGGACACGATCGGGATCCCGGTCTGGTTCGCAACCAGGCCGAATTCCAGGTCTCTTTCCGTTTCCCAGGGAAAAGGTGTGACCGACGATCAGGCGAAGATTTCAGCGATCATGGAAGCCGTGGAATGTGCTGTCGCCGAACAACCGCGACAGCACGTCACGGAATTCGCGACGATCGAAGACATGGCGCGTCAGCAAAGGAGCGTCATTCCGTTCTTTGATCTAGCAAGGGTCAACCCGCATCAGCTCGACCCGACCCGCCAGCGCGCCTGGGTTCCTGGAACGTCCCTGATTTCCGGCGAGCAACGCTTCGCGCCCTACGAATTGGTCGGGATGGACATGCGTAGCGATATGCCTTGGGACCGTCATGCCTTCCGTATGACATCCCAGGGGTTGGCGGCACATTTCTCGATCGACAAGGCCATCGAACACGCCCTGCTTGAGCTCGTGGAACATGACGCGTCCAGTGTGGTCGATACTTTCGGTTTGTTCGTCAATAATATCCGGGAGGTCACCGACTACGAGGGCGCGAACGCCGATCTAGACGCCATTCTGGAGAAGGTCTCAAAAGCCGGGCTTGATCTTCACATATACGCTCTTCCAGGACGCGTGAAACTTCCGGTCATTGCCGCTGTCATCTCGCGGCAGGTGAATGGGCCATCCGGTGTCATTTCGCGTGCTCCTGCCGGAATTGCCTGCCGGACGAACGTTGCCGAGGCGATACTCGCAGCTTTGCTTGAAGCGGTGCAGTCACGTCTGACGGACATCGCCGGTGCGCGCGACGACCTTGCGATGGATCGTTTTCAGCAGTCCAAGGATGGCGTAGCCAGGAACCAGCCACCACTCATTCCTCTTGCCAAACTTGAGGCTGAGTTCCGCCCTGCAAGGCAGTCGTCCATGGGGTGGCAGGATGTCCTGAAGCTGATGCGGGCGGCTGGCATTGAAGATGCCTACATGTTTCCGCTCAAATCGCCGGTCCCGGACGTTCACGTGGTGAGGACGATCGTCACAGGCCTTGACGCGCATTCCGGCAGCTTCTCCGAAATGTCCATGAACTCGATACTGCTGACGACGGAAGTGCTGAGCACTGCATGTTGAAACCCGTCGTTTTTGCAGGACCGAGCGTTCACGGCTTGGCCGGCGATCTTTTTGATAGCCTAGACGTGTTCCCACCTGCGGCACGCGGAGACATTCTGCGAGCCGTGGGGCAGGGGCGCCGCGTGATCGGATTGATTGATGGTTACTTCAATTCCACACCTTCTGTCTGGCACAAGGAAATCCTGTTCGCCCTACAGGAGGGGTGCAGGGTGTACGGCGCGGCCAGCATGGGCGCATTACGGGCTGCAGAGTGTTTCCCATTCGGGATGGTTGGTGTCGGGGCAATTTTTGCAGACTACCAAGCGGGAAGGCGTCAATCGGATGCGGATGTTGCTGTTTCGCACGCTCCGGCAGAACTGGGCTATCGCCCGCTGACACTGGCGCTGGTGGATGCGGAGGCGACTCTGTCTGCAGCTTTGAAAGGCGGGTTCATTGTCGAGAGCGCACACGATGCATTGCTGAAAGCTGCAACCGGTCTGCATTTTTCCACGCGCACCTGGGTGCGCGTGCTGAGCGAAACAGGACTTTCCGAAGCTGAAAGCGCTCACTTTCTGAAGTGCCTGCCCGAGTTCGAGCAGAGCTTGAAACGACAAGACGCTCAAAAGCTCCTGACCAATCTGAAAGAGAACATCGAGATTGAGACGCATGATGGTCAGGACAGTTGGAAAATACAGAACACCCTTTTTCTCAAGTCACTTGAAAAAGAAGTTCTTGGCAGGTGACAGCTAATGAAAATGGAGATTGTAAAAGCCAGGACCACATGGTCAATCGTGCCGGATTGTGGCGGTCTGATTGAAACGATAGCGATCTCACTACCTCAAAAGGTCTTTGATCCCGGCAATCCTCACGCCGAAAAGATACTCGCCGCGATCGGAAATCTGCTCAAGGCCATGCCTTCGAGCGTTTCAATCCTGGTATTTGCCGATGCATTTAACGAGGCGGCTGCAAGAAGCTGGATCGAAACACAGACCGAGTGTCGCTTTGACATTGTCCTGGCAGGCGCTAGGCCGCTTGAAAGTGCAGATATCTGGGCACAGGATTCCATCCTGGTACAAATGCGAGGCAACGACCTGCGGATTGCCGCTCCAGCATGCGACTGGCCCAGGGGCATCTTGCCGGGGTTATTGGCCGAACACCTTTCTGTCGCCTGCCACGATCTGCCACTCTTTTTGCCGGGTGGAGACGAGATCGTTGGTGAGGGCTTTCGTCTCATCGGTCACACAAGCCGGCTGAGATCAGCCTCAAACAAGTATGGCGGTGACAGCACTTTGCTTGCCGCAGATCGACGTATCGGTGAACTCGATAACAGACCTGTCTGCTATTGGGGATACCGAAGACAAGACTTGTTCGAAAAGCCCGCCGTCGATGCTCAAGAAATCAGGGCCGGCAAGAACACTGCAGATTCTAACCGTGAGAGAGACCTGGACTGGCAAACAGCGAATGATTTGCTCGGGGACCTTCCATTTTATCACTTAAGGCCGGATCTGGTTACGACCATTGAGCGGTGCGAAAGCCATGTTGACAGATATGTCTCTCCAACAGGTTTGCGCCACAACGGCAAGCACTTGTTATTGCTGGCAGACCCGGTGGCCGTGGCCCCAGAAGCCATCAGCAAGGCAAAACGGGAAAAGAGACTTCTCGATGCGTCGGAACATTGGTTGAGGGACCAGGGTTTCGAAATCATCCGCAATCCAGTTCCCTGTGGGGTCGACGTAAAGAACGCAGTCAGACCGCGACTCTACAACAACGTTATTCTGGAAAATGCGGTACGAGAGGGAAATGGCAAACCAATCATGTGGTTGCCATGCTTCGGCGAAGAGAGCAGGTTCACGGAATTCGACGCGGAGAACGCCAGGATCTGGAAAGATCTCGGCTTCGATCCCAAGCTGGTCTTCGGCTGGGAAAGCCTTGCCCATGCAAATGGCGCACTGCGCTGTGCCAGCAAGGTAATCAGACGGCAAGCAACTTGATCGAACGGAACTAGATGTAAACTGACACGGACAGGTGCGTCTTCAGCATCAGGCTAGTTTTTTCAGAAGACGAGGTTGGCTGGGGAACCTGGATTCGAACCAGGACTAACGGAGTCAGAGTCCGTGGGTCTACCGTTAACCTATTCCCCAACAATGCTCACAAGGCGAGCTGCCAATCGTCGGTACAGGGCGAAATGATTGGTCGCTCTCGATTGGTGTGCCGCATATACATCCATCACATTCACGATTGCAAGACCCGTCGACGACTTTTTTGTGAAATTGCATGCCTGTGGAAAGTCTCGCGAAAGACTGTATGCATTCGTTTCAAGGAAAGCTTTTCCGGCGAGGGTCAACCTGTTACAGTTTTGTCAACGAAAGACGCAGTCCCCAGCAGCGCCCCTTGAAAAACGGCGGCAGCACTGGAGATCTGAAAGGCAAAAACGTGACTCAGTCAGGTCAGGAACCGCCCGAGAAAGGGCGTCGTACCCCTGATGTGTCCGGAACCAGCGGGGCTCCCAGGGAGCCCGGGGGAACATCCAGACGACGCCGAAAGCGCAAGTCTGGCAAGCGCCCCAAGGGCAACTCTGCGACACAGGCAAACGGTGTCGTCAACGGAGTGCCTGAAACGGACGGGCAAATTCCGTCCAGTGCTGTGACCGGACCCGTCGATCAAGCACTCGCCGCGCAGGAACAACCTGCGCGAAAGAGTGAGGGTGCGTCCACTTCCCAGAAACGTCGCAAAAAACGGAAGCGCGGGCGGGCAGCCAATGGTGAGGGCGTGCTAAACGTCCAGGCAGGCGGACTGAACCAGGATGGTGCGGAACGACAACCTGACACCACGACGAGCCTGAAGGGAAAGAAGGCAGCCCGTAGACGCGGCCGACGGCGCAAACAGTCCGCCAACGGAGCAGAATCAGTCCCTGTTGCACGGACAAACGATGGCGACATCGTTGTCAGCTCAAAGACACTCGAAAAGAGTACCGGTACACCCTCCCACCGTAATCATGAATTGCGCATGCGTCGGGATGGTGAAAATCGCCCGTCAGCAAGCCGGAAGGAACAGGTCGACGGTTCTCGTAATCCTGCACCATATGATCGGTCTACGGGCAGGAACAACTCACCGCTTTATGCCGCGCTTGATCTTGGGACCAACAATTGTCGTCTTTTGATCGCCAGACCTGAAGATCGCGGATTTCGTGTGGTCGACGCCTATTCCCGAATAGTGCGCCTCGGAGAAGGTGTCGGCTCGAACAGAATGTTGAGCGATGCGGCCATGGAGCGGGCAATCGATGCTCTTGCCCAATGCCACCGGAAACTTGCCGACAGAGGGGTTGCTCGCTCAAGGCTTATCGCGACAGAGGCCTGCCGGGCAGCCGAAAATGGCGCTGACTTCATCGAAAGGGTGAAGGCGGAGACAGGTTTGGCGCTCGAGGTCGTGAACCGCGAGACAGAGGCCCGCCTGGCAGTCGCCGGATGCGCTTCGCTTGTGGATCACGACGCCGATGGCGTGATTCTGTTCGATATCGGCGGAGGTTCCTCGGAGATCGTCTGGCTGGACCTGCGCAACCGATGTGGCGCGCGGGGCTATGCATTGACCCGCTTCATCCGGTCTTGGATCTCGTTGCCGGTCGGCGTCGTCAACCTTGCAGAGCGTCACGGCGGTGTTCACGTGACACCGGATATCTTCGAAGCCATGATTGAAGATGCCGCCGAACATCTGGCAGCGTTCAATCTTGCTAATAACCTGACCGAAGCTATCGCGTCGGGCAGGGTCCATATGCTCGGAACATCTGGTACGGTCACCACACTGGCCGGTGTCCATCTGGGCCTGAAACGTTATGACAGGCGCAGGGTCGACGGTACCTGGCTGGAAGATGGGGACGTCTCCAGAATGATTGATCAGCTGCGCGACATGCCTTATGAGGCACGCGTGGATAATCCATGCATTGGTGCGGATAGGGCTGATCTTGTTCTGGCAGGTTGTGCCATCCTGGAAGCTATCCGCCGCCGCTGGAGTTGCTCACGTCTGCGCGTCGCGGACAGAGGACTTCGCGAAGGCATTCTTACAGAATTGATGGCGGCCGATGGTGTCTGGTCGCACCGCAAAAACGGCTCTCGGCATAATCGCGGGCGCCAAGGGAACAGAACATGAGTCAGGGCAAAAAGGGAACAGGCGACCGAGGTCTCCACGTCAAGGTGAAGACGTCCGCTGGTCGGCGCGAATCCTCCACGCGTTGGCTGCAGAGGCAATTGAACGATCCATATGTGCGCCGCGCGAAGATGGACGGTTACAGGTCGCGAGCTGCCTACAAGCTGATAGAGATCGACGACAAGCACAAATTGCTGAAACCCGGTTACCGGGTGGTCGATCTTGGTTGCGCACCGGGGGGCTGGTGTCAGGTTGCTGTGGAAAGAGTGCAGTCCTCCGTGGAAGCGCCCAAGGTGGTCGGGATCGACTATCTGGAAATGGACCACGTGCGAGGAACGACATTCCTGCAAAAAGACTTCCTGGACGACGATGCTCCAGCCGCCTTGCTGGAAGCGCTCGGTGGCCACAAGCCCGATGTCGTTCTGTCCGACATGGCGGCGCCGACTACCGGCCACAAGCAGACCGACCATTTGCGCACAACGCATCTTTTCGAGATCGCAATCGATTTCGCGAGACGCAACCTCGTTCCGGGTGGCTCGTTCCTGGCGAAGGTTTTTCGGGGCGGGACGGAAAATGCACTGCTTAACGACCTGAAACGCGAATTCAAATCGGTGGCCCATTTGAAACCGCCGGCAAGCCGCAAGGAAAGCCCGGAACTTTATGTGATCGCGAAGGGCTTTCGCGGAAGTGATCTTGATCCGGACTGAACCGTTTTCAACTCGACCGGGAAGCCGGTTTGCCAAGAGATACAGGGGGAACGCACCATAGCGGGCGTCACCCCTTTTCTTTCTGTCACCTGCGTGTTATTGACCCGCGCCAACTTCTCCGGCACAGCCGAAGCGACTCGAAAGATGCAGGCTTTTGATCAAAGCGTGCGTCTCAGCTATTTTTTTACAAAGGGGAATTGGCAATGGCATCCTTCTATGTCCCTACCACTGGACAGCAAGCCCTGACGTTTGACGATGTCTTGCTGATCCCTGGCCACTCGGAAGTCATGCCGGGTGAAGTTGACCTGCGCACCCGGGTCACACGGGAACTTGAACTCAATATTCCGATCATCTCGTCGGCAATGGACACAGTTACCGAAGGCCGTCTGGCAATCGCCATGGCTCAGGCTGGTGGCATTGGCGTCATTCACCGCAACCTTTCTCTCGACCAGCAGGCCGAAGAGGTCCGGATGGTCAAGAAGTTCGAATCTGGGATGGTGGTCAATCCGCTGGTCATCGGGCCGGACGCGACCCTGCAGGACGCTCTTGACCTGATGAAACGGTATGGCATTTCCGGCGTTCCGGTCGTTCAAAACGGCGGAGCAGGCGGTCAGACCACTGGCAAGCTGGTTGGCATCCTGACAAACAGGGACGTGCGGTTCGCGTCCAATCCCGACCAGAAAATCCATGAGCTGATGACGAAGGACGATCTCGTCACTGTCAACGAGAACGTCAGCCAGGAAGACGCCAAGCGGCTCCTTCATCAGAACCGCATCGAAAAGCTTCTGGTCGTGGATGACAACCGGAACTGCATCGGTCTCATCACCGTCAAGGACATGGAAAAGGCGCAGCTCAATCCGAATGCGTCCAAGGACGATCAGGGCCGATTACGCGTTGCAGCGGCAACCAGCGTCGGGGAAGAAGGGTTTGCCCGCGCAGAACGTCTGATCGACGCAGGTGTGGACCTTCTTGTGGTCGACACGGCCCATGGCCATTCCCAGAAGGTTCTCGACATGGTCGGCCGGGTAAAAAGCCTTTCCAATTCCGTGCAGGTACTTGCAGGCAACGTGGCAACCAGTGACGCAACCAAGGCTTTGATTGACGCCGGTGCAGATGCGGTAAAAGTCGGCATTGGCCCGGGTTCCATTTGCACCACCCGAATTGTCGCTGGCGTTGGCGTTCCGCAGCTAACGGCCATCATGGATTCAGTGAACGAAGCCGACAAGCAGGGCGTACCTGTGGTCGCTGATGGCGGCATCAAATTTTCCGGCGACCTGGCCAAGGCGATTGCCGCCGGCGCGGCGTCCGTCATGGTCGGCTCTCTTCTGGCAGGCACTGAAGAAAGCCCGGGCGAGGTCTATTTGCACCAGGGACGATCCTACAAATCCTATCGGGGCATGGGGTCCGTCGGCGCCATGGCACGTGGCTCGGCCGATCGTTATTTCCAGGCGGAAGTACGCGACAGTCTCAAGCTTGTACCGGAAGGCATCGAAGGTCAGGTGCCTTACAAAGGCGCGCTTGGCAGCGTTCTGCATCAGCTGGCAGGTGGCTTGAGGGCTGCAATGGGATATGTTGGCGGCCGCAACATTCCTGATTTTCAGGAAAAGGCGCGTTTTGTACGGATCTCTGGTGCAGGCTTGCGGGAAAGCCATGCCCATGATGTGACGATTACACGAGAAAGCCCAAATTACCCGTCCAACGTTTAAACCACTCGGTACCGGGGCGCTTTGCTATAGGCGCCCCGCAAAGGAACAGCATGAAAGATGGCGGACGCCTGGCGGCGGCAATTGAAGTCCTGACAGAAGTGGAAACGCGGCACAGGCCTGTGCAGCTTGCCCTGAAAGACTGGGGTTCCGCACACCGGTTTGCAGGTTCCGGTGACCGGACAGTCATCGGCAATCTTGTGTTTGACGCACTTCGGAACAAGGCTTCGCTTGGTGCAAGAATGAAAGACGGTTCGGCAAGAGCCGTCGTTCTAGCGACCTATTGCCTGGGTTGGGGCAAAGGCCTGCAGGCGTTAAGCGACATTCTTGAGCAGGATCATCATGCTCCGGCTGCATTGTCAGCTGATGAAATCGCTTGCCTCTCGCAGGAGCCTGACAGCACGCCGTCGCCTTTTGAACAGGCAGATATTCCAGAATGGCTTTGGCCGCATTTTGAGACCGTCTTCGGCGAAAGCGCCATTGAAGAAGGCCAGGCGCTGGCAACACGCGCTCCGGTCGACATGAGAACCAATACGCTCAAATCTGACCGGGACAAGGTTCTCAAGCGGTTGGCTCATACCGGGGCAAAGGTAACACCGCTGTCACCGGTTGGTGCGCGCATCGAGGCCAAGCCTGATCTTGGCCGAATGCCGCATGTTCAGGCTGAGGAAGGCTATCGAAAGGGTTGGTTTGAATTGCAGGACGAGGCCAGCCAACTGGCGGCTCATCTCGCACAAGCCAAACCTGGCGAACAGGTGCTGGACTTTTGCGCTGGCGGTGGTGGCAAGACACTGGCTCTGGCTGCCTCCATGCAGAACAAGGGGCAGCTATACGCCTATGACGCCGACCGTCTCAGGCTTGCTCCGATCCACGAAAGACTGCAGCGGGCCGGTGTTCGAAACATTCAGGTGAGAGATCCGGCAACTTCAAGTCTCGAAGATCTTGTCAATCAGATGGACCTGGTTTTCATCGACGCCCCTTGCACGGGGACCGGCGTATGGCGTCGCCGCCCGGACTCCAAGTGGAAGTTGGCGGAAAAGGCCTTGCAGGATCGTATCGAAGACCAGCGCCGTGTACTGGAAAGCGCGAGCAGATACGTCAAGCCGGGGGGACGTCTTGCCTATGCGACCTGTTCCGTCCTGCGTGAGGAAAACCAGGCCCAGGCGGACTGGTTCCTGGAGCAAAATCCGTCGTTCCAGTCTGTTTCCGCACTGGATATCTGGAAAACAACTCTGCCGGATGCACGGCTCCCGAAATACGTTTCCGACCGTGGCGACATTCTGCTGACGCCCGGATCGACCCAAACGGACGGTTTCTTCATTGCCCTGTTCCGGCGGGTGCAGTGAGTTCAAACAGTATTTGCCGTCAGGATCTGTCCTGACGGCGCAGCCCGAGAACGTTCGGCAATTGATCGGCGTCTGTTGCAAGTATCTTCTTCGAAGTCACGGGCTCCAGGCTTTCCTGGTGTTGAATTACCTGTTTGATTTCTTTTTCTTGAGCGATTTTTGCAGCATCGTCGGGATTATCTGACGAGGGTTCTTCCGTTGCTGAAGTCGCAGGCGAGCTCACTGAGCTTGCTTCCGGTGATTTCCTTTCGGCGACAACCAGGCCTTCGACGAGTTCTCGAATAGCCGGCTCCAGACCGTCGCCTCGAGACATGGCCGTCAGGACGGATCTGGCCTGGTTGGAATATTTGAGTGCGGCGAGGGCGGCTCCAAGTGCATTCAGAGGTTCTTTTGCAGATTTGTCGAGATCGTGCGCGGCCAGGGCGTGTTTCAGAGCTGCGCCATGATCACCAAACTTACGCGCAATACTGCTGAGCCGAACGTGGGTCTGTATTGATCTCGGAGATAGCTTCAACGCGGCAAGCGCGGCTTCACGAGCATCTTCCAGGGCGCCTTTCCCGGCGAGTGCATCGGACAACAAGTCAAGGGGAAGCGGGTCTGCCGGCGCTCGCTCACTTGCCCGGATCGTCAGTTCGATCACTTCGTCAAAGCGCTTACGCAGCAACAATGTCTGCGAAAGACCAATTAGTGCAGGACCGTAATCCGGATCGGCCTTCAGCGCTTTCCGATAAGCCGCGATCGCTGCGGCCTTTTGATCAATACGCGCCTGTGTGTCTGCGAAAAGAGACAAGACAGCTGGCGTATCCGGCAGTAGCTCGACCAGGCGTCGGGCCGGAACGGAAGCTTCTTCGGGTTTGTCTTCTTTCAGCAAAACACTGGCAAGACCATAGAGCGCGTTTCGATTGTCTGGTGCTTGCGCGAGCACATCGGCAAAATTTTGCCGGGCGTTTGCCATGTCACCGAGCAGCAACTGACAGTTCCCGAGGCTCGCGCGAGCATTCAGGTGGTCTGGTTCGGCAAACACGATGCGGCGCAACTGCGATTGCGCCTCGTCCAGATAACCGGTCTGGAGCAACGCGGATGCCGTTCTGTAGGCAATTTCCGTGTCGTCCGGCGACAGTTCCTGGGCTTTCAGATAAGACACCAGCGCCCTGTCAAGATTGCCCGCATTTTCAAGGGCTACGGCTTCTTCAAACGCTTTACGGGCAGCTGCGGTCATCTGGGTCGGTTTTCCTAAAAGCACCTGCCAGCAGCTTGTCTCACCGGAGACGAAGCACGGGGGCTTATGGTTAACCTAAGGAGCAGGCGCGCGCCGGTCAAAAGCGAATTTCAGCCGTACACAGCTTGTCCGCCGGAAACATTTGCCTGCCAAAGTTACGACACAAGAAAGCCGCGGAACCGGAGTTGGCGGCAAAATCTTGTGCGGGACAGCATCGGCTGTGAAATTCGGGTTCATTTTACTCAAAAGACCGGTTAGAAGCTGGCCATGACCCAGCATCAGCGCCTTCTTATCATCGACTTCGGCTCCCAGGTCACGCAGCTCATCGCGCGGCGCCTGCGCGAGTTAAATGTCTACTGCGAAATCCATCCATATCAGAATGTTACCGACGCCTTTTTGAGCGAGTTTTCGCCCAAGGCGGTAATTTTCTCAGGTGGGCCGGATTCGGTTACGCGAGCCGGTTCACCGCGTCCGCCGGAAAGTGTCTACACAATGGGCGTTCCGATCCTGGGGATCTGTTACGGCCAACAGGTGATGATTCGGCAGTTGGGCGGACAGGTTGACGGTGGCAAGATTTCCGGCGGTGGCGGCACGGCCGAGTTTGGCAGAGCAT
This sequence comes from Roseibium algicola, assembly GCF_001999245.1. Lineage (NCBI taxonomy): Bacteria > Pseudomonadati > Pseudomonadota > Alphaproteobacteria > Hyphomicrobiales > Stappiaceae > Roseibium > Roseibium algicola. The sequence continues at coordinate 5,737,652 of NZ_CP019630.1, read as the reverse complement.
TCGTGACACCTGTCGAGAACAAACTGTCGATCCTGGATGGATGGTTTGCCGACGGGAAAGAACAGGTCTGGATGAGCCATGGCGACCATGTCAGCCGGATCGCACCGGGCTTTGAGGTCTTCGGCACATCGCCAAACGCTCCCTACGCGATTACCGCGGACAAGGAGAGAAACTTCTACGCCGTACAGTTTCACCCGGAAGTGCACCACACGCCGAACGGCAAGAAACTGTATGAGAATTTCGTCCGACTTGCCGGCTTCACCGGTGACTGGACCATGGGAGCCTACAAGGACGACGCCATTGCGCGCATCCGCGAGCAGGTCGGTGACAAGAGGGTCATTTGTGGTCTCTCCGGTGGTGTCGACAGCTCCGTTGCTGCTGTGTTGATCCATGAGGCGATCGGGGATCAGCTCACATGTGTCTTCGTGGACCACGGATTGTTGCGCCTGAACGAGGCGGAAGAAGTGGTGTCCATGTTCAGGGATAACTACAACATTCCCTTGATCCATGCGGATGAGAGCGAACTGTTCCTGGGAGAGCTGGACGGTGTTTCCGACCCGGAAACCAAACGCAAGATCATCGGAAAACTGTTCATCGACGTTTTCCAGAAACATGCGAATGAGATTGAGGGCGCTGAGTTTCTCGCTCAAGGTACGCTCTATCCGGACGTGATTGAGAGCGTCAGCTTCTCCGGAGGTCCGTCGGTCACCATCAAGTCGCATCATAATGTCGGCGGGTTGCCGGAAAAGATGGGACTGAAGCTGGTCGAGCCGCTGCGTGAGCTCTTCAAGGACGAGGTGAGGGCGCTTGGCCGTGAACTCGGCCTTCCCGAGAAGTTCATCGGCCGCCACCCCTTCCCGGGACCTGGACTTGCCATTCGTTGTCCAGGTGAAATCACCCGCGAGAAACTTGAAATTCTTCGAAAGGCTGATGCGGTTTATATCGACCAGATCCGTAAGCACGGTCTCTATGACGATATCTGGCAGGCTTTCGTTGCCATCCTTCCAGTGCGAACGGTTGGTGTCATGGGCGATGGCCGCACATATGACTACGCCTGCGCGTTGAGAGCCGTGACGTCTGTCGACGGCATGACTGCCGACTATTTCCCCTTCACGCATGATTTCCTGGGTGAGACGGCAACCCGTATCATTAATGAGGTACAGGGCATCAACCGCGTAACCTATGACATTACGTCAAAACCACCCGGCACTATTGAGTGGGAATAAGCAAGGCTTTGGATCACTTGGACCCGACGTCGCTTGGCGGGTCTTGACGTGTGCGGACCGAAATATCGCAGGTAACTCTGCGAACGCAGGAATGTGATTGCACGAACGATTGTCGAGCCTGCATGCATTGGCGAAAGGTCAATGATTGTGCTCGTGCATTTGCTTTTGTTTATAGCGCCTCGATGCTGTGTGCGAACTGCAATTTGCTTCGATTAACTGAATATTTGCAGGCGCTCATATAAACAGTCCTCAAACTGTTGCTCTGTCAGTTGCTTTGCCGAATAAAGATGGGAATGATTGAAGTGAGTAAATTAACTAAAATTATTTCTGGATATGAAAATGACGGCTTCAGTCTCGGCAAAGCAGCTAGAAAAAAGAGAATTAAGTATTTTTGTGAATTGATAGAGAGTAAATTTTCTGAGAAGGGCCGTGTAAAAATACTAGATATTGGCGGGACTGTTCAATATTGGAACATCATCGACAAAGATTTTCTGGATCGCAACAACGTACAGATTACCCTTTTAAATCTCCCGGGATCTCAAGCCTTTGAGGCAGACGGGAGATTTGATTTTTTGACAGGTAACGCCACAGAAGACATCTGGAGTTACCTGGACCCGCAGGACTATGACCTGATCCATTCAAATTCGGTAATCGAGCATGTTGGCGACTGGGCGCAAATGAAGCGGTTTGCGTCAAATATCCGGGATTTCCACGGCGGTTATTTTGTCCAGACACCAAATTTCTGGTTCCCCATTGAGCCGCATTGCATGACGCTCTTTTTCCATTGGCTGCCGAAGCCTTTAAGGGTCTGGCTTGTTGCTCACTTTTCCTTGGGGCATTGGGCAAAGGGTGCCAATACCGATGAGGCCGTCGAAATCGTCGAAAGTGCGCGCCTGCTGAGCAAGTCCATGTTCAAGGCGCTTTTCGATGATGCGCTCGTCAAGCAGGAAAAATTCCTGTTTTTGACCAAGTCCTTCATGGCTGTCAGAGTTGACGGGGAAGAAGTCTCTTCTTGAAAAGAGACTGGATTGCTCAACTTAATAGATTTGAATAACCGACAGGCTTTCGAAAGATCTCAAAACGAGCTTTCGAAATTGGTGGCTCAGCGCCTTGTTGAGATTTGAGCGTGAATGAATACACCACGGCATCCGGACCTGACACCAGACTGTGCTTCTTGTGCAGCCCTTTGCTGTGTTGTCTTTGCATTTGACCAATCCGAGTCCTTTGGTATCGACAAGGCAGCAGGCGAGGTTTGCCCGAACCTGGATAGCTGCGGACGTTGTGCTATCTTCGATGACAGGTCGCGTCTCGGATTCAGTGGATGCATTACCTATGATTGTCACGGTGCAGGACAACGTGTGACGCAGGAAGTGTTTCACGGGCACACATGGCGGGAAGATCCCGGACTTACGGAACGGATGGGTGAGGCGCTTTCCATCCTACGGCAAATTCATGAGAAACTGCTGCTCCTGGCAGCGGCTGAAAAACTTCCGCTTGGTATCGGGGAACGACAAGCAATAGTCGAACTGCAGATGCAGCTTGCTCCGCAGTCAGACTGGACGGAATCTCGGCTGAAGGCGTTCCCGCTGGTTGAGATTTCACGAAAAGTGTCGGATTTCCTGACAGGCTTGCGTCGACATTTCGAGCGATAGACCTGAGAGCGAAATGTGTGCCCTTATCTTGCGCATTTGATACAGAATGCTGCGGCCGGGTCCACCTGTAGCCGTTTCACGGAAATCTCTTCACCGCACTCCACGCAGTCACCGTATTCGCCAGCTTCCAACCTTGATAAGGCCGCGTCGATTTTCTGGATTGTCGCCCGGCGCTGCCGTTCGGCTGCCTGTGCCATCGCTTGTCCTTGAAGCGCGTCCATACGCGACAATCGACCGACTGATTGTTGATCTAGCTCCACCGTGGCGCGGGCTTCCCCGGACAATTCGCTCAATGTTTCAAGTTCGGACTTGAGCGACAAGAGCTTGATCCGAATGTCTTCAACGTTGTGTTCCGCCATCTCCAAGCCTCCAGCGAAAGCATGAAGACGGCGGCCAGGATGTGCAAGAGGAGGCAAGTGTCACCTGTTAAACGGCATCACTTGAACCTAAAATCCGGCAAGAACGATCTTCCCAATGGTTTTGTTGCTTTCAATCTTCTGATGCGCCAGGCGCAGATTATCTGCATTGATGGGTTCAATCACTTCCGTCAATGTGGTCTTGAGCTTGCCTGCATCAACAAGGTCAGCGACGTTGTTCAACAGCTTGCGTTGCTCATCCATATCGGTCGTCTGGTACATGGAACGGGTAAACATCATCTCCCAGTGGATCGATATCGCCTTCAGTTTGAAGGGCCCAATGCTGACGTTGTCGGGATCGTCGATGAGCAGAAAACGGCCCTGTGGCGCGATCAATTCTGCAATATCGTTCACGTGTTGCTCTGTGTGCGTTGTCGAGAAAACATAGCCGGGGGCTTCCAGTCCCAGAGCTTCGATCTGAGGCGCCATCGGTTCTGAATGATCGAGAACATGATGCGCACCAAGTTCACTCACCCAGGAACGGCTCTCCGGTCTTGAAGCAGTTGCGATAATCGTCATGTTCGTCAATTGGCGGGCAAGTTGAACCGCAATGGAACCGACGCCTCCCGAACCGCCAATGATCAGGAGAGTGTTCGAACCAGCCGGAACCGGATCCTTCACCTTCAGCCGGTCGAACAGGGCTTCCCAGGCGGTGATTGCCGTCAAGGGCATTGCTGCTGCCTCGGCAAAACTCAGGCTCGTGGGTTTGCGGCCCACAATGCGTTCATCAATGAGATGGTACTCCGAGTTGGTTCCGTCCCTGGTGATGTCGCCGGCATAATAGACCTCATCGCCCACCTTGTAGCTGGCAACGTCAGGACCCACTTCGGCGACGATCCCGGCCGCATCGTATCCAAGGACGACTGGCGCGCCGTTTTGCGAAGCTCGGGATTGCCGCACCTTGGTGTCGACTGGGTTGACCGCAACAGCCTTGACCTCAACGAGAAGATCCTTTCCGGAAGGCGCCGGCCTTGGTAGGTCGAGATCAGTCAACGACTTTGGGTCATCAATAGGAAGTGGTTCAAAAAATCCGATGGCACGCATGCTGTGTTCTCCTGATTTGCGTACCAATCAAATTGATCATAAAATTGTTTGGCGCAAGAATGCACAATTCTAGCCGTTACTCACAAAAATGAACCTTAGGCACAAAATGGATACCGTTAGAAAATCAGGACCCAAGCTTGTCAAGGACGTTTATGGCTGTCATCCCGGCTGTGCCGTCGAAGCAGCGCTCAGTTTGATCGACGGCAAGTGGAAAGGCGTCATTCTGTTCCTGTTGATGGAAAAAGAAGTCATGCGCTTCAACGAGTTCCAGAAAGCGCTTCCGGACATCACACAACGGATCTTGACCGCTCAACTCCGTAGTATGGAGGCTGACGGGTTGATCGTGAGGACCGTCTATCCTGTTGTTCCGCCGAAGGTTGAATATCAACTGACCGACCTTGGCGTGTCGCTGGAGCCGGTGGTGAAGGCCCTTGCACGCTGGGGGAACGAAAACAAGACGCTCTGGCCAAAAGGGTTTAAACGGGACAGCCACCTTCAGCAGGCAGGCTGACGTTTTTCCAGGCAGATGAGTTTCGTTTGTCGCTCGCAAACCATTGAGCCTCCTGACGCATTCGTGACTTTGTCAATCCGCGGCCCGTTGCGAGGATGCTCCCGCGAAATCCAAGGGAGAAATGCGTCATGAACCTAAGATGTTCGACAGCGCTTGCGGTGTTGCTCCTGTCCTCAGTGTTCGGAGCCTGCTCAGCACGGGCAGGTGAGGTCGAGATTGTCTCGGCAAAAGCAACCGGATCTGCAGGCACATGGACCTTCGCAGTAACTCTCAGGCATGACGATACGGGTTGGGACCACTACGCCGACCTCTGGCAGGTCTTTACGCCAGACGGAGAATTGTTAGGCGAGAGAGTGCTCCTTCACCCCCATGTCGACGAGCAACCCTTCACGCGATCCCAATCGGGCATCACGATCCCAGAGGGCGTGTCACAGGTCATCATCCGGGCACGAGACACGGTGCACGGTGTTTCGCCACAAGAATACAAGTTGAACCTGGACCGTTAAGCGTTGCCTCAGTCAGGTGCGGATAAAGGCCAAAATGCCATCCGCAACGAATTGTACGGATAGAGCTGCCAACAGCACGCCGAGAAGACGGGTGATAACCAGCTGTGCGGTTTCTCCCAGGAGCCGTTCAATCTTGTCAGCCAAGAGAAAGGCACCCATGCAACTCAGCAGGATGATCGCGATGACGCCGCCGAGGCCTGCATAGGCGAGGGTATCCGGAGCCTGACTGGACAACAGGATGATCGCGGAGATTGCCGCAGGTCCCGAAATAAGCGGTATCGCCAAAGGAAAGATGGCGAGTTCATTGATCGTTCCATGATGCGCTTCCGATTCCATCGCCTTTTCGGCGGTTTCGGTTTTACGCGCCTGGCGCTTGCCGAAAATCATCTCGATCGCGATCAGGAACAACAGGATGCCTCCGGCGACCCTGAAAGCGGAAACGGAGATGCCGAGTACATTCAGCACCGTCTGTCCGGACGCGTAAAAAACAAGGAGTATGGCCGCCGCCGTAATGGTTGCCCGAATGGCGACCTTGCGCCTGTCGTGCTTGCTCATTCCAGCCGTGATTGCAAGAAACATCGGGGCCAGGCCGACCGGATCAATGGTGACAAATAGGGTCGCGAAGGCGTTGATGTAGTAGTCGAGCATGGCGATTCCCGGACCGGTTTTTAAGGCGCTTTTGTCGCCTTACTATAGAGCTTTGCGATGTGGTGGCATGTTCTCAAGCCAAATGATTTTTGCCCCCTGTGTATACTCCTCGTAAGGCATTGAAAATAAACCTCTATTACTTAGGTGGAAAAGCACCGAGAATTTGGAGCGGCGTCTTGAATCGGATATAAAAGAGCAAGCAATAACAATGAAATGAGTGTCTTCCTTGGCTGACCAGGACAATAGCACGCCCACTGACGGTCTCCCGTCCGATATCAAACCGGTCTCCATCGTCGATGAAATGAAGCGCAGCTATCTCGATTACGCGATGAGCGTGATCGTGTCGCGTGCGCTGCCTGACGTCCGCGACGGCCTCAAACCGGTTCACCGGCGCATTCTCTACTCGATGCACGAAAACGGCTACGAGTGGAACAAGCCCTATCGCAAGTCGGCCCGCGTGGTCGGTGACGTCATGGGTAAGTATCACCCGCATGGCGACAGCGCGATTTACGATGCGCTGGTGCGCATGGCGCAGAATTTCTCGCTGCGACTGCCGTTGATTGATGGGCAGGGTAACTTCGGCTCCATCGACGGCGATCCAGCAGCGGCCATGCGCTACACTGAGTGCCGTCTTGAAAAGGTCGCCCACAAACTGCTGGACGATATCGACAAGGAGACGGTCGACTTTCAGGAAAACTACGATAACTCCGAGAGTGAGCCCGTCGTCCTTCCTGCCAAGTTCCCGAACCTCCTCGTCAACGGTGCCGGCGGTATCGCAGTCGGCATGGCAACCAACATTCCGCCGCACAACCTGGGCGAAGTGATCGATGCCGCCATTGCCGTGATGGAAAATCCGGCGATGTCACTCGAAGAACTGATGCAGATCGTTCCAGGCCCGGATTTCCCAACGGGTGGCATGATCCTCGGTCGGTCGGGTATCCGTAGTGCCTATGAAACGGCCCGCGGTTCGATCGTCATGCGGGCGAAAGTCGACGTCGAGGAAGTGCGCAAGGACCGGACGGCACTGATCGTCACGGAAATTCCGTATCAGGTCAACAAATCGACGATGATCGAGAAGATTGCCGAACTGGTGCGCGACAAGCGTATCGAGGGCATCTCGGACATCCGTGACGAGAGCGACCGCTCGGGCATGCGGGTCGTGATCGAGCTGAAGCGCGATGCGGTTCCGGACGTGATCCTGAACCAGCTCTACCGTTTCAGTCAGTTGCAGACATCGTTCGGTGCCAACATCGTTGCTCTGAACGGCGGCAAGCCGGAGCAGATGAACCTCTCCGACATGCTGCGCGCCTTCGTCTCCTTCCGCGAGGAGGTGATCCAGCGACGCACCCGCTACCTGCTGAAGAAAGCCCGTGACCGTGCCCACATCTTGGTGGGCCTGGGCATCGCTGTTGCCAACATCGATGAAGTCATCAAGCTCATCCGCAGCGCACCGGACCCGGCAACGGCGAGAGCGCAGCTGATGGAGCGCAACTGGCCGGCAAAGGATGTTGAATCGCTCATTCTTCTGATCGACGATCCGCGCCACATGGTGCAGGACGACGGCACCTACAAACTGTCAGAAGAACAGGCACGAGCCATTCTCGATCTGCGTCTGCAGCGCCTGACGGCGATGGGCCGCGATGAAATCGAGGAAGAACTCAACAAGATCGGTGCGGAAATTTCCGACTATCTCGACATCCTGCGCTCCCGGGCCAGGATCCAGGAGATCGTTCGCAACGAAATGCTTGAGATCAAGGAAGAATTTGCAACTCCGCGCCGAACCGAAATCATCGAAGGCGGGGCAGATTTCGACGAAGAAGACCTGATCCAGCGCGAAGACATGGTCGTTACCGTGTCTCACGGTGGCTACATCAAGCGCGTGCCGCTGGCGACCTACCGTGCACAACGACGCGGAGGCAAGGGCCGGTCCGGCATGGCAACCAAGGACGAGGATTTCGTCACCAGGCTGTTCGTCGCCAATACCCACACGCCGGTTCTGTTCTTCTCCTCGCGCGGCATCTGTTACAAAATGAAGGTGTGGCGTCTTCCACTCGGCGGACCGACCTCGCGCGGAAAGGCATTGATCAACCTGCTACCTCTCGAACAGGGCGAACAGATCACCTCGATCCTGCCATTGCCAGAAGACGAGGACAGCTGGGCAAACCTGGATGTTATGTTCGCGACCATTCGTGGCACCATCCGCCGCAACAAACTGTCCGATTTCGTCAACATCAACCGCAACGGCAAGATTGCCATGAAGCTGGAAGACGGTGACGGCATTGTCGGCGTCGACACCTGTTCTGAACATGACGATGTGATGCTGACGACCAACTTCGGTCAGTGTATCCGCTTCCCCGTAACGGATGTTCGTGTCTTCGCTGGTCGTAATTCTGTCGGGGTACGCGGAATTCGTCTGGCCGATGAGGATCGTGTGATCTCCATGCAGATCCTGCACCACATCGATGTGACGGCAGAAGAGCGCGCCGCTTACCTGAAGCTTTCCCGTGCAATGCGTGGTGAAGCAGATGAGAACGGTAACGGTGCAGATGAAGAGGGCGTAGTTGCAGGCGATCTGCCTCAGGAACGTTACGCTCAGATGAGTGCAGCCGAGCAGATCATCCTGACCATCTCTGAAAACGGCTACGGCAAGCGGACGTCTTCGTTCGAGTACCGGGTCACCGGCCGAGGCGGCAAAGGCATCACGGCCATGGCCGTCAACAGCCGGAATGGCGGTCTGATCTCTTCTTTCCCTGTCGAAGACAGCCACCAGATCATGCTGGTGACGGATGGTGGCCAGTTGATCCGCTGTCCGGTGGACGGTATCCGCATCGCCGGACGTGCGACCCAGGGCGTGATCGTCTTCAAGACGGCAGCCGATGAAAAAGTCGTTGCGGTCGAAGGGATCTCCGAAGTCGATGAAGACGACGTCCTCGAAGACGCCCTGGAAGGAGAAGCTGAGGGTTCAGCTGAACCGGGTGAGAATGACGCCGGGAACGATTCCGCCGAAGGAGATGAAACGCCTCCGGAAGCCTGATCTCTGATTGGCTAGACCTGAAAACGACAACAGCGGCCAGGGTGGAACCTGAGCCGCTGTTTGCCGTTACGGGGAGGGAGGTTTGAGACGAAGCTCAGTTGGCCACGGGGTAACGGGCCAGAATTGTTTCATTTACGGTGGGTGCCGTTTTTTCGACGGTGACAAAGGACACGTTGCGTACACGGTTCGCACCGGTCAGTGCCGCTGCACAGTCTTCGCTCCAGGCGCCCCAAGCTTGTGTTTCACATGTTTTTGATGCCGGAATTTGCACAGCGCGGTCGGACTTGGTGGAAGCAAGTCCCTGCGTTGCCAGGCTGGTTAGACCTTCTGCCTGCGACGCTTTGCTCGGGTGCATGCTCATCATGCCTGCGGCAATCATCGTCAACAACGCCAGAACGAAAATAGCGGCCATCTTGAATTGTCCAGCCGGATCGATTGCCTTTGACTGAAAGGCGAAAGGACGTACCGCGATAGCCGTTGCGGTCCGGTCGATTGTAGTATTGCTCCTCATGATGCTGGCTCCTGCTCACGCCAATTGATTTCGATGGAGCCACTTTGACCTAGGTTTGCAAAGAGAGTTGTGACGGTCATCACACAATGTCAGTTACTGGCAAAAGACGCGTTCATGCCTGCGTTCTACTTGTTAGGCCGGTGCAGGCAGAGTAAGGAAGGTGCCATGAATCGTATTGCGCTTTATCCTGGATCCTTCGATCCCGTCACCAATGGCCACATGGATATATTGCGTCAGTCGCTTGCGCTGGCGGACAAGGTGGTGGTTGCCATCGGCATTCACCCCGGCAAGTCTCCCCTGTTTTCCTTCGAGGAACGGGTCGAATTGATCCATGCTTCGGCTCGTTCGGAATTCACTCCGGAGGAAGCTGAACGGATTGATGTCATCGCCTTCGACAATCTGGTCATCGAAACGGCACGCCAGCAAAACGCCGCTTACCTGGTTCGCGGTCTGCGGGACGGCACGGATCTTGACTACGAGATGCAGATGGCGGGCATGAACGGCACGCTGGAACCGGACATTCGTACGGTATTTCTTCCGGCTTCTCCGAACGTGCGCCACATCACGGCCACCTTGGTACGTCAAATCGCGAAGATGGGCGGAGAAATCTCCGCTTTTGTGCCGGAGCCGGTTGCCGAACCATTGAGATCGCGCGCGAAACCCGGCGCGTAATTCAAAGCCAAGCTCTAGACCTGAACCTTAGGAGTCTCCAGTGTCGCGCTTTTTTGCAATTTTTGCCGTTCTGGCTTCACTTCTGATCCTGCCTTCGGCCGCCAGTGCCCAAGGCACCGATCCGGAAAACACAATTTATCTCGATTTGAAGGACGGACGCGTCGTCATACAGCTTCGTCCGGACCTTGCTCCGGCTCACGTTGAGCGGATCAAGAAGCTTTCCCGCGAAGGTTTTTACGACGGTATCGTCTTCCATCGCGTCATCGACGGCTTCATGGCCCAGACCGGTGACCCGACGGGCACCGGCACGGGCCGTTCCAACGAACCTAACCTGAAGGCTGAGTTTTCCAACGCACCGTTCAAGCGTGGCACGCTCGGCATGGCACGTTCCACTAGCCCGGACAGCGCCAATTCCCAGTTTTTCATCATGTTCGGCGATGGCGACTGGCTGAATGGCCAGTACACCGTATTCGGTGAAGTCGTCGATGGTATGGAATTCGTCGACAACATCACCCGCGGCGAACCGCCGGCAAATCCGGACAAGATCATCAAGATGCAGGTCGCCTCGGACGCACAATAACGTTCACGAGACTACAATTTCGAAAATACCCAAGGAGATACTCGATGGCTGAAATCAAAGACGCCGAAAACACCCTTCTCATGGAAACCAGCCAGGGACCGGTTGTTATCGAACTGAAGCCGGACCTCGCGCCGACGCATGTCGCACGCATCAAGGAACTGGTCCGCGAAGGTTTTTACGACGGCATCGTGTTTCACCGCGTAATCGACGGCTTCATGGCACAGACCGGCTGCCCGCAGGGGACTGGCACTGGTGGTTCCGGCAAGAAATTGAAAGCGGAATTCAGCAATGAGAAGCACGTGCGCGGCACCTGCTCCATGGCTCGCGCAATGGACCCGAACTCCGGTGACAGCCAGTTCTTCATTTGCTTTACCGATGCACCCTGGCTCGACGGTCAGTACACCGTCTGGGGTGAAGTGGTCGAAGGCATGGACAATGTCGACAAGATCAAGCGTGGCGAACCGGTTTCCAATCCGGACAATATCGTCTCCTTGAAAGTGGCGGCCGACGCGGCCTGAACCACCTGAAAGTGGCTTTAACGATGCAGCGCGGATCAGTCATCCGCGCTGTTTTGTTTTGGATGTACCGTCAGACGGTTGACCTGCTCCGCCGTCGCCAGTAAGAGCCGCTGACTGAAAGTCCGGTTGCCGCTCTGGTATGGAATGGCGCCGCACCCCGAAACCTTCCAGAGATCCGTCAGTAGCAAATCACCATGCGCGTCGACCAATTCGACTTTGTTCTTCCCAACGAGCGGATCGCCTTGCGCCCGGCTCGGCCACGTGATTCCGCTCGCATGCTTGTCGTTAAACCAGGTGCTGAACCTGAACTGTCCGACACGGGTGTTCGCGAATTGCCGCTGTTGCTGGAGCCCGGTGATGCGCTGGTCTTCAACGATACCAAGGTGATACCCGCACAGCTTGAAGGAACACGTCTGCGAGGAGACATTACCGCGGGCATCGGGGCGACGCTGCACATGCGCACCGGGCCGGACCGCTGGAAGGCCTTCGTCCGGCCGGCAAAGAAGTTGCAGGTTGGCGATACTGTCCTTTTCGAAGGGTTCGGTACACGGCTAACGGCGGAAGTGACCGAAAAGGGCGACAGCGGTGAAGTACTGCTGACTTTCGACCGGTCCGGACCTGATCTCGACATTGCAATCGCATCCGTTGGACACATACCCTTGCCACCGTATATTGCGCAAAAGCGTGGCGAAGACGACCAGGATCGCAAGGACTATCAGACGATATTTGCCGAAAAGGACGGTGCCGTTGCCGCACCGACTGCGGGTCTTCATTTTACGCCTGAACTGCTGAAGGCATTGAGCGAGCGCGGTATCGAACAGCACCGCGTAACACTGCATGTCGGAGCCGGCACCTTTCTGCCGGTAAAGGCGGAAGACACCGCAGATCACAAGATGCACGCAGAATGGGGCGAAATCTCCGAAGAGACCGCTGCCGCACTTCTGGCCGTCAAGGCAAGGGGAAACAAGGTTGTCAGCGTCGGCACGACATCCCTGCGGATCCTTGAAAGCTCCGCCCAGGCAAGTGGCGCCATAGCCGCCTTTGCGGGTGAAACCTCGATCTTCATCACGCCCGGCTATCGCTTCAAGGCGATCGACGCGTTGATGACCAACTTCCATCTACCGCGTTCTACATTGTTCATGCTGGTGTCGGCTCTTTCGGGTCTGGACACGATGCGGCGTGCCTATGCACACGCTATTTCTCAGGAATACCGTTTTTACAGCTATGGCGACGCTTCCTTGCTTTTACCGCAGGAAGGCGCTGTCTGAGGACCAATCATGACCGAAAAAACCGGCAAGACCTTCAGCTTCAAGCTGATCACCACGGACGGCGCGGCGCGGCGCGGCGAAATCACGACGCCCCACGGTGTCGTGCGCACTCCCGCTTTCATGCCGGTTGGCACTCAGGCAACTGTGAAGGCGATGTACCCGGAGCAGGTGCGTGAAACCGGTGCAGACGTGGTTCTCGGCAATACCTATCACCTGATGCTTCGCCCGACTGCTGAACGGGTCGCCAGACTTGGCGGACTGCACACCTTCATGAACTGGCCTCACACGATCCTGACCGACAGTGGCGGGTTCCAGGTGATGTCGCTGGCTCAGTTGCGGAAGCTGGATGAAGATGGTGTGCGTTTCCAAAGCCACATTGACGGTCAGAAGTACCATCTCACACCGGAACGTTCAGTCGAGATACAGGGTCTCCTCGGGTCAGATATACAGATGCAGCTGGACGAGTGCATCAAGTTGCCGAGCCCCCGTGAAGAAGTCCAAAGAGCTATGGAGCTGTCTCTCAGATGGGCAGAACGCTCTCGCAACCAGTTCGAAGTCATGGGTGGACCAGGGAAAGGACAGGGGCTTTACGGTATCGTTCAGGGTGGCGATCAACCCGACCTTCGTATTCGCTCGGCAGAAGAACTCGGCAAAATGCCGTTTGAAGGCTATTCGGTTGGCGGTCTGGCCGTTGGTGAACCTCAGAACGTCATGCTGAGCATGCTCGACATCACGACGCCAGTTATGCCGGTGGACAAGCCACGTTACCTGATGGGCGTTGGGACACCGGACGATCTTCTGGAAAGCGTGAAGCGCGGGATTGATCAGTTCGATTGCGTGATGCCGACCCGCGCAGGACGTCACGGTCTCGCCTATACGCGCTATGGCAAGGTCAACCTCAAGAATGCCCGTCACCAGGACGACCCACGCCCGCTGGACGAGGCGAGCACCTGTCCCGCGTCTAGCGTCTACAGCAGAGCCTATCTGCACCATCTGGTGCGAGCTGGCGAAGGACTGGCCGGCATGCTGCTCACCTGGAACAACATCGCCTACTATCAGTACCTGATGCAGGGCATGCGCGACGCGATTGACGCCGGGTCTTTCGAAGACTTCTACGCAAAGACCAAGGAAGACTGGGCGCGCGGCGATATTGCCGCGCTGTAACCCGGCACACTCAATCCAGGTTCAGGCTGAAACTGACTAGGCGGAAAATCCATCCGCTTTGGTCAGATAGCACCCGGAAATCTTCCAACTGCCGTCATCCTGTTGCTCGAAACTGTAGAGAGCTAACCAGTTTTGACCATTTGGACCGGTTACATAGACCTCTTGCGTTGGCCCGAGCTTGGTCATTTTTGACCGGCCGAACGTCACGCTTTGAGGCTTGTAAACTGGCTGGTAGCCTTGCCGCACCATTTCCATGAAGAACTCTGGTGTTTGAAACCGCTGTTGCAAGGAACTGGTTGCGAACGAGAAGGCAGCCTGGGCATTACCCGTCGCAAACGCACTCATCTGATTTTTGATGATCTTGTGAAAGGCGCTGCTATCGAGGCCTTCTTCGGCGCGGACAGACCCTGTAGCCAGCAACGCGCTGACGCCGGCCACCGCCACCATCTTCCAGAAACGAGCATGAGCCATGTTCGGTGTCTCCTTTCCTGAAACCCGAATAGTATACGGCTCGAAACCCTTTTCAGATTGCTAAAATACGAGCAAACCCTTGCGGCAATTCCCGGCAGTTTGATCCGTTTTTCAGCAGTCCTTGAACTGCGAATTCTCGTCACGCGTACCGCGGCACAACAAAACCGTGAAATAGTCCTGTAAAATCAAAGGCGCCAGAGCTGGATTCCCTCCGGACAAGTGGAGCGATCCAAAAGCGCCGGTATATCAGCGACCAGGCCGCGTTGATCTTTCAGGACGTCTTTCAGGACCTGCCAACCGCTTCCATCTTGGAAAAAATGCCGATGGGGGACCGCAAGCACGGCAACATCCGCAGCATCAAGGTCCTCTTGCCGGGTGAGGGTGATTCCATATTCGGCCGCAACCTCATCGGGATGTGCAAGTGGATCACAGACCTGAACACGCGCCCCAAACTTTTCCAGCTCCCTGATGAGATCAACGACCTTGGAATTACGGGTATCAGGCACATTCGCCTTGTAGGTGATGCCGAGAACGACAACTTTCGGAGGCATGGGCATGCCAAGCTTTACGCTTTCCTGGATGATCTTGCCTGCAATAAACGCCGGCATTGCCTCGTTGGTACCGCGACCTGCCAGAATAACCTGAGGTGTCATGCCGATCTCGTGTGCCTTGTGGGTCAGGTAATAGGGATCGACACCGATGCAGTGCCCCCCGACCAGTCCCGGCTGGAACGGCAGGAAGTTCCATTTGGTCGAAGACCCCTTCAACACGTCCCGGGTATCGATGCCCATCTGGTGGAATAGCATCGCCAGTTCGTTCATGAGAGCAATATTGAGATCGCGTTGTGTGTTCTCAATCACCTTCGCCGCTTCCGCTACGCGGATCGACGGAGCAAGGTGAATACCAGCCGTGACAACCGCTCCATAGAGCGTATTGAGCGTTTCGGCTGTTTCCGGGCTGGAACCCGAAACGATTTTGGTGATGTCCGCAAAGCCTCGCTCGGTATCGCCGGGATTTATGCGCTCTGGCGAATAACCGACGGCAAAATCCCTGTTGAAGAGCAGCCCCGATTCCGTCTCGAGGACGGGAACTGCGATCTCTTCGGTTGCCCCCGGATACACGGTAGATTCAAAGACAACGATGGCCCCTGGTTTCAGATTGCGACCGACGGTTGCTGCTGCGTTTCTGAAAGGCGAAAGGTCAGGTCGTTTGGCGTGATCGACAGGTGTCGGCACGGCCACGATCAAGATATCCCTATCGCTCAGATCCTTTTCGTTGTTGGAAAATACCAGCGTTTCCTGCTGCAAATCTGCGTCATCGACAGACGACGTGCTGTCCTGACCGCTGCGCAACTCGTTCAACCGGTTTTCGTTGATATCGAACCCGAGAACGTCAAAACCCTTCGCAGCGAAGGCCACCGCCACGGGCAGACCGACATAACCCAGACCGATAACCGCGATCTTGGTGGAGTGAATGGAATTGTCGTGCATGAGGCATCCGGGATTGGAGCAAACGGAAAGGGCCGGGTCTTGCGCAAGACCCGGCCCACTCCTAAAGGCTTCTGGCGAACCTTTTCAAGTCCGCAGTGAAAACGATCGCAAATTATTCGGCGGCCAGGGGTTTGCGAATGATCTCTTCCATGAACGGAACCAGTTCCCGAGCAAGTTTCGGATCGTCCATGCCGAATGCGATATTGGCGCTCAGGAAGCCGGCCTTGTTACCGCAGTCGTAGCTCCGACCTTCGAACTTGAGCGACGCGAAGTGCTGTTCCTTCATCAAGGCCAGCATGCTGTCGGTCAACTGGATCTCGCCACCTGCACCTTTGCCCTGGTTGGACAGGAGATCGAAGATTTCCGGCTGTAGAATGTAGCGGCCGGTGATCATCAAATTGGAAGGTGCCGTACCGGGGGCAGGCTTTTCGACCATGTTTGAGATCTTGTGCGCATTTGCACCGAGTTCTCCGTCGAGTTCCACAATGCCGTACTGATCTGTCTGGTCTTCGGGAACTTCTTCCACGGCGATGATGTTGCCACCCGTATTTTGATAGAGGTCTACCATCTGCTTGAGACAGCTGACCTGAGACTTGATGATCACGTCCGGCAACAGAATGGCGAAGGGCTCGTTGCCGATAATATCGCGTGCGCACCAGATAGCGTGGCCGAGGCCAAGCGGGGCCTGCTGACGGGTGAAGGAAGTGGCACCCGGAACCGGGCGGTGCTTTTCAAGCAGTTCCAGAGCAGCAGTCTTGTTTCTCGCCTTGAGGGTATCTTCCAGCTCATAGGCCATATCGAAATGGTCTTCGATAACCTGTTTGTTTCGCCCGGTGACGAAAACGATATGTTCGATACCTGCGGCCCGTGCTTCATCCACCACATACTGGATGATCGGACGGTCAACGATCGTCAGCATTTCCTTCGGTACTGCCTTGGTCGCGGGCAGAAACCGAGTGCCAAGACCTGCCACGGGCAGGATCGCTTTGCGAATGGGCTTGTTCATGTCAGGCCTTCCGATGGTCTACAAATACGAACTCAATCTTCTTTTACCCACTAATAGTCACATGAGCCGTCGAATACACGTTCTAAACTCAGATCGTCCGCGGGCGCGACGTTGCAGTTAGCCCAAGTGGCAATTAGCCGGACCCTCAGGTCTATGACCGGTTGCAAGCTTGTGCACTGCAATACTAACGCAATAACTTCGACAAAGTGATCATTTTATGTCGGGGTGAGACTACACACTTTTAAATCGATTTAAGACCTGTCCGCTTTCCGCCATAGCGATGTTGCGGGCAGGCAAAAAGAACGCTATGGAACTCCGCAAGTTCCAAGATCGGACTTGTTTCCTGAACGAGTTGCCGCGCTCAAACGGCAACCGCATGGCATAAGGTGGAAAATGACCGAGGCAAACCGCGTAGTTTCCGTTGGCAATGTAACCTTCAGCAATGATGCGCCTTTCAGTCTCATTGCCGGCCCGTGCCAGCTTGAAAGCCGCGAACACGCACTGGAATGCGCAGCCGCGATCAAGGAAATTACGGATCGTCTCGGTATCGGCGTCATTTACAAGACTTCATACGATAAGGCCAACCGGACATCTCTCGCAGGAAAACGGGGTGTTGGCATGGAAGAAGCCATGCCGATCTTTGCCGAAGTGAAGGAAAAATTCGGCATGCCTGTCTTGACCGATGTGCATAGCCCCGAGCAATGCGCACCGGTTGCGGAAGTTGTCGATGTCCTGCAGATCCCGGCATTCCTCTGCCGCCAGACGGACTTGCTTGTGGCTGCCGCAAAGACCGGCCGCGTGGTCAACATCAAGAAAGGCCAGTTCCTGGCGCCCTGGGACATGAAAAATGTTCTGGGGAAAGTGACCGGTTCGGGCAATGCCAATGTCATGTTGACCGAACGCGGCGCCAGCTTCGGCTACAACACGCTTGTTACCGATATGCGTTCGCTGCCGATCATGGCACAGACCGGTGCGCCGGTCATTTTTGATGCAACACATTCCGTGCAGCAACCGGGCGGGCAGGGTGCTTCCACCGGCGGTGACCGGACAATGGTACCTGTTCTTGCGCGTGCTGCAGTGGCCGTGGGTGTTGCAGGTCTCTTCATCGAAACGCACCCTGATCCGGACAACGCCCCGTCAGATGGTCCGAATATGGTGCCGCTCGACCAACTCGAAGCGTTGCTGGCCCAGTTGAAGGCACTGGACAACGTCGTCAAGGCACCGGCAACCGCTGCAGAATAGTCAATTTCAGCCGCACCTCGTGTGCGGCTTTCCTTTGAGGGGCAAGAGCTCCGGAAAAACGCCGGTACTCCGGCTTCCAAACGGCCGGATATTCTCCGGCAGACCGCCAATTCAGGTGCATGCGACAAGGGAGTTCTTTCCATGACCGCCATTATCGATGTTATCGGCCGTCAGATCTTTGACAGCCGTGGTAACCCGACCGTTGAAGTCGACGTTTTCCTGGAGGACGGCTCCTTCGGCCGGGCAGCCGTTCCGTCCGGAGCTTCCACCGGTGCACACGAAGCTGTCGAACTGCGCGATGGCGGTGACCGCTTCATGGGCAAGGGTGTCCAGAATGCAGTTGATGCCGTGAACGGCGAAATCTTCGAGACCGTTGGCGGTCTGGACGCTGAAGATCAGCTTCAGATCGACCAGGCCATGATCGATCTCGACGGTACACACAACAAGTCGCGTCTTGGCGCCAACTCCATACTGGGCGTATCGCTCGCGGTTGCCCGCGCCGCTGCCCAGGCGTCCGGTCTGCCGCTCTACCGCTATGTCGGCGGCACGTCTGCGCGCACGCTTCCGGTTCCCATGATGAACATCATCAATGGCGGCGCGCATGCCGACAATCCGATCGATTTCCAGGAATTCATGATCATGCCGGTTGGCGCTGAGTCCCTTGGCGATGCTGTGCGCATGGGTTCTGAAATTTTCCACACCTTGAAAAAGGCACTGAACGCAGCCGGTCACAACACCAATGTTGGCGACGAAGGCGGCTTTGCTCCCAATCTGGAATCGACCGACGCAGCTATCGGCTTCGTCATGAAGGCGATCGAAACCGCCGGCTACAAGCCAGGCGAAGATGTCTTCCTGGCATTGGACGCGGCATCGACCGAGTTCTTCAAGGACGGCAAATATGTGTTGGAAGGCGAAGGCAAGACGCTGGCTCCTGAGGAAATGGCAAAATATCTCGCCGACCTCGTTTCCCGCTACCCGATCATCTCGATCGAAGACGGTCTGGCAGAAGACGATTGGGACGGTTGGAAAGCGACGACCGACCTTATCGGCAACAAGTGCCAACTGGTCGGCGACGACCTGTTCGTCACCAATTCCGAGCGTCTGCGCAAGGGTATCGACCTCGGCGTTGCCAACTCGATCCTGATCAAGGTCAACCAGATCGGTACGCTGTCCGAAACGTTGGACGCCGTCGAAACCGCACACAAGGCTGCCTACACTGCTGTGATGTCCCACCGCTCGGGCGAGACAGAGGACAGCACCATTGCTGACCTCGCGGTTGCCACCAACTGCGGCCAGATCAAAACCGGTTCGCTTGCACGGTCTGACCGGCTCGCAAAGTACAACCAGCTCATCCGTATCGAGGAAGAACTGGGTGCACAGGCGGTTTATGCAGGCCGTTCCATACTGCGCGGCTGATCTTATCAGGTCATCAAAATCAGAAAAGCCCCGCATTCGTGCGGGGCTTTTTTGTTTCGGCGACTCAAGCTGCTTTTAATTGGAAACTGCCGCTTGTGGATCGGTCCGTGTTTCATCGGCATGCAGAAGCGCTGCGGCAATTGTTTCCGGTTTCTCGGCACCTGCCAGAACAAACCTGCCATCGATAATGAAACATGGCACACCTGTGATCCCGGACTTTTGAGCATTGGCAATCTGGGCCTCGACCTTGTCGAGATCGGTTTCGGTTCCCAATAGATGCTCCACCAGATCGGACTGCATCCCCGCTTCCTCGGCAATTCGCACAAGAACCTCGGGGCGTGTCAGATCTTCTCCGTTCAGGAAATAGGCCTTGAACAAAAGCTCCACGACTTCGTCCTGAAGATCGTCGTCACGTGACCAAAGGATCAGTCTGTGGCAATCAAGGGTATTCGGCGACAAGGTGATATCATCAAAAGCAAAGTTGATGCCTTCTTCCTGTCCCGCTGCACGGATTTGTTTGTAGAACGTGTCCGCCCGCTCCAGACCACCGAACTTTTCGCTCAGATACTGTTTTCTGTCCTTGCCGGACTTCGGCAAGGTGGCGTCAAGCTGAAAGGGGTGCCAACGAACCAGCACATCGAGCTGCGGAACCGACTTCAACGCCGCTTCAAGGCGTCTTTTTCCAATGAAGCACCAGGGGCACATTACATCGGATACGACATCGACGGTAAGGGCGGATGATAGGGTCATCGGACATCCAGAACGTTGGAGATATTTTTGTCAGGCTAAAGACTCTGACAAATATGCCAACCCCAAATTCGCGGCAGTGTTAAGGCAATAGACAAAAGACGCATACAGACCAGCGTCTGTTCACAGAACAGTGTGTGTGAGGATCGAGCTGATCCGCTTCTGCAGCCTTGTCGTGCCAGCCTCGTTCTTCAAGACGGCAACCGGCCCGAAGTCCTTCACCAGGCAAACAAGATCCTCGTCCCGGCTCGTGGCGTCCGCGATGGACAGCAAGGTCGTGTTGATGTCTTCAAGTTCTTCAGCGGAAGTGACCGCAATGCCGAAGTTTTCAGGCTGAAGCCTCATTTCCCAAAGATCAAGGCCGCGCGCCGCAAGGCCATTGCTACAGGCTTCGAGATAATTCGTATATTCATCAACGCCAAGCCCGCCCTGATGGATCTGCTGGCGCAACCACATGTGGCTTTCCGCAAGCACCCTGTCTGCAAGACGGCGCCTTTTGCCAAAGCGGGTGGCGGAGTTGAGTCGGCGGGCGAGGGTTTCCTTGCGGTTTTCTCCAACCAGCACGTCCGAAGCTCCGTTTCGGAACAGTTGAACGAGATCTTCCTCGCGCTCACAGACAGCCAGAACCGGCAACCCCGCGAAGCGGGCATCCCTGCGGATCTGCTGCATATAGTCGACGGCATCTTCAAAGGGCGCATCAATGACCACGGCGTCAAATGCGCGCTTGGACATGAATTCGACGGCCATGCTGCCGTCGAATGCACCGACAACCTCGACCTTTTCTTCACTGGCGTCCTGCCATTCCAGAAACCGACCGCTCAGGCCAACGACAAGCAGGCTGCTGGTTCCTGAATGATGCGGAGCGCTCCCGAAACCTGGAATCCTGCCAAAAATTCGTCTGCGAAGTTGGGCTTCCTCTGACCGAAGCAATGCGCGCTGATGAATGCATATCAACATCAGCAGGACTTCATCGGGAACGACCTTGTCGATGATTGCAGTCGGTTGCAGACCGGGGGGCAGAATATCGTCGCTGCCGGTGAGGATGTAGAAAGGGACTTCACTTGCCAGGAGTCTGATTTGCGGAAGCAGCCAGGAAAAGAATTCGTCTCTCCGGTCGTCTTCCAGGATGCTGATATCAACCACGATCGCTGCAGGCAGCGCCATGGGCAGCTTGCTGCGACGGTCGAACATGCTGATAAGTGACACGTCTAAATCTTCTGGCGCATCACCATTGCTGCTCCGCCTTGGCCGACGTCCCGCATACCAATACGGGCCGCGCCAGGAAAGCGAGGTTTCAACATCCATTCCTTATCCCCACCTACGCCACGGCAGCAGGCAATCGCTGTGTCCGCATGGTCAGCCGTTCCCGGCTGATGGTTCCATCCTCGTTCCGCGGCAGAGACTGTAAAATCAACACACGATGGGGGATCTTGGCAAGGTCCACGCCTTCGGCATCCAGATACGCGAAAAAGGCACCAGCATCTGGAACGTTCCCGGCCTCGGGTACAAGCGCTGCGTACATCCTGGCTCCGAGGAGAGGATCTTCCACTATGAAGGCAGCAGCTTCCTTGACGCCCGGGTACCCTGCGTAGACAACATCCACCGTTTCAAGGTTGCCGGTGCCAAGGGCATAGTGGCCCGGGATACCGAAACCTGCGATGCCGCCATCCGTCAGTTCAACCTTGATGTTGGTATTCAGAAAACCGGTTCCTTCCCAGCGGACGCGCCGCTGGTCACCATTGATGGTTCGCCACCCGACATCGGGAACCATTGGTCCCTTCACCAGAAGCGTTGGAGCTTGCGTATCTACCTCGTCGGTGACCGCAATCTCGAGAAGGGCTGGCCCGCTTTCACACCCTATCGGCCCGCTATGCTTTCCCAGCGCGGTGGCCTTCATCTTCGCCGAGGGACCTCGCGCCTTGGCAACGAGTGCGAATTCGTCAGCGATGTGAAGATCGATCAGACGGCGCCTCGCAACGAAAGTCGTCGGGTGCGGGGCCGCAATATTCCAGGCTGCAAGTAGCGTCGTCTTGGTGTTTTCAAGTTTACGGTCGAGCGTCTGTGCCAGCGGCCCGGGTGTCATGACGATATCCGCCTGAACTTCGTTGGCATGAGCAGCGAGATTGGCAAGTGAAGTCGGGTGGTGCAGATGCAAGGTGCCGCCGGTCAGCAACCACGGAACCAGTCCTCCGCCCAGGCCGGTCAAGCCGCTGAGCGAATAGGGGAGGACCATCACGCTGGCATCGCGCACATGAGCTTCCTGTACGATCATATGTGCGACCGATACCCAATGGTTATGGCAGCGTGTAACCGGAACGTTTTCCTCTCCGCTTCGGCTCCAGCAGATGGTCGCAGTGTGGTCAGCCGGATCAGGGCGCTCACTCGGAGTGAACTTCAGATCGTCACCCATTTCGGCAAGCATCGGCCCCAATTCGATCAAACCATCGGGAACGTCCTTGCCTAGGCCGAAAACAAACCGCAACGAGAACAGGTCTGCAGCAACATCGCGTGCGGCAACACCAACCTCGCGTGTTTCTACCCGGTCAGCCGCGACAAATCCCTTGGCGCCTATGGAGTTCAAGGCTTCCAGAACGTTCTTCTGCCGCCAGTGCAATGGCAAGGGAGAAATGATCAGATCTGCTCGCAGGGCTGCCAGGATCGCGATTACGGTATCGACTGTGTTGGGAGCCTGCACACCGACGACATGGTCGGATGACAGCCCGACGGTGGTGTAGAAAGCGGCAAGACGATCAATTTCCCGATCGGCTTCGGCATAACTCAACGCTCGGGGAGCACCACCTGTCCAGGTAGCCCTGTCGGGAGCATCAACCAGCGCAAGCCGGTCGGGGTGTTCTGCGGCTGTCTTGCGGAACATTTCATCAAGCGGCACATCGGACCAGGCTCCGCTCTCATGATACTCCGTGGACAGGCTTTCAGGCGTGGCTTTCATCTTGTTTTTCGTCCATTGGTCCGATTATTGCGCCGTGGCCGACCACCAGGTGTCGTACTCGTGGCCGTAGAGCGACTCGTTTTGCGGCGGAACGATCTGCTTCCAGTGCGCCACCCAATCGTCCGCGACATGATAAAGCGGGACTGCGTAGGCTCCCGAAATCAGAACGCGGTCGAATGCGCGAACGGCAGCCACGAATTCGTCGCGGCTCCTTGCACCGACAATCTCGTCGATCATCGCATCGATCGCCGGTTCATGTGCGCCCACAAAGTTGAAGGATCCTTCCGTTTCCGCTGCTTTTGACGACCAGCGTCCATATTGCTCAGCGCCAGGGGACAGCGAGGAGAACCAGGTGTTGAACACCATATCAAACTCGCGTTTCGTCCTGCGGTCTTCGAATTGCGTCGGATCTACACTGCGTACGCTTGCGGATACGCCGAGCAACTCAAGAGTACGGATATAGGCGAGAGCCAGCTTTTCTTCGTCCTCATTCTTGGCAAGAATTTCAAAGGAAAGCTGATTGCCGTTTTCGGAGTGCAGGAGTTTTCCGTCCTTGAGGCTGTAACCGGCCTCGCCGAAGGCTTCCAGCGCTGCCCGCAGCACCTTTCTGTCACGTCCTGAACCGTCCGCTTCCGCCGGACGCCATGTGCCGTCCATAACCTCGGGATCGACGGCGTCAGGGAAGGGAGCCAGCAATTCCTTTTCCCGGTCGCTTGCCGGACGGCCAACCGATGAAAGCTCGGAATTGTCCCAGTACCCTGCCGTGCGCGTGTAAAGTCCGTAATAGAGATTGCGGTTTACCCATTCAAAATCGAAAAGCATGCGCAAGGCCTTGCGCACGGCCGGGTCGGAGAACTGGTCTTTGCGGGTGTTGAATGCGATGCCCTGCATGGCGGCGGGAATCCCGAGCGGAATTGCCCGCTTGAGAACATCGCCATTTTTCACTGCCGGAAAATCAAGCCCCGTTGCCCAACGGGCAGGATCCCGGAACTGCAACGCCTGGACCAGACCCTTCTTGAAGGATTCCTGCAAGGTCGTCTCGTCGCGGAAATATTCTACCCGGATCTCGTCGAAATTGTCGAAACCGGCTTTGACAGGCAGGTCCTTGGCCCAATAGTCCGGGTTCTTCTCATAAACGACGAGCCTGCCTGGCTCGATCGTCTTGAAGGTGTACGGCCCTGTGCCGGTCGGCGGGTTCAACGACGATTTGTCGAAATTCTCCGCGTCCGTGGCTGCCTTGGAATAAATTGGAGCCAACGCGATCAACAGCGGCAGTTCGCGGTTTTCACCGTTTTCGAATACCAGCTTCAACCGGTTCGGTGCGGTGACCTGTTTTTCGGTGATAGCTGCATACCAGTTTCGATAGGGCGGGCGCCCCTTGTCGCGGATCACTTCCAGAGAAAAGATGACATCATCGACTGTGACTGGCGTCCCGTCGGAAAACCTTGCATCCGGATTAAGCTCGAACTCGATCCACTCCCGGCTGTCCGGCATGCGCACACGTTGCGCCAGAAGACCGTAAAGGGAAAAGGGTTCTGCATAGGAGCGGACCATCAGGCTTTCCAGAATGTTGTTGCCGAATTCGCGTTCGCGCATTCCACGTGCCGAGGTCCAGCCACCCTGTACAATGAAGGAATTCAGGCTGTCGAAGGTTCCCTGTACACCAAGCGTGATTGTGCCGCCCTTGGGCGCATCGGGGTTGGCATAGGGAAATGGTTCGTCAGGTCCAAGTGCAGGTGTCCCGTGCATGGCGATTGCATGCGTCCAGGGGACGTTTTCATCGTCCGCGCTGGCGGGCAGGCTGATTGTCAAGGCAAGCAGGCATGCAGACGAGGTTGCCAAACCGATCGCCTTGCCGGCATGAAAAAGAAGACCGGAAACTATCGAACTACGCATCACCACCGCCGGAGATTCTGTTGATTCTCAGCGATTACAGTAGCACAGGGTTCCCACGGACGCGCCCGGGACAAGCAACAAACCGCAAGATATTCAGGTTTCAATTCGCTGACAGGGGTGCGTTGCAAATCGGCCACCCTCTCGCCCAAATTAAGTGTCTTACCATGGTTTCACGGTTTGAATGTCGTTACGGGCCTTGCGGTTGGTTCCGGAATGGCTCAGAACAACGCGAAAGTTTCGTACACGCACGATTGAGGACGTATCGATGACGAGTGTTTTGAAAAGAGGATTGTTCGGATGTGCAGTAGGTGCGTTCGTAGCCCTATCTTCTTTTGCAGGTGCACCCGCAATCGCCCAGGAAGAAAAAAGCCCATGGACGAAAGCGTGTAACACCAATCCGAACACGCAGAAGGAAATCTGCTTTATTTCGATTGAATTGCGCACAAATACCGGACAGTTCCTGAGTAACATTGCTATTCAGGAAACTGAGGGCGAAGCCCGCAAGAAACTGCTGGTCGCTGTACCGACCGGCGTTCTTATCCAGCCGGGTGTGCGTATCCAGATCGATGATGGCAAGCCCGTACAGGGCAAGTACAGCATCTGCGCACCCAATGCCTGCTACGCAGAACTGGCGATTGATGACTCGTTCATCAACACCATGAAGCAGGGCGGTGAGGTGATTGTGGCGCCGTATAACCAGCAAGCCAAGGAAATCGTCTTCAAGATGACCCTGATCGGCTTCACCAAGGTTTACGACGGCGAGCCGATGAACATTGCCGAGCTGCAAAAGCGTCAGGAAGAACTGCAGAGCGAATTGCAGAAGCGCGCTGACGAAGCGCGTCAGAAGCTGATCGACGCTCAGAAGCAAAGCCAGTAACAGGCTGCTTTGCCAGAAATGAAGAAGGCCGGAACTGTGAAAGTTCCGGCCTTTTTTTTGTATTTGAAGATCAAGACTGAAAATCGCCGGGAATTGGGACGATTAGTGGATCTCTACGCTGCGCGGCAGATATGAGCCGTCCGTCTGTTCTTCGAAAATCTCTTCAACCTGCGGATGGCGCACCGGTTCACCGGTCATATCCGCTTCCAGGTTCTGTTCGCTGACATAGGCCACATATTCAGTCTCCTCGTTCTCGGCGAGGAGATGATAGAACGGCTGGTCGCGCAAAGGACGCACGTCCTCCGGGATGGCGTTCCACCATTCTTCCGTATTGCTGAAGGTCGGATCGACATCGAAAATAACGCCACGGAAGGGGTAGATCCGGTGCCGGACGACCTGGCCAATTCTGAATTTTGCCGTTCGCATGGTTACTCGTCCGCATACTGCATGCACTGCCGGGATACCGTGTCGGCAGCCGGCGTGCAAGCATTGTAACATTAAACCTTAGACGACGAGCCTTGCGAAAGTCTAAAGGCCGTAGACCTCCGCGAGTTCCGCGTCCTTGGATGCAACCAGTTTTGCAAGGTCAACGATCACCTTTGCCTGCTTCCAGGTTGCGTCATCCTGCATCTTGCCGTCGATCATCACGGCACCGGTTCCATCCGGCATAGCCTCAAGGATCTTGCGGGCAAAGGCGACTTCGCCCGGATCCGGAGAGAAAACCTTCTTCGCGATCTGGATTTGCGTCGGATGCAGGGACCACGCGCCAAGGCAGCCCATCAGGAATGCATTGCGGAACTGGCTTTCGCAGGCTGCCGCATCGGAAAAATCACCAAAGGGGCCGTAGAAGGGCTTCAGGCCGTAAGACAGGCAGGCATCGACCATCTTTCCGACCGTGTAATGCCAGAGATCCTGCTGATATGCGGTTCTGCCACCTGCGCCGTCAGCATCTGAAAGAACCGCATAGTCGGGATGGCCGCCGCCCACACGTGTTGTTTTCATTCCGCGGGAAGCCGCAAGGTCTGCCGGTCCCAGGCTCATGCCGTGCATCCGTGGACTGGCCGCTGCAATCTCTTCGACGTTCTTGACGCCTTCGGCCGTTTCCAGAATGGCGTGGATCATGATCGGCTTGGAAAGACCGGCCCTGGCTTCAAGCTGCGCAAGCAGTTGGTCGAGATAATGGATGTCCCAGGCGCCTTCCACCTTGGGAAGCATCACCACGTCGAGTTTTTCTCCGACCGCAGGAACGATTTCAAGAAGGTCATCAAGAAACCAGGGGCTGTTGAGGCAATTTACCCTGGTCCACAGGCCAGTGGTTCCGAATTCATTGTCCTGCGCCATCTGAATGAAGCCCCTGCGGGCATCGGTCTTGGCATCGGCGGGAATTGCATCTTCAAGGTTGCCGAGTACGACATCGACGTTCTTGATGAGATCCGGCACCTTGGACCGCATCTTTTCAATATGCGGAGGGACGAAATGGATCATGCGCTCCAGCGAGACGGGAAGCTCGCGATACGGGTCCGGCGCGCCGATTGCGAGCGGCTTGTAGAATGCGCTTGGGGTTTTCATGAAACAGCTGTCCTCCACCAGTTTGAGGAATAGCTATAACGTCAATGCTGCGCTGCAACCATACCCCGAAAGGAGAACAGGCTTAATCGCCTTCCAGGCGAGCCGCTGCTGCGCGCCGGGCCTGTTTCTGGGCAGACGTTTTACCTGGAGGCGCCCACTTCTTGTGGATCCACATCCATTGTTCGGGGTGCTCGCGGATCCAGCTTTCGAAAATTGCGTGGATCCTGGCGGTTGCGACCTCGATATCCGCCTGCCTGTCATCCGTTACAGGCACTTCGACGGCCTGGGCCTCAATCCGGAAATGCACACCTTTCTTGCGCACGACCCGGCCGAGAACAATCGGCACGTTGCAGGACCGGGCGAGCGAAGCCGGGACCGGAGTGGCGTAAGCCATCTGGTCGAAAAAGGGCACCTGCACACCGCGCGTTTCCCTGAGATCTCCCATCATCGCGACGATACCGCCGCTTTTAAGGGTCGCCAGAATCTTGCGAGCGGTCTGGTGGCTTTTCGACAAAAGACCGCCTTTGTAGAGGTCTTTCCTCAGTGCCTGCAGGGCCTTGTCGGCCTCCGGATTGCGCAGAGCCTGATAGACGCCCGTTATCTCGATACCGCGCCGGACGGCGGGCTGAACACACAATTCCCAGTTTGCGCTGTGGAATGAAACGAACAAACAGGCACGCTCGCCGTTCAGAACCTGTTCGGTGATTTCATCCGCAACTGCTTCAAACCGGTAGTCCTGTTTCAGAAGCCGGTCGATGTGGAAAGTTTCGGCTGCCACGCGGCCGAGGTTCTCCCACATTCCACGCACAATCAGTTCTCGTTCCGCGCGCCGCATGCCCGGAAAGGCCTTCTTCAAGTGGCGCAGAGCACGCTTGTGTCTGGGATTGAACGGTGCGAGCCGACGCCAGAAGGCGCCCATGACATAGGAGGCAACGTCCACGGGGATCAGGCGGAACAGCCAGATGGCTACCGTCAGCGCAAAGCCTTCCACCCGGTTTTGCACAGCTGTGAGCTTCGGGTGTTTACGCTGCTTTTTTTTGCGGGACATTACGACCGAATGCTTTCATGTTGTCCGCCCGTCCTGAAAAGAGGGCACTTCCGACCTTGTCCGACTGATTGGGGCCTTGCGATGCGCCCTCAGACCTGATTGGAATGCGGATCACCGAGGTGACCTCCAAGTCACGCGTCCATATCCAAGCCAGGCGCAAGATGCAAGCGCCTTCAAACCCAACCAACCGCGATACAGCGCGTCGTCTTCATCTTTGGTATTTGAATGCAGAACGTCATTTCACTGGCTCTTCCGTTTTTCGGACTGATCCTTCTCGGCTTCGGTGCCGGCAAGATCAAGAACCTGCCCGAGGCAGGCCTGAGCTGGATGAACTTCTTCGTGATCTACCTGGCCCTTCCGGCGCTCTTCTTCCGTCTGTTGTCTGAGACGCCGATCGAAGAGCTCGCAAACGCGTCCTACATTACCGCCACGACCTTCACGACCTACATTGTGTTCGCGATCTCCTTCTGCATAGGTGTGGTCGCAACACGCGGCAACATCGGCGAATCCACGATCCTGGGCATTGCCGGGGCCTATTCCAACATCGGTTACATGGGGCCGGGGTTGACGCTGGCTGTTCTGGGAGAGCAGGCAACCGTACCGACCGCACTCATCCTGGCCTTTGACAATGCGCTGATGTTCATTCTGGCACCGCTGATGATGGCATTGGCCGGTACCGAAGAAGAATCGATCCTTGGGACCTTGAAGAAGATTGTGGTCAGGATCTTCACCCATCCCTTCATCGTGGCAACGATTGCCGGTGTCTTCGCCGCCGCGCTGGAGGTCAAGCCACCTCAAGCGATAGATACGCTTCTGCGCTATCTCAGCAATGCAGCAGCACCTTGCGCCCTTTTTGCCATGGGCGTCAGCATTGCGCTTCGTCCGATCGGTCGGATACCGCTGGAACTGCCGCTGGTGCTGGGTGTGAAGTTGCTGTTGCACCCGATCCTGATTTTTCTGCTCCTGACCTGGCTTGGCGGCTTCGATCCCAACTGGATCGCGACCGCGGTTCTGATGTCCTGCCTGCCGCCGGCGACAAACGTCTTTGTTATCGCGCAGCAATATGGGACGTATGTTCAGCGGGCGTCGAGCTTCGTACTGATAGGCACGGCCTTGTCGATCGTCACCGTTACCGGTTTCATCTGGGCGCTGACGAGCGGTTTCCTTCCAACCGGTGGCTAGAAGATCAAGCTAGCCATCCTGGTCGCAACAAGAGGACTTGTGGTGAAAGACAATCCGGAAGTCCTTGCGATATTCGAAAGATATCCGGCGGATATCCGCGAAAGACTGCTGACCATCAGGTCATTGATCACCGAGACGGCGACGCAGCGCGACGATATCGGAGAACTGGAAGAAACCATGAAATGGGGTCAGGCCAGCTATCTGACGAAGCGCCCGAAAACCGGAACGACAATCCGGATAGACCGAGACAATTCCGGGGCAGGGGACGTTGCTCTCTTTGTAAATTGTCAATCTTCACTGGTGTCTGACTGGCGCACAATGTTCCCGGACCTCGTCTTCGGCGGCGATAGAAGCGTTCACTTCACTCAAGGCCAGCCGTTACCAGAGGATGCGCTCCGTCAGATGATCGGCATGGCGCTGACGTATCACGGCGCCAAGCGATCAGCAGCACGGTCACAGGTTTGAATGCAGCACCCGAAAACCGTCTATCGATGCAATTGAAAGGCGGTTCCCGGTGCAATGCCCTCCCGCATGAGCAGGCGCCGCAGCGGACCAACCTTGCCGGCCAGATACATGCCCGCGCTTCGCGCAGCCTGAACCGGCAGAAAGCCTGTCAGCAGCGATCTGTTCAGCATGTCCACCGCGTTTGTCCGTGTCCGGATATCGCTGAACCGTTTCTTCTCGTAAGCACTCAAAACGGTCTTGCCACCAAAGTCGGCGTGCGCGCGCTTGGCCGATGCCACGACGGAGATGAGGTCCCGGATATCACGCAAAGACAGGTTCAGACCCTGCGCGCCGATGGGCGGAAAGACATGCGCGGTCTCGCCCACAAGCGCCAGACGCGGCCCAACTAGGGAAGTGGCAGTCAGTCCTGAAAGCGGAAAACTTTGTGGTTTCGTAGACAGTTTGAACCGACCCAGAATCGAATGTGCCCGCCGTTCGAGGTCCGCTTCCAGGTCCTCGTCCGTCATCGCCAACAGATCTGCAGCACCGTCCGCAGTTTCCACGCAAACAAGTGATGACTGTCTGCCGGGGAGCGGTACCAGTGTGAACGGACCAGTCGAAGTGTGGAATTCGGTCGAGACCTGCTGGTGTGGAAGCCGGTGCTCAAGGTTCAGAACAACAGCCACCTGCGGATAGGACCAGCTTTTGACTTCAATCCCGGCTGCTTCACGCAGTGTCGATCGGCGGCCATCTGCAGCTACGGCCAATTTGGCTGAAATCGTCCTACCCCCACTGGTGACGAGGGTAGCGTGATCGTCTCCGAATTCGGCACTCTCGACAGTGTCCGAAATCTCCTCCAGTCCGGATTGCGCAGCACAAAATTTTTCAAGTACTGCGTTAAGTTCACTGTTCAAGATATTGAAACCAAACTCTTCAAGGCCAAGCTCAGAACTGTCGAAGACCACTTCAGGTGCACGAAAAAGCCGCCCCGTGCTGTCGATCATGCGCATCTTCTTCAAGGATGCGGCGTTGTCTTCTATGTCCGACCAGACGCCAATATCGCGCAACAGATCGATGGAACGCTGCCACAGCGCGGTTGTCCGGCCATCCTTGATTTCCATTGAGGGGGCAATCAGGACACACGACAATCCCTGCTGGGCCAGAGCAAGAGCTGCAATTCGCCCGGATGGCCCTCCGCCGACGATTGCAATGTCAAACTGTTCCGGCGCGTGGCTGCTGGACATGGTAAAATTCCATCTGATTTGATCTTGAGATCTAAATTGCTGTTTGCGGGCTCAAAATCAACGGGACGAATACACGCAGGGCATTCAAGGTCGACCATGAGTAAGATCAAATGCCTGCCTCGACTAATCCGCTAAGACGTCTCAAGACCCCGGACACACACGCCACCTAAAGGCCGAAATGACGAGTTTGACGCGCACATCTTCCAATCAGGCCGGTTCCACCAAGCCGGAACAAAACATGCGTGGCTGGCCGCTAGTGCTTGTGCTGGTCTCGATATTGGCCGCCGCCGGCTGGGCATACCTGATTGCAATGGTAGCCGACATGGTGCCGGTCATGGATATGAGCGAAGCCGGACCCGGCATGGTGATTCTCAACAGTTTCAACCAGTACGCAGGTTTGCCTGCGGAAGCGCGGGCCGCACTTGCGGTTCTTTGCCTGCCGACCAGCGCAACATTCGGCATGCCTGGTGCGGACATGACGACAGTTGATCTTGTGAAGATCTTCCTGATGTGGGCAATGATGGCCCTTGCCATGATGTTGCCTACGGCCGTGCCGATGCTTCGGGCCTATTACACCGAGCTTTCGGCACAGTCCGGCAGTACGGCAACGCCGGTACTTCTCGTTGTCACCGCAATGTTCGGCTATCTGGCGGTCTGGCTTGGCTACGCGGTCGCAGCAACCGCGGCGCAATGGGCTTTGTCCAGGGCGGGTGCCATGACGAATATGATAGCTCCTGCAAGCATGGCTCTGACGACGTCGGTCCTCTTCGCCGCTGGTTTATATCAGTTCACCCCCTCCAAGAAGGCCTGTCTCCGGCGCTGCTGGTATCCGCGCTGGGTGTTTGCCAGTGACGATGCTGGGCCGGGTGCGATGTCTGGCTTGCGGGAAGGGCTGGTGCAGGGCTGGGTGTGCCTTGGCTGCTGCTGGGCGGTAATGACTGTCATGTTCGCGGTCGGCCTGATGAACATCGTCTGGATCGCGCTGCTCGGCGCGTTGATGGCCATTGAAAAAACGTTCCCGAGCCGCATTCTGCCACCTGCCATCGGGGCTGTTCTGCTGGTCTGGGCAGGTCTCCTCGTTTCCCTCATCCTTTTGGGAAATGCGGCAACCTAAATTCACTGCTATTGGTGCGGGGACTGTTTTTTAGGTTCACACTGTCATACGATTGCAATAAAGGACCGTATCAGCGTCAGTGTGTGATCCATGGGCCAGCGGGTCAATCGTGAACCGCACACATCTCAGAACGCAAATGCACCAGTTTACTGCGTTCAGATCATAAAGTGAGGGAACCCCGTGGCGGATATTACACCAGGTAAAGAGAGGACTGAGCCCGCTCTGTTCCTGATCCATATCCTGACGGCTTCCGGTGCTCCGATCGCTCTTATTGCCCTCTTGGCAGGTGCGCGTGAAAACTGGGCGGAGATGTTCGCCTGGCTTGGACTGGCGTTTTTCATCGATGGCATCGATGGCCCGCTGGCGCGCCGTTACAAGATTGCAGAGCGTCTGCCTCGCTGGTCCGGTGCCTCGCTGGATTTCGTGATCGACTATGCCACTTACGTGTTTCTTCCCGCTTTCGCGCTTTCCTGGAGCTTGATGCTGACAAGTCCTTGGAACTGGATTTGTGGCGGGCTCGTGGTCTTTACCGGCGCTCTTTATTTTGCCGACAACGGCATGAAGACACCCGACGGATCCTTCAAGGGTTTTCCCGCTGGATGGAACATGGTCGTTTTCGGCCTTATGGTTCTGTCGCCATCGCAAAGCTTCACGATCATGTTCGTGCTCTTGTGCTGCGCATTGACGTTCGCTCCGGTCCGCTTTGTCCATCCTGTCCGCGTGCGTCGCTGGCGCATGATTACCTTGCCGGTGACACTGCTCTGGATGGGATTGGCCGCCTACGCAATTCTGGACGGTATGGCATTGAACGGCCCGCTCGCTTGGGCATTCACGGCAGCCAGCTTCTATCTGCTGCTGGTCTCTGCTGTTCAGCAATTGCTCGACAGGGTCGACTGACCTTTCCCTACATTCAAAATACAGTTTTGGCACTGGCGCGAACCAAGGCGCCGGTGTTGTGCCGCGCTTTCTCTTGAAGCGCTGACCGGAAGGAAGCGTCACGAACGCCTGATGCCATTTATGCTTCGGAATGACCTTTTCCGATGGCGTTGAAATCATTTATGGTCTTGCCAACTTCAATTGCCGCAAGACCAAATCGGTCTCGGCCCATCACCCCGGGGATAAAGTCATGGTTCAAGCAATCTGCGTACACGAAACCGGTGGACCGGATGTCATGCGCTGGGAACATATCGAAGTCGGTGAGCCCGGCCCAGGTGAGGCGCGCATCCGCCACACAGCAGTCGGCCTCAATTTCATCGATACCTATTTCCGCTCCGGCCTCTATCCCGCGCCTGCCGGCGTGCCGTTCAGCCCCGGCAACGAGGGGGCTGGGGTCGTACAGACGGTCGGTGAGGGTGTGACACATCTCAGCCCCGGCGACCGTGTTGCCTATGTTGGCCCGCTCGGCGCCTACGCGCAGGAAAGAATCGTGCCCGCTGATCGTCTTGTCGTCCTGCCAGACGGGATTGATGACAAGACCGCTGCCGGCATGATGCTGAAGGGCATGACGGCACAGTATCTTCTGCGCCAGACATATTCCGTTGGCCCGGACACGACGCTGCTGTTTCACGCTGCTGCCGGAGGCGTCGGCCTGATTGCCGGTCAATGGGCAGCACATCTCGGCGCCACTGTCATCGGCACTGCCGGTTCGGAAGCAAAGGTCGAACTTGCAAAGGCACACGGCTACCAGCACGTGATCAACTACCGGACTGAAAACTTTGTCGACAGGGTAAAGGATATTACCGGCGGCAAGGGCTGCGATGTTGTTTATGACAGTGTCGGCAAGGACACTTATCCCGGATCGCTCGACTGCCTGAAACCGAGGGGTCTTTGGGTCACTTTCGGTCAGTCCTCTGGGCCGATCGCCGACTTCAACCTGGCGCTCCTCGCCCAGAAAGGCTCTCTGTTCGCAACCCGGCCGACGCTGTTCAGCTACATCGCCAGCCGCGAAGCACTGGAAGCGACCGCGGGCGAATTGTTCGATGTCGTCCAGAAAGGCATCGTCAAGATCGGCGTCAACCAGGAATACAGGCTTGCCGATGCCGTCCAGGCGCATCAGGACCTTGAAGGCCGCAAGACCACCGGCACCACGGTCCTGATCCCCTAAGAGCAGGAATTTCATGCGGTCCGGACGAGCACAGGATCTTTCTCGAAATCTTTACAGCCCGGCGATGCGCTATTTTCTGGCCGTCGCCGAGGCCGGCTCGATCCGCGCCGCGTCCCGGGAGCTCAACGTGGCGTCATCTGCCATCAACCGGCAGGTTCTCTGGCTGGAAGAGGCTCTCGGACTGCAGTTGTTTGACCGTGTCGGCCGGCGCCTGCGTCTGTCGCAAGCCGGAGAGTTGCTGCTGGCACATATCCGGCGCACCTATTCCGATTTCGAAGGCACGGTTGCCGAACTCGACGCCTTGAAGGGACTGCGACGCGGTACGGTTTCGATTGCAAGCGTCGAAAGCGTTGCCGAAAAGCTCCTCCCGGCGGTCATCAGCACGTTTCGCAAGAGCTATCCCGGCATTCACGTGAATGTCTCGATTTCCTCATCCAGAGAAGCCGCCCGAAAGGTAGAGGCGGCTGAAGCGGATGTCGGCTTCACCTTCGACCCGCCGGAGACCTCGGCGCTCACAACCGCCTTTCACCATGATCTCGTGATCGGAGCACTCATGCGTCCGGATCATCCGTTGGCCGGAGCGAAAACACTTGGACTGCAAGACTGCCTGAAATATCCGGTGGCGCTGCCCGCAGAAGGACTGTCACTGCGCACCCGCCTGGACATCGTTCGAAGCCGGATACCCGGCGCTTCGCGCACTTATGTGGAAGCCAATTCGCTCAGGCTGATGCGAGCCCTTGCCAGGGAGGAACAGGTAATTGGCTTTCAGACGATGATCGGTTGCGAAGACGACCTTGCCAACGGTTTCCTGATCTTCAAACCTTTGTCCGATACGCCGCTTCAGGCCGACCGACTCTGTGTGGTAACGTCGTCTCTGCGTGCTCTTGCGCTTGCGCCGGGCATGTTTTTCGACCATGCCGTGTTCGCTTTGAGGGACCAACTTTCAGCTCTTGATGCCAAATAGGCAACATTGCGGTCTCAAATGAGCGCTTTGGTTCCATGTTTTTTTAAGGCACATTTTTTGTGACAGTTTTGCGGCAATGCGCCGTGCGAGGGAGAAAACTGATGGGGCGTTTGCCTACGCACGATCTGAATACAGCCCTGGTAGGGCCCGAAAGCGGCCTGCTGAGCAGGCTGTGGAGCATGGGTAAGGCACCTCGTCCGCATGCTTCGCACCGGGTACTCCATGACCACCATTTTACGGCTCGTGATGCAATGCTCCCAATGCATGCGGAGTGTTCAAACTGTTACGCATCAGATGTCTCCGATCCGTTTTTGGCTAACATGGGGAATCAGGCCTATGCGTGACACGATCCGTTTCCTCAAGGGTGGTGAAATCGTTGAACTTGCGAATGTCGGTCCAACGGAAACCGTTCTCGATTACTTGCGCCTCCGCCGCCGAGAAACCGGAACGAAGGAAGGCTGCGGCGAGGGTGACTGCGGGGCCTGCACCGTCGCGCTTGGCCGATTGATCGACGGCAAGTTGGTCTATCAGCCCGTGAACAGCTGCATCCAGTTGCTCGGCATGATTGATGGCGCTGAACTGGTGACTGTCGAAGATCTCTCCGACGATACGAGGCTCCACCCGGTTCAGGCCGCGATGGTCGAGATGCATGGCTCACAATGCGGGTTCTGTACACCCGGCTTCATCATGACGCTTTTCACGCTCTATCATGACGCAGGGGCGGAAAAGTCACGCAAGACCGTAACCGAATGGCTGGCTGGAAACCTTTGTCGCTGCACCGGCTATAGGCCGATTATCGACGCGGCGTTGGACTCTTGTTTTGACGCTGCAGACGATGCTTTTTCTTGGCGTGCTCATGAAACGCGGGAACAGTTGCGACAATTGTCCGACAGCAGCGATGTCTACATCGGAGATAGCGACTGCTTCTTTTCCTCGCCGGCAACGCTTGACGGTTTGGCAGCTCTTTACGGCCAGCACCCCAATGCGACCCTCGTTGCCGGGGCGACAGATGTCGGTCTGTGGATCACGAAGCATCTGCGCGACTTGCCCAAGATGATTTGGCTTGGCCGAATAGAGGGCCTCGACCGTGTCGAAGACAGTCCGTCCGGGGTATTGATCGGCGCAACGGCTACTTATGCCGCGACCGAAGAAGCCATGACCGGCATTTCATCAAACCTGGGTGAACTCTGGCGCCGGATCGGCTCGAAGCAGGTTCGCGCCTCGGGAACAGTCGGTGGCAACATCGCCAATGGCTCGCCGATCGGCGACACACCACCCGCATTGATCGCTCTGGGGACAACTCTGGAACTGCATTCCGCAGAAGGCTCAAGGGCGTTGCCGCTGGAAGAATTCTTCATCGACTACGGCAAGCAGGATCGCAGACCGGGAGAGTTCGTCACCGGTCTCTTCGTGCCCCGGCTTTCTGCCAATCAGGCTTTCCGTTGCTACAAGATCACCAAGCGTTTCGATCAGGACATCTCATCCGTCATGGGAGCATTCCGCCTGACGGTGGATGGAGAAGGCATGGTTACGGATGCCCGGATCGCCTTCGGCGGCATGGCAGGAACACCGAAACGGGCAACCGGTGCGGAAGCTGCCTTGAAAGGAGCTTCGCTGGACGATCCGTCCACCTGGGGCGCTGCCATGCAGGCATTGCTGTCCGATTACACGCCACTGACAGATATGCGCGCAAGTGCCGAGTACCGAATGGAAACGGCGCGGGCGTTGCTCGCAAAGGCCCTCATGGAGGTCAGCGGCACCGCACCGGAAGAACTCCGTGTGCTTGCCAAGCGGGAGGCAGGCCATGACCGCGCAGCTTGACCCCAACGACCTGACAACACCCCTGAAGCATGTCCGCAAGGCGTTGCCGCATGACAGCGCGGCTAAACACGTTTCCGGTACGGCGACCTATATCGACGACATGGTCGAACCCGTTGGCACGCTTCACGTTGTGCCCGGCTGGTCTAGGCAGGCTGTCAGGGGCAGGATCCTGGCAATGGATCTTGAAGAGGTCCAGGCTTCACCAGGTGTGGTTGCCGTCCTGACCACAAAGGATGTCCCGGGAAAGAATGACTGTTCATCCGCCTTTGGCGATGATCCCGTTTTCGCCGAGGATGAAATCCTGTTTTACGGGCAGGTCGCCTTTGCCGTCGTCGGCGAAACAAGAGACCTGGCGCGCAAAGCGGCGTTGAAGGCAAAGATCGATATTGCACCGATCACCCCCATCCTGACGGCTGAAGACGCTGTCGACGCCGACACCACAGTGCTTCCGGATTATCAGTTCCGGCGTGGTTCGCCTGAAACCGGCATGAACGCAGCCGAGGAAATCCTCACTGGCAGCATGAAAATCGGCGGACAGGAGCATTTTTACCTGGAAGGCCAGGTCGCCATGGCCCAGCCACAGGAAGACGGCGGCATGCTGGTGTATTCCTCGACCCAGCACCCGACCGAAATTCAGCACACGGTTGCCAAGGTGCTCGGTGTGCCCGATGCCGCTGTCACGGCTGAGGTTCGCCGCATGGGAGGCGGTTTCGGCGGCAAGGAATCGCAGGCGAACCAATGGGCTGCCCTGGCGTCCATCGCAGCCAGTCACACGGGCCGAACCTGCAAGATCCGCCTCGACCGCGACGACGACATGATCATGACCGGCAAGCGACACGACTTTAAGGTCAACTGGCAGGTCGGCCACGATAGCGAAGGTCGCATCCGTGCTGTCGACATGGAATTCCTGGCCCGTTGTGGCTACTCGGTCGACCTGTCTCTTGGCGTGAACGACCGGACTCTTTTTCATGCCGATTCGAGCTACTTCTACCCGGATGCACTCATCCGCTCCCGGCGCTTGCGCACGGACACCTGCTCCAACACCGCATTCCGCGGGTTCGGTGGACCGCAAGGCATGCTCGCTGCCGAACGCATGATCGATGCGATCGCGATCAGTCTCGACAAGGACCCGCTCGAAATTCGCAAGCTGAATTTCTATGACGGAGAACGGAACCTGACGCCTTTCGGCATGCCGGTGGAAGAGTTTCAGGTCATGCATGACCTGATCGCCCAATTGGAAGAGAGTTCAGACTATTGGGCACGACGTGATGATGTGCGCTTCTTCAACGAAAACAACGCTGTTCTGAAAAAGGGACTGGCCCTGACACCGGTTAAGTTCGGCATTTCCTTCACGCTGAAACATCTCAACCAGGCCGGTGCGCTCGTTCATCTTTATACCGATGGTTCGATTCATCTGAACCATGGTGGCACCGAGATGGGTCAGGGGCTGTATCAGAAAGTGGCGCAGGTTGTTGCGGAAGAATTCGGTGTCAGCCTGAACAAGGTACGCATCACCGCCACCAACACCTCAAAGGTTCCCAATACGGGCCCAACGGCTGCATCTTCCGGAACAGACCTCAACGCCATGGCCGCCAAGCTGGCGGCGAAGGAAATCAAGAACCGCCTGATAACCTTCCTGTGCGAACTGCATCAATGCGGACCGGAAGCAATCTTCTTCGGCGATAACAAGGTGGTTGTCGGTGACCAGAGCTTTGCCCTTTCGGAAGTCGCCAAGCTGGCGCACATGGCACGTATTCAGCTTTCACACGCAGGCTATTACGCAACGCCAGGGATAACGTGGGAGAGGGAAAGCGCGACCGGGCGCCCCTTCTATTATTTTGCCTTTGGCGGCGCATGCGCCGAGGTGACAATCGATACGATGACCGGCGAGATGACCGTCGACCGGGTGGATATTCTTCACGATGTCGGCCATTCGCTGAACCCTGCGATTGACCTGGGGCAGATCGAAGGTGGCTTTGTTCAGGGGATGGGTTGGCTTACCACCGAAGAACTGGTCTGGGACGAAAAGGGGCGCCTTCGTACACACGCTCCCTCGACCTACAAGATCCCGACAGCATCCGACATTCCCGAGGAATTCAACGTCCGTCTCTATGAAGGCAGCGGCAACCCTCAGGCAACCGTTTACCGGTCCAAAGCCGTTGGCGAACCGCCTGTCATGTTGGCCAATGCAGTGTTTTGCGCGATCAATGATGCCGTCGCGAGCCTCAGCCCGGGAGTTGTTCCCAATCTGGACGCACCGGCAACACCTGAGGCAATCATGAAAGCCGTCCAGGATATGCGCCGGAGGAAGATCTCCTGATGAAGGTCTGGGGGCACATTGCCGACTGTTTGAAGCGAAACGGCGCTTGTGCACTCGTAACCGTTGCTCGTGCCGATGGCTCGACACCACGCGAAGACGGTGCTCGTATGGTGGTAACGGCTGGTGGTGGATTTTATGGCACGATTGGTGGCGGCACGCTTGAGTTCGAAGCCATCCGCCGTGCCCACAAAGCTATCCGGGATGGCGTGGCCAGCTTCGAGCTCCACAATGTCTCGCTTGGCCCGGACCTCGGTCAGTGCTGCGGTGGACGTACCCAAATCGCCATCGAGGTGCTGACAACGTCATCGCTTGAAATGGCTCAGACACTCTCGCTTCGGGAAAACGACGGAACGCGGTTTTCCACCGAGGCCAGCGTTGTGAATGGTGTGGTGCAGACTCGCGATCTGCTGCCGGACGTTTCAACGAACCGCTTCTTCCTTCAACTTGACCAAAAAACGGGCAAGCAATTGCTGATCGAGCAATTTGGCAGCAAGCGGCGCGAACTTTATCTTTTTGGTGCAGGGCATGTAGGAAAAGCCGTTGTCCTGGCGCTCGCACCTCTGCCTTTCAGCGTGACATGGATCGACAGCAGGGCGGACCAGTTTCCGGCTGCGGTTCCGGGAAATGTCCGGAAAGTTTCAAACCCTGATCCAGCTGTCTGCCTTGAACAAGCCCCTGATGGTGCCTTTGTCCTGGCGATGACCCACTCGCACGCCCTGGATGAAGACATCATGGTACGTGCCTTGCTTCAACAACGCTTTGCCTATTGCGGTGTAATCGGCTCCAAAACCAAGCGGGCGCGCTTCCTGAAACGACTGAAGGCCCGGGGGCTGAATGACACTTTGACGGCAAACATGGTCTGTCCTGTCGGGGTGACTTCAGTCAAATCAAAACAACCGGCTGCAATCGCTGCAGGAATAGCTGTCGATCTGCTGGTTCGGGACGAAGCTGGAAATCATCAACAGGCCGCTGCAGGCGGGGGGCTTGCACAAAAACTAACACTTGGTCAATAAAGCGGCATTCGCTTGGGGGACGGCGTGGCAGAAACAGAAACGATGACAGGGGACGGCGGCACGGCGCGGCAAAGCAGATCCGGAAAGGATACTTTGCTCGATGCCCGGGGCCTGACCAAAAGATTTGGCGACATTCTGGCGAACGACAGGGTCGATCTCGTCATAAACAAGGGTGAAATACATGCACTCCTTGGCGAAAATGGCGCAGGCAAATCGACCCTCGTAAAAATGTTCTACGGCTCACTGGAGCCGGATGGCGGTGAAATTCTCTGGCAGGGCCAACGGGTCGACATCGGCAATCCGGCAGTTGCCCGCGAACTCGGCATCGGTATGGTGTTCCAGCATTTTTCGCTGTTCGAAGCCTTGACGGTTGCAGAAAATATCGCGCTGGCATTGCCAAATCCGGGGCGGATGTCTGAACTCGCCAATCGGATCCAATCCGTGTCGCGCGATTATGGCTTGCCCCTGAATCCGGACGACATTGTTGCAGACTTGCCGGTCGGCATCCGACAGCGTATCGAGATTGTCCGATGCCTGCTTCAGGAACCGCAGCTGATCATCATGGACGAACCGACATCGGTGCTTACGCCCCAGGAAGCGGATCTTCTCTTCCTGACGCTGGAGCGCCTGGCCAAGGAAGGCTGCGCCGTTCTGTACATCAGCCATCGGCTGGAAGAGGTCAAACGCATCTGTCACCACGCGACGATCCTTCGGCATGGCCAGGTGGTGCGCGAATGTGACCCGACCAAGGAAACACCGGCATCTCTGGCCAGCATGATGGTGGGAGCCGACGTTGCCTCCGTAAGCGCCAGCTCTCAAAAGCCGCAAATCGGCGAAACCCGGCTTGCCCTGAAGAACCTGTCCGCAAAAGCCGCAACGCCATTCGCAACAGCGCTGAACAAGGTGTCGCTGGATCTCAGGGCCGGAGAGGTGGTCGCGATCGCCGGCGTTGCAGGCAACGGCCAGGGTGAGCTCTTCGACGCGATCTCCGGCGAAATGCCAGTGGCAGCCGACATGGTCGTTCTGGACGGCAAGCCCTGCGGCAACAGGAACATTACCTGGCGACGCAGGCAGAACGCGGCTTTCGTACCAGAAGAACGTCTCGGCCACGGCGCCGTACCGGGCATGAAACTATCGCAGAACATCGTTCTGACGCGCCACAGAACCGGCGACAAGCTGGTCAGTGGTTTCTTCGTCTCCAATGCCAATGCAGGCAAGATGGAACAGCGCATCAAGAAGTCCTTCGACGTGCGCATGTCCCATGACGATCCGGAAGCGCGTTCCCTTTCAGGGGGCAATCTTCAGAAATTTGTAGTCGGCCGCGAGCTGGACCGCAAACCTGGTGTGCTGATCGTGAACCAGCCAACCTGGGGTGTCGATGCCGGTGCCGCCGCTCTTATCCGGCAGGCGCTCATCGACCTTGCCCGCTCCGGATCGGCGGTGCTGGTGATCAGCCAGGACCTGGATGAAATCTTCGAAATCGCCGACCGGATTGCGGTTATTTCCAGAGGCTATCTGTCTGCGGCCGAGCCGACTTCAGACATGAACCGCGAGCGGGTCGGCCTGCTCATGGCAGGCGGCGCGGAAGCGCAAGGGGAGGTTGCCTGATGCGCGTCGAACTCGTGAAAAGAAAAGAGCACAGCCGAAAGATGGCACTGCTGTCGCCGTTGATCGCTGTTGGTCTAACCGCAATCGCAGCCGGACTCATTTTCTCAATATCCGGACATAACCCATTGTTCGGATTATATAAGTTCTTCATTGAACCTCTGACACAAGAATGGTCTCTCAACGCGACAATTGCCAAGGCAACACCGCTCATCCTGATCGCCTGCGGCTTGTCGGTGTGCTATCTGTCGAACAACTGGAACATCGGTGCTGAAGGCCAGTTTGTCGTCGGTGCGCTGTTCGGCTCTGCTCTGCCCATTCTAATGCCGGACTTCGAAAGTGCTGCCACGCTTCCCTTGATGATGGCTTTCGGCGCTATCGGTGGGGCACTCTGGGCCCTGATCCCGGCGCTGTTGAAAACCAGGTTCAATACCAACGAAATCTTGACCAGCCTCATGCTGGTCTATGTCGCCAGTCTCCTGCTGGACTACCTGGTTCGCGGACCGTGGCGGGATCCCGGCGGTTACAACTTCCCGGAATCGGCGCTCTTCTCCGACGCTGCCACCTTGTCCACCGTCCCCGGCACGTCGCTCAGCTATGCCGCCCCGATCACGTTGATCGTCGCAGTCGTGCTTGCGGTGGTCCTCGGCAAGACCATTAAGGGTTTCGAGATCAGGGTAATGGGCGAAAGTCCTCGCGCAGGCAGCTTTGCCGGTTTTTCTGCCAAGAAACTGACGCTGTTTTCCTTCGCAATTGCCGGTGGTCTTGCAGGCCTTGCCGGCACGATGGAAGTGTCCGGCGCACTCAACCAGCTCCTTCCGACCATCTCTCCCGGATATGGATTTACAGCCATCATCGTCGCCTTTCTGGGAAGGCTGAATCCCTTCGGTATCATCGTCGCGGGTTTCGTGTTGGCATTGTCCTATATCGGCGGCGAAGCGGTGCAATCGGCGATGGGTGTTTCCAACAAGATTGCCAGTGTCATTCAGGGCCTTCTGCTGTTCTTCGTGCTCGCCTGCGACACACTCATCCTCTATCGCATCAGATTTGTCGGCCGGCGTGGTTCGGCAGGGGAGGTCTCCCATGTTTGAAGCCGTTCTCCTGACCGTAATCACCGCGGCAACACCGCTGTTGATTGCTGCGATCGGCGAACTCGTCGTTGAACGCTCCGGTGTTTTGAACCTTGGT
Organism: Roseibium algicola; assembly: GCF_001999245.1. Lineage (NCBI taxonomy): Bacteria > Pseudomonadati > Pseudomonadota > Alphaproteobacteria > Hyphomicrobiales > Stappiaceae > Roseibium > Roseibium algicola. The sequence goes on along the minus strand of NZ_CP019630.1, from coordinate 5,694,191 downwards.
GTCGAAGGCATGATGATCATGGGGGCCGTGGTCGGGTTCGCCGTCGCCAATCAGACCGGATCCGGGACGCTCGGCGTCTTTGCGGCAATTGCCGCCGGCATGGCCATGTCGGCACTTTTTGGCTTCCTGGTGCTCGTCCTGGTAACCAATCAGGTGGCAACCGGTCTTGCCCTGACCATCCTCGGCGTCGGCTTCTCGGGCCTGATCGGGGAGGCCTTCATCGGCATTCCAGGCCTTAAACTTCCGGATCTCTACATTCCTGTGCTGTCCGACATTCCGTTTTTCGGGCCTGTCTTCTTCCAGCAGGACGCGCTCGTTTATGTGAGTTTCGCATTGGTCATCGCAGTTGCCTATTTCCTGTTCCGGACCCGGCTTGGCCTCGTGCTTCGGTCTGTTGGTGACAACCATGTGTCGGCTCACGCTCTTGGTTATTCCGTTATTCGCATCAGGTTCGCAGCGGTTCTTTTTGGCGGCGCCTGTGCAGGTCTGGCGGGTGCCTACATGTCGCTTGCCTATACGCCTCAGTGGGTTGAAAACATGACTGCAGGCCGAGGCTGGATTGCGCTGGCATTGGTCGTGTTCTCGTCCTGGCTGCCGCTGCGCGTGGTTATTGGCGCCTATCTGTTTGGTGCAGTCAGCGTCCTGAACCTCCACGCCCAGGCAGTTGAGCTGGACATTCCGTCCCAACTGCTGTCCAGCTTGCCGTACCTTGCGACTATTTTGGTGCTTGTGCTCATTTCGGCAAACCGCAGACTGACGCTCGTCAACACGCCAGCCTGTCTCGGCAAGCCATTCGTTCCAGATCGGTAAGCCTCCCAGCCACCGGTCGGCCCGGCCCCGGTGCGATCGGGGGCTTGGCCTTAAACAAGATCGCAACAGAGAGATCGAAACAGAGGGGAAAGAACCAGATGAAATCTCTTTTGAAAGCAACCGTTGCCGCCGTTGCCTTCGCAGCTGCCGGCTCTGCCGCAAACGCTGCAGACGTCAAAGCCTGCTTTATCTACGTTGGACCAGTTGGTGACTTCGGTTGGTCCTATCAGCACGACCAGGGTCGTCTCGATGCGGAAAAGCATTTCGGCGACAAGCTGGAAACCGCATATCTTGAAAGTGTGCCGGAAGGTCCGGATGCAGAGCGCGCGATCGAGCGTTTCGCCCGTGAAGGCTGCAATGTCATCTTCACCACGTCCTTCGGCTACATGAACCCGACGATCAAGGTCGCCAAGAAGTTTCCGGATGTGAAGTTCGAACACGCGACCGGCTACAAGACTGCCGACAACGTCGCGACCTATAACTCCAAGTTCCACCAGGGCCGTTACATAATCGGTCAGATTGCCGCCAAACAGTCCGAATCCGGCGTCGCAGGTTACATCGCCTCGTTCCCGATCCCGGAAGTTGTGTCCGGCATCAATGCATTTCTGCTCGGTGCTCAGTCCGTCAACCCGGATTTCAAGCTGAAGGTCGTCTGGGTCAATTCCTGGTTCGATCCGGGCAAGGAAGCCGACGCTGCAAAGGCGCTGATCGATCAGGGTGCCGATGTCATTACCCAGCACACCGATTCCACCGCACCGCTTCAGGTCGCACAGGAACGTGGCGCGCATGGCTTCGGTCAGGCATCCGACATGATCCAGTTCGCACCGGAAGCCCAGTACACGGCAATCATCGACGATTGGGGTCCGTACTACATCGAACGCATCCAGGAAGTCATGGATGGCACCTGGGAGCCCAAGAGCACCTGGGCAGGCCTTGCCGAAGGTCACGTCGTGATGGCACCTTACACCAATCTCCCGGATGATGTTGTTGCAATGGCCAAGGAAACCGAAGCCAAGATCGCCGGCGGTTGGGAGCCGTTCACCGGCCCGATCACCAAGCAGGACGGCTCGGTTGCCGCTGAAGATGGCGTCGCCCTCGACGATGGAGCCATTCTCGGCATGAACTGGTACGTGCAGGGTATCGACGACAAATTGCCGCAATAATCGTGGTTATCACCTATCCAGGACGGCCCGGAGCCAGTGGTTCCGGGCCGTTTTCATATCCGGTGACTGATTGTCTGAATGTTGTGTGTAAAGCACCTGCTTCCCATCGCGATCGTTCTGATTGAAGACTTGCGCAGAAATCTCCGCAACGTTGAATCGCAACATCGACAACTCTACAAACGAAACTATAATTTCGTTTCCATCCAGGATGGATCGCCGGCATGCACACGATACGGACCTTTGACGAATGATCCGCAGACGAGAATTGATGCTCGCCGCGGCCGCTGCTGGATCTGGCAGCATGGCTGGCTTGGCCTCTGCCAGCAGCGCCCCAGAGGCAGAAATGACAACACACAGCCGCAGCTCTGCCCAGGGGTTCCGTCTGGCCCTTGGTGGCGGAGCCGCAAAGGCATTCGCTCACATTCCCATTCTGGAAGTGATGGATGACCTGGGTGTCAAACCCGTCGAAATTGCCGGGACATCAATGGGGTCGATCCTCGGTGCTTTTTACGCCAGCGGTATGAGCGGTCGAGAGATCCGACAGTTTGCAGTTGATCTCTTCACCCAGAAAACGCAATTGCTTCAAAAGTTGTTTCTGACGGATGGCCGAACCTGGTCGTCGCTCTTCAATGTCGTCCGTCCGGCGATTATCGATCCCATCGTTCTTTTCGAAACGGTGTTTCCTGAAGACCTGGCCGAGCAGTTCTCGGATTTGAAACTGCCAATGAAGATCGTTGCGACGGATTTTTACACCCAGTCGCAGGTGGTTCTGGAGGAGGGGCCCCTGCTGCCTGCAATTGCAGCCTCGTCCGCTCTCCCCATGCTTTTGACGCCTGTCAGGATAGACGGCCAGGTTTTGATAGACGGGGGCTTCGTCAACCCGACACCATTCGATGTCTTTCAGGACGACGGCATTCCGACAGTCGCCGTCGATGTCACTGGCAGCAATTTCGAAGAGCGAAAAAGCGGGCTTCCAACCGGCCTGGAGACCTGGATCGGCTCGTTCTCGATCACCCTTCACTCGTTGGTCGCCGCCAAATTGGCCTGCAATCAACCTGATTTGTTGATTGAGCCGCCAGTCGGCCGTTTCAAGACCATGGAATTCTTCAAGGTCGCGGACATCGTGAAAGCAGCAGAACCAGCCGGAGAAACCTTCAAGCGTGGCCTGGCCAGCCTCCTGGAAAATCGATAGTCGAACCAATTGGTTCCAGGCGTTAAATCGCAGGATCACGGCGCTCGAATATCTTTTTCAGCGCTTCCGCTCTTTCTGGTGACCAGCCGTCCGGATCGACAACTGCAGCCCATCCGTCGATGTAATCAGGCGCAATGTAGTAGTGCCCGTATCTGGGAACATCCAGCGCAAACATGGAATCCAGCGCAATCTGAAGCATTGTCACCACGGGAAACCAGGACAGTTTTTCTGAAACATCCGGCGCACGCGGTGAGGCCATCCAGGCTGGCGGCCTGAAGCCCGTATCGAACGTGAAGTTCACGATAGGGTCGCTGCCATAATTCAGAAACACCGCGCGAATTGGCCCCCAGGGCGCATAGTTCCCCTCCAGTCCGCCATATTGATCCATCACCCGGACAAGCGAGCCGTTTCCGTATTTCGGACGCCATGCCGGACTGTCTGCCTTGCGCCGGTCCCGGACCTCCGACCAATATCGCGAGAAGAAAGGAGACCCAGCCCAAAAGGCGCCCTGGATCGGGTCACCCAGCATGTCAAACAGGGGAAGTGTCGCCTGGGAGTTGAAGGCCCCCTGGCTGAGCCCGTGAACATAAAGCTCCGGCCGACTGTCTTTGGGCAGCTGCGTCCAGTGGGCATAGACCGCGTTGAAAAGGGCTCGAGCCTGATCTACCCCGTAGTCTGGATGGGCAAGCAGCGCCAGAAAACTGGTCAGATAGGAATATTGGACAGCCACTGTCGCCACATCACCGCCAAGCATGAAATCGATTGTGTCGTGAGCTCCCGGGTCCATCCAACCGGTGCCGGGTGGTACCACGACCACAAGTACCGATCGGTCGAAACCCCCGACACGGATCAGTTCCCGCAAAGCAAGTTGGGCGCGTTCTTCTGCGGTGTCACCAGACCTTCGTCCAACATAGACCCTGATAGGATCAACGGCTTTATCCGGCCAGAATTCGGAAATCTCTGCTGCAGTCGGAGCCGTCGCGACATAGTGACGACCCCAACGCCCCATCTCCTCCCATTTGACCAGCGACCGGGTACTACCGGTTTTTTCCGGATCCGCAGGTTTTTCGATATCAGGTTCAAGAAGCAGGTCTGCAGCCAGAAAAGACGTATCGGCCATACGAAACGCATTACGTACAAGGGCTCCATCGACAAGTGCCCACAGGAACCAGCCAACAAGAACGATGGACAGGACCACGCCGACGCGCCCCGGAAGCATCTTGTCCAGAACAACAGCGACGGCTCTACGCAAGGCACCTGCAACCCGGAAAACCAGCCACAAGCAAAGTGCGATCAACACGCCAACAGTGACGATGAAGAACGGCGCTGCGCTCTCGAGCGGCGGCAAACCAACAGCTTCACGGGTCGCGTTCTGCCAACTGGCAGCTTTCGACAGACTGTAGACCATGATCGCAAGACTGATACCGCAAGCGGCAAGGAGCCAGAGTGTCCACAAACGTCCCCTGGGCTCCGGCAACTCCAGATAACGCCAGACACTCCTTGCCAGAAGGGTCACCTCATAGCCAAACGTCGCTGCCACGGCGGCGAGGGTCGCTTGCACAATTGGTTCCCTCGGCATCATCGACGGCGTCAGTGCGGCACCGAAGAAACTGGCCGCTACAATGAGCCCGGTTGGCGTAAGCCCATCTCGGAGTGTCCTTAAGATCGGCATTTGCACCCGCTCCCAACACGATTTCATGATCCAGCTGCAGGATTTCGTGTTGGAATGATCGCGTCAAGACAACCTTGGGTAAACAATGGCAACATGACAGCAATCTTGTGCCCATCCCCGTTATCCACCGCAAAACCAAGCATAATTTACGTTGCGTCTTTTGGCATTTAGACGGTCTTAACCGTTGTCGGGTCTAAATTCCCACATCGTGGATTGAAGGGCAGAAAGATCTTTCCGCGATCGGGGTCTACAACCGTTTTTTATTCGCAAGTTTCGTGAAAGTTTGCGGCGCTAACAATCGGGCGTAATCCACCGCTGGTCCAGCGCAGCAGGTAGATGGCCTGCCGCTGATACCGGAAATGGCAAGCCGGGGGGCACCGGTTCGTCTGTGACAGAGACATTGGGCCGGAAAGGACTATCGATAAGCTCCAATTGGGGCGGTGTAATCTGTCATCAAGGCGGTTGAGCCAATGATTTTTGATAAACTGTTGCGAATAGGATTTCCGGCGCTTTGCGCCTCCCTTACGCTTTTGCTCGGTGTAAACGCCTACTCGCTCTATAGCGCGCAAGCCGACTACGTTCACAAGGATCAGTTGGAACGTTCGGTCCTCAACGACACGCTGCGCTTTAACACTACGGCCCTGGAAAAACTGATTGCACGGTACAGTGCCTTGAAAAGCCCGGAAGATGCTGCAGAGGCCGGAAAAACCTACGAAGCACTGCTAAACGCCTTCGAAACGTGGCCCAGCGACGCCTATAGCGAAATTGTGGGGCCGTCGGACTACATCCAGGACAAACTGGTCCACATCGTTCGTACGAGCAACCGGGTGAAACCGTTCCTGGATACGCTCAATGACCAGACCTCCGTGAGCAATGCACTGATCATCTTGCAGGGGATAGGAAGTTCCCTTCAACAAATCAATCAGATGGTGACCCAAGAAGCTGCCAAGCAAATGTCGGCGGCGAGAAAGAGCTTTCATTTCCACCAGATTGTACAAGACGTGCTCGTTGTTGTTTTCCTTCTGGTCAGCCTTGGATGGATCTGGTTCTCCAACAAGCGCAGCCAGGTGCTGCAAGGACAGGCAGAGGCAACTCGCGAGCAAACCAGGCTTCTGGAGCACCGGCTGGACCACGACAGTGTTACAGGCCTGGTAAATTCCCGTGTCTTTGCAGAGATCGTGCGCTCTGCTCACGATACACTCGCTCCTGATCAGACCTTGAGCATTCTCAACATCGATCTGGAGTCCAGACTGCCGGCTATCAACAAGTTCAGTCTTGTAACGGAGGAAGCTATCCTGGCATCGACTGCGGACCTGTTGCGTCACGCAGTAGACCGGATGGAAGGTGTAAATTGCCTTGCCCGCTCAGGAGGCAAGGGATTTCTCCTCATGACTGTAAGTGATGAAGAGGTTGGGCTGACTGCTTCCGTCGTCGCAAACCGGATCCACGACATCTTCCTGCGCCCGGTCCCAACGGCACTCGGATCCTTCCTGATTTCACCAGCTATCGGCTATGCGGATTCAACCACCGTCGATCGAGATGCCACCGACATCATTCGGAATGCGGATCTCGCGGTTGGTAACGCCGTCAGCTACAGCCGCCGCCGCGTCGTGACCTACCAACCGGCCATGCGCGCGGAAATGGAACGGCGGACAATCGTCGAAAACGCACTTGCCCGCGCCATAGAGGCGAACGAATGCCTTCCGCACTTCCAGCCACAGTTCAATCTCATGACCGGGCGGATTTTCGGCGTTGAAGCCTTGGCACGCTGGTACCATTCCGAACTGGGCTGGATTTCACCCTCGGAATTCATCCCGATCGCTGAACGCAATGGCGATATCGTATCGCTGGGATGGAAGATCCTGGAAACATCGTGTTCGGAAGTACAGTTGTTGCCATCGGACCTGAGCCTGTCGGTCAACCTTTCAGTTGCGCAGATTCTGAGCGACGACGTCGTTGCAATGCTCGACGAATGCCTCGGTCGGACCGGTCTGCCAGCCTCCAGGCTGAAACTGGAAGTGACCGAAACAACCCTGATGAGCGATCTGCGCCGCATTCAGACGACACTCGTTGAGTTGCGATCATTGGGTATCGGCATTTCGCTGGATGACTTTGGCGTCGGTTATTCCGCCCTGTCTTACCTGACGGACTTTGACTGGGACGAAATCAAGATCGACAGGTCGTTTGCCACCAAGGCGGTCAAGGACAAGAAAATTCGCGATATTCTCAAGATGGTCCTTGGTATTGCCGAAACCATGGGCTCTCAGGTCTTGATCGAAGGCATCGAAACAGTCGAGCAACGCGATGTACTGGTCGATATCGGCTGCACCATCGGCCAAGGCTACCTGTTCGGCGGTCCGATGGCGATCGACGACATAACGACCCTGTTCTTCTCGGATCATTCCAAAAGCACTTTGGCGGGGCTCTGACACCTCGGTTGGTATCAAGGGCCCCGCTTTAACGAGAGAGACCCTCAGGACCTGCGTTCTACAGGCAGTTTCCTCGTGGTTTTTTTCGATTTCCGGACCAGGGAAACGGCCAGAACCAGCCCGCTAACAGCCACGACGAGCAGCAGCTGATGAAATGGCGAGCCAAGCAGATGCTCACCTGCGCCTTGCCAACCGGTCAGATGACCGTGCGCACCAGGGTGTGCAAATGCAGGGGTGGATGCCAAGGCAAGAATTGACGTCATCAAAAGCTGTTTCATTCTGCGATATCTCCATGGGCCAGACGAGTGGTGAGGATGTCGATGAGGTCAATGTCTGACCGTTGCGACAGGGATACAAAGGTGAAGGTCATGGTTTCCCGGGCTTGGACCATTGAACCTGGAAAACTCATGTAGACGAGTTCTCGGGAAGCAAAGGCCGGCGAGGCTGTGCCGACCTGCCAATTGCTGACGATCTTTGCGTCGACAAGGTGCTGTATGAGACCATCGGCACCGGGGCGGTGAAACGGGACGCCTGCAAGACGCAGGTAACTGGTCTTGTCGTCGGCAGCCCGAAAGCCGTCGATGAAGCTCACCGCAAGTGCCTGCAGTTCTTCGGCCCGGTCCGCATGCGAGGCCCCATGAACATGAGAATGCAGATGGTCCGGGCCCACGTGATTATGTCCCGCGAGACCTCCGTGATCGTGGTCATGTGTGTGGTGGTGGTGGTGGTGGTGATGACCATGTTCATGATCGTGGTGAACATGGTGATCGTGGCCGTGATGATGTCGCGCCATCGCCTTACTCCACGTCCGGACCGGCCGGAATGGACACCGGCTTGTCGATGATGGATTTATGCGAACCCATTTTTCCATGGGAAACCAGGGTCCCGAGAACATCTACAATCACCCGAGTTGCCAGAAGGGCTGTGATGTCGGAGCAATCGTAAGGTGGTGAAACTTCTACGACCTCCAGACCGCAGATGCCTTCCTTCGCGACCAGCGACACCAGCTCAAGTGCCTCTCTCGGCAGAAAGCCACCTGGCTCCGGCCAGCCGGTACCGGGCACGAAGCCGCAGTCGACACTATCGATATCGAACGAGATATAGACTGCATCTGCGTCCTTCCATGCCAGTTCCAGCGCCCGTGCGGCCGTTTCCGCTAATCCCAGTTCCTCAACATCGCGCATGGTGAAGATGTTGGTGTTCCGCTCCCGGGCAACTTCCACCCCTTCTCGCGGCACCTGCCACCCTCCGATACCGATCTGAACCAGATTGACGGCCGGCACGTTGACGAGATCTGTCGCGTGGAACCAGGGCGTCGTATGCATCCGCTCATCCAGATCCTTTTCCTGAATGTCGATATGCCGATCGAAATGCACGATACCAATGCGCTTGGACGTGCACTGGGCAATCCCGCGTACGCAAGGAAAGCCGATTGAATGATCGCCGCCGATCATGATCGGCAAGGCTCCGGACGATGCGACGTGCGAGACCGCCCGCGTAATCTGGTCGAACGTCTTTTCGATATTGGCAGGAATGGTGAAGATGTCACCGACATCGCAAAGCGTCATCTGTTCCCGAAGATCGACACCCATCTCGTAGTTGTAGGGCGTGTAGAGCGCGGAAATCTTCCGAACTCCTTGCGGCCCGAACCGTGTACCAGGTCTGTAAGTGGTGCCCCCATCGAAAGGGATGCCGATGACGGCCGCATCATAAGCCCCGACCTTTGTCACATCCTCGATATAGGGCGCCTTCAGGAAGGTGCTGATCCCCGCATAGTGGGGCAGTTCTCCACGGGCAAAGGTCGGGATCGATTTGTCGGTGAGACTATCCGATCCTGTCAATCCCATTCGCAGTGCCCAGGCTTTTTCCTTTTCCCACGCGGCAGAGGGCAGGGCACCTTCCTTTTCAGCGGCCTTCCAACCTCGCAATTGCAGTTTGTCGAAGTCAGGATGATGCTGTCTTCGGTTGGGGGCTCGGGTGAAATGACCTGCGGCAAGGTGGTGCGTCCTGGGGCCTGAGGCTCGATTGAAACTCATGGGATGGTCCTCATTCCTGATTGTTTGGGGTATGGATGCTTTGGAAAGACGGAGTGGGCTTGTTTGACTGTGGGGCGCCGATTGCACCTGCGATGGCCTCCGGAGACCGCAAGGATGCTCCTGTTGGCGATTTGAGTGGCAGGTCGTAGGTGATGGTCGCGCCGTAGGCTTGTGGCGCTTGAGGGTCGTGGCGGATCTTGTCGAACACCAGCAGACGCGTGCCGAGCTTGAAGGCCTCGTGAATATCGTGCGTCACCATGAAAACCGTCATGGACAACTCTTTCCAGAGCCCCAGAAGCAATTCATGCATATCGACGCGTATACCCGGGTCTAGCGCGCCGAAAGGCTCGTCGAGCAGCAGGATGCTTGGCTTCTTGATCAAGGCCTGGGCGATCGCGAGACGTTGCTGCATGCCACCGGACAGCTGCGCCGGATACTTGTTTGCCGCTGGTCGCAGCCCGATCCTGTCAAGCAGGTCGTCGGACGATCCAAAAGCCGCCTTGCGGGAAGTACCAAAAAGCCGCCCGGTCCAGCGCGACGATTCAAACTCTTGCGCAAGGATGAGGTTTTCAGCCACGGTCAGATGCGAAAACACCGAGTATTTCTGGAAGACGATCCCGCGATCGGGTGTCGGCTCAAGTGGCAAGCGAGCGCCGTCCAGGAGGATCTGTCCACGGCTTGGATGTTCCTGGGAAAGCAGCATCCGCAGGAATGTCGATTTTCCGCAGCCGGATGCTCCAACGATCGTGCAAAAAGACCCGGTCTGGACTTCCAGGTTGACCCGTTCGAGAACAGGCACGCCGTCGTATAACTTTGCCAGGTTCTGGACCGAGAGTTTGGACGCAGTGTTCATAGCGCGTCACCTCCCAGATGGTGCCAGCGAAAAGCGCGGCGCGACAGGAGGAGCAGGGCTCTGTCGAGCAGGAAGGCCAGCAGCGTGATCCAGACGACGTAAGGCAGGATCACATCCATCGCGAGATAGCGACGCACCAGGAAAATCCGGTACCCAAGCCCTGACGTGGAGGCGATGGCCTCGGCTGAAATCAGAAAGATCCACGCTGGCACGAGAGAAAGCCGCAGGCTGGTGATCAGGTGCGGAAGCACCTGCGGCAACACGAGCCGCGTAACCATTTGCAAGACGCTGGCCCCAAGTGTTTCCGCCTTGATGATCATCTCCCGCGGAATGTCCAGAACCGCCTGGGCCGTGGAACGGATCATCACCGGTGCCGTTCCGATCACGATCAGGGCGATTTTCGCGAGTTCGCCAAGACCGAAGGTGATGAACAGGATCGGCAGGATGGTGATCGGCGGTATCAGCGAGAATGTCGCGAGATAAGGTGCCAGTCCGCTTCGGATATGGGGAATGAAGCCGATTGCAATGCCAAGGGAGATTGCCAGAAGCGTCGACACTGCCATCCCTGTCCCAAGACGCCAGAGACTGTCGAAAGTATCCAACCAGAGCAGAAGGTCTCCCGACCTCCGGTCCGGCACTGCCGCCATGCGCCAGAAGGCTTCTCCCATGCTGGTGATGGAGGGGAGAAGCTTGTCCGCCGGATTGTCGAGCCGGCGATAATGGCTGGCAATCACGTAGGCGACCAATGTCAGCACGAAAGGCAGGAGCCCAAGCGCCAGGGCGGTGACCCGGGAGGGTTTCCGGTTGATGATACGCATGAAACGGTCCGATCAGTCTATGGCTGCGGCTCCGGCGCCGAGGCGCCGGAACACCGGATCAGCAAAGGAAGCCTAGAGCGTGCCTTCTGCTGCCATCGTCATGAAACTCGGGTCGAATTTCAGTTTCACGTTTCCGGTATCGCCATAGATCGATCCATCCGGGAAAGAGACGCCGACGAATTCAGGGCTGGGTGCCCCTTCACCCAGAATGCCCTTGTCGAAAAGGAACTCGGCAACGAATTTCATCGTCTCGGGAAGTTCAGCGGACTTGGTGAACGCGACCGCTTCTGCGGGCGTGTAGAACATCTTGGTCGTCGCGAGCTGCGCGTCGTAGCCGGCAAGGTCCGTGCCGGAGGCTTCGGCCATGGCGGTGCGTGCCGCGATGCCTTCGTCACTGTCTGACGACATGATCCCCATCAGTTCGTACCAGGCGCCTACAAGAGCCTTGCCGAAGGCGGGATTGTCCGCAAGCGTCTCGGTATTGACCATCATGATATCGATGATTTCGCCTGGAATGCCGGAACTGTCGAACACCTTGGTGGCATTTGCTTCCGCTTCGATTTCAGACAGGAGCGGGTTCCAGGTGACCACTGCCGTGACATCCGGCGTCTGATAGGCAGCGATCATGTCTGCATCGGATGTGTTGACGACCGTCAAATCCTGTTCACTGAGACCAACCGTGTCGAGCGCCCGTGCGAGCAGGTAGTGAGAGACGGAAAGCTCCACCAGGTTGACGCTTTGTCCCTTGATATCGGCCAGCTCGGTCTTGTCCTTCAGGATGATGCCATCGTTGCCGTTGGAGTAGTCGCCGACGATAAGCGCAGTCGTGTCGACACCGCCGCCTGCCGGGATCGAAAGGGCGTCCATATTGGTCATGGAGCAACCGTCATATTCCCCCGCGGTGTATTGATTGATGGACTCCACGTAGTCGTTGATCTGAACGATCTCGACGGAGATGTCGTATTTGTCGGCCCATTTCTTCATGAGGCCACTGTCCTGCAGATAACCCCAGGGCATCCAGCCGACATAGATGGACCAGCAGACCTTGAAATCCGTCTTTTCCTCGGCCCTGGCCGAAGTGAGGGAAAGTGGCAGCGTCAGCGCTGCGGCGAGGAGGGAAGCTTTGGCAATCGATTTCAACATCTGTGCGCGTCTCCTGTCTTGGGCCCGGTCATCAGAACCGGACTTACGTCATGAGGTTTTTGCGCACGGCCGGGAGCAGGTTCGCGCGCGCGAAACCTCGTGCAGTTGTCTCCCGGGTTTTTGTCCCGCCGTGTCACCGGTCTATGTCGGCATATGCCTCTCAACCGGCTTGCACCTCTCGGTCCTGCGTCGTCTTGCGACCGGATCCCTAGGCGCGCTGCACATCATGACCAAAGCAAGGGGAATGCCAGAAAGGCGAAGGTGGTAATTTCGTACATTGTTTCAATAATTTAAGAAATAGAATCTGGATTGAACTCGTCAAAACCAATCAAAAGCAAATGGTATTCTGAGCAGAATATGGGCAGCATGGTGAAGAATGCACCATGCCCAGACCTTAAGCAGGCTGTGCTGATCTATCGTAAAACAGTCTTAGCCGGTGAAAGAGCAGATCTGAACCAACGGCAGGAAATGCTGGTCGGTGATGCCCAGACAACAGGCGTGCGCCACCAGCAAAAACCCGGTCAAGGCCGAACCGGTGACGAGCGCCAGAACCAGAGATGGATCACGCATCATTTCGCGAATGCCACTCATGGCTTGAACTTCGGTATGTGCCATAACAATTCCTCCGGTTTGAACATCTGCAAGAGCCAGGCAAGCGGCTCTTGCAGTCGGGATTTATTCCGCAGGTTCGTCGATCTTATCCTCGTCACCAGCCACGTTCTGCTTTTTCTTGCCGGTGAAAAGGCCTTTGATCCATCCCTTCTTCTCTTCGCCATCTGAAGGAGAAGCGTCTGCTGGCGCGGTATCGGCTTCCACTTCGTTCGTCGCAGCCGGTTTCCCCGGGGCGACCTGTTCGCCGAAGGCTGTAAAAAACTCACCGGCAAGCCGTTTGGCGGTTGAATCGATCAATCTGGCACCAAGCTGCGCCAGCTTGCCGCCAACCTTCGCATCGACCTCGTAGTGAAGGATCGTCGCGTCAGGACCGTCTTCTTCCAGATGAACCTTTGCAGCACCTCTGGCAAAGCCGGCTACCCCGCCGGAGCCTTCGCCTTCAATGGTGTAACCGTTCGGCGGATCGAGATCGTTGAGCGTCACCTTGCCGCCGAAAGTTGCTTTTACCGGGCCCACCTTGAGACGAACCTTCGCCTCAAGTTCAGTATCGGAATGCTTGATCAGGTCTTCACATCCCGGAATAGAGGCCTTCAGGACTTCCGGATCATTCAATGCCTCCCAAACCTTGTGCTTTGGAGCTTCGATCCGCTGACTGTCGTTCATTTGCATGTGATTGCTTCCCTGGTGGGGTCAAATGTGATGGATGTTGGTCTGGCGGTGTCCGCTGCGGCGGATCATCAGGAGTTCTGCCAGAATGGAGAGTGCAATTTCTTCCGGAGCAATGGCTCCCAGATCGAGGCCTGCGGGCCCCTCGATCCGGTCGAGGGTCTGGTCCGCTACGCCTTCGTCGCGCAATTTCGCCTTCAGGGCAGCAATCTTCCGGCGGCTCCCGACAAACCCGATGTGGCGCGCATCCGTCAGAAGAGCTGCCTTCAGGGCCGCCAGATCGCCGCGCCCCTGGGTCGAAATAATGGAGTAGATCTGCCCGTTGCTTCGAACGGGACTGTCAAACCCTTCTGCTCTTTTGCCCGCACCTGAAAAGACGGGCAGGTCTTCTGCAGGTGCGCAGAAGGTCAGGTCAAACCCGATGGACGGCGCCTGGCTCGCAAGGGCCACGGCAACCGGACTGGCGCCGTAGATGACAAGCATGGGCCGCGGCAGAACCGGTTCTATGAAGATATCCATGGTCCCCTGGCTTGGGCACATGTTCCTGGCAAATTGAATGCCTTCGCGCTCTTCACCGGCTTCTACGCCGATCTCGGCCAGCAGGTCCGCCGGTTGAAGGGAGATCAATCGTGTCTGACCATCTTCAAAAGCGGACCTTGCCGCCTTGATGACAGCCGATCTTGCGCAGCCACCGCCGATCCAGCCGCCGACAATATCCCCATTCCTGTCGATCACGGCCTTCGCGCCCGCCTTGGCTGCGGTCACCGATATGGTGCGTACAACGGTTGCCAGAACGAAGGGTTCGTTGTCACCCTGCAAACGGTTCATCAGGCGGGGTAGGTCCTGCACGACCTCTGGCGCGGCCTCTTTGCCGGACACGGGAACAGAATGTTTCATCTCGACATCTCCCATCGTTCAAAGTCTCGCAAGATAAGGCTCTAGGGCTTCAAGGCTGGCGAGGTTATGGGCTGGCGCGAAGAAATCGACATGAGGCAAGGCGGCGGCCATGCCCCCGGCTGTCGGTTCATATCCCTGCCAGCCAAGCAGCGGGTTGAGCCAGACAATGCGCCTGCAGCGCCGCCGTAACCTTGCCATCTCATCGCCAAGTGCTTCCGGCGCGCCTGTGTCGTAGCCATCCGACAGGATCAGGACGCAGGTGCGCGAGTGGACGACACGGGCGGTGTGCCATCTGTTGAAGTCGGCCAGCGCCGCGCCGATCTTCGTGCCGCCGCCGATCCCCTGTGCCATCAGGCCCATGCGATCGAGCGCACGGCCTGCATCGCGCTCGGAAAGAGCCGACGAGACATGCACAAGGCGTGTGTGGAAGACAAACGCTTCGGCTTCGCGGAAGTTATCCAGCAAGCCGTGCACGAACCGAGTGAAGACACCCGTGTAGTTGTTCATCGATCCGGACGCATCGAGCAGGATCACCAGCCGGAGCTGTTTCTCACGTGGGCCTTTACGCACAAGCTCGATGGGGGTCCCGCCATGAGCAATGGAACGCCGGATGGTTCGGCGCAGATCCAGCTTTCGGCCTGTTCGTTTCTGACGATCCCTGCGGGTCAGACGTATGCGCATCGCACGGGCAAGACGTTCGGCAAGGTCATGGGCCTGCTTAAGGGCGTCCGGATCGTGGAGATCTCGAAAATCCACCTTGCCGAGGTTTGCGGCAATGCTCGCGCCTTCCCGCCGCCCGGAGGGAGCGTCGTTGCTCGCCTCATCCTCTTCACCGGGAAGGCGTTCGACGTCGCCCGCAATTGTCTCCTGGCGGTTACCACTTGCGTCTATCAGCTCGCGAATGGTCTTCATGCCCTTGCGCGTGCTGGTCCCGGTGACCTTCACCCCAGATTTGACGCCCTTGCCGGTCCAATAGGCGTCGAAAATGTCGTCGAAACGGTGCCAGTCGGACAAGCGTCCGCAAAAAAGACTGCGAAAGGCAGCCTTCAGGCTTCCAGGGCGCTGTATTACCTGCGAACACAGCAACCGGCTGGCATCACGGGTCTCGGCCAATCCGACCTTGAAGCCGCTGTCACGCAGCGAGCGGACAAACCCGGCCAGCCGCAGCCTCAGGATCGGCCCGATGTCTGCTCTGGTTTCAAGGAAAAGGCCGGACATTGCTCAAGCCACCTTTCCAAGCAACCTGTCGGTGACTTCGCGGCTGACCCTGGCGCTGTCTTCACGGGTTTTCAGAACGCAGGAAAGCGTTTCAAAAACAAGTTCCCGGCTGTCTTGCAAGTTCCTGGCACCAAGTCCCAGAAGAGCAGCCGCCCAATCGATGGTTTCGGCAACGCCTGGAACCTTCACAAGGTCTTCCTTGCGCAGTTTGTTCATGAGTTCGGCGATCTGTTGGGCGAGAGCGGCATCAATATCCGGGACACGCGCCAGCAGAATTCGTGTTTCGCGGTCGGGCGAGGGGTAATCGACGAAATGATAAAGGCAACGCCGGCGCAATGCGTCCGACAGTTCGCGTGTACCATTTGAGGTCAGAACCACGCGTGGGATTGTAACTGCCTGAACCGTTCCGAGTTCCGGGATCGACACCTGGAAGTCAGACAGGATCTCAAGCAGGAATGCCTCGAATTCCTCATCTGCCCGGTCGATTTCATCGATCAGCAGAACCGGCGGCACGTCCTTTCGGATGGCCGCCAGAAGGGGGCGTTCCAGTAGATATTTCTCGGAGAAAATCGCTTCCTCGACAGTTTCCGCGCTGTCGCCAAACCCTTCCCGCGCCTTGATGGCCAGAAGCTGGCGCTGATAGTTCCACTCGTAGATGGCATCGGAACGGTCGAGGCCCTCATAGCACTGCAGGCGGATGAGATCGGTGTTCTCAAGACGCGCCAGAGCCTTCGCCACTTCCGTTTTACCGACGCCGGCTTCTCCTTCCAGAAGCAGCGGCCGCCCGAGCATTCCGGTCAGGAGAAGTGCCGTCGCAAGACCTTCGTCCGCGATATAACCGGCATCCGCGAGTTGAAGCGCTATCTGATCCTTGGTCTGGGTCATGCTGGTCCGTTCGGTGAGAAGGTCGCATCCATCGTCTTTCAGGTGCTGATTCAGAATCAGTCACGAGAGGACGATCGGAACGTCACCGCAGGCTTTGTCCCGGAGGAGCCAGCCTGCGGTAAGAAGTGCTTTATGCGTGTGCACCCAGGTCCTTGGCCGCCTGCCAGATACGCCATGCGTCATGCGGCATCTGGATATGGGTCGATCCGAGGAACTTGAAGGCGTCGTTGACCGCATTGGAGAAGGCCGGCACACCACCGACATTCGGGCTTTCGCCCACACCCTTTGCCCCGATCGGATGATGCGGGCTGGGGGTGACAGTGAAATCCGTTTCCCAGTGCGGTGTTTCGACCGCCGTCGGCAGGAAGAAGTCCATGAAGGACGCCCCCAGCACGTTGCCCATCTCGTCGTAGCGGATCTCCTGACCCATCGCGATGGCAAAGGCCTCGGTCAAACCGCCGTGGACCTGGCCCTCGATGATCATCGGGTTGATCCGGGTGCCGCAGTCGTCCAGCGCATAGAACCGCCGTGTCTTTGCAACGCCGGTGTCGACGTCGATATCCATTACACAGAGGTAGGCGCCGAAAGGATAGGTCATGTTGGGCGGGTCATAATAACTGACCGCTTCAAGACCCGGTTCCATGCCCGGTGGCGGAGCGTGATAGGCAGCCCAGGCAATCTCCTTCATGGACTTACGTGCCTGCGGATTGCCTTTCACCTGGAAGCCGTCCACGTCCCATTCCAGATCGTATTCGGAAACTTCCAGCATGTGCGCCGCGATCATCTGCGCCTTATTGCGGATCTTGCGAGACGCAAGCGCAATCGCGGCACCGGCGACAGGTGTGGAGCGTGAACCATAGGTCCCCAGACCGTAGGGCGCGGTATCCGTGTTGCCTTCCTCCACCATGATATCGGCGGCCGGAATACCGATTTCCGTGGCGATGATCTGCGCCCAGGTGGTTTCATGCCCCTGGCCTTGCGATTTGGTGCCCATGCGGGAAATCACCGAGCCGGTCGGGTGCACGCGGATTTCGGCACTGTCGAACATCGCAACACCGAGGATATCGCAATTCTTGGACGGTCCAGCACCGACGATCTCGGTAAAGAACGACACGCCTATGCCCATAATCTCGCGGGTTTCGCCGCGCTTGAAGGCTTCCTGCTTGGCCTTTTGTTCGGCGCGCAGCTCGCGATAGCCGATCGTGTCCATCGCCTTCTGCATGGCGGTGTGATAGTCGCCACTGTCATATTCCCAGCCGAGGGCCGAGTGATAGGGGAACTGCTCCGGCTTGACGAAGTTCTTCATCCGCAAGTCCGCCGGATCCATGTCGAGCTTCTGGGCCAGGATATCCATCGCTCGCTCGATGCAATAGGCCGCCTCCGTCACGCGGAACGAACAGCGGTAGGCGACGCCACCCGGTGCCTTGTTGGTATAGACCCCGTCGACAGCCAGATGCGCTGCTGGGAAGTCGTAGGACCCGGTCACGATGTTGAAGAAACCAGCCGGCCATTTCGACGGGTCGGCACAGGCATCAAAGCCGCCATGGTCAGCCAGAACATGCACTTTGAGACCAGTGACGGTACCGTCGTTCTTCGCAGCGATTTCCGCGGTCATGTGATAGTCGCGAGCAAAGGACGTTGTCGAAAGGTTCTCCATCCGATCCTCGACCCACTTCACCGGGACTCCGGTGACGATGGAGGCGACAATGGCACAGATGTAACCGGGGTAAGCCCCGACCTTGTTGCCGAAACCGCCGCCGATATCAGGCGCGATCACATGGATCTTCTGCTCCGGAATAGTCGAGAGCAGAGAGGCCACCGTTCGGATGACATGGGGTGCCTGGAACGTTCCCCAGACCGTCAACTCGCCCTTGATCTTGTCCATCGATGCAACGCACTGACAGGTTTCGAGCGGTGAGGGGTGCGTCCGGTGATAGGAGATCAGCTCCTTGATGGTGACATCGGCTTCGGCAAAGGCTCGGTCGGTTTCCTCCTGGTCGCCAACTTCCCAGGTGAAGATGTGGTTGTGGTGTTTGCGCGGCCCGTGCGCGCCTTCCATCTTGCCGTCGAGATCAGGCCGCAGAACCGGAGCGTCCGGATCCATCGACTTGAAAGGATCCGTCAGGACGGGAAGCTCTTCATATTCGACTTCCACCAGCTGAATGGCATCGTCGGCGATATAGCGGTTCTCGGCCACCACGAAGGCGACTTCCTGGTTCTGGTACAGCACCTTGCCATCGGCCAGCACCATCTGCACGTCACCGGCGAGTGTCGGCATCCACGCAAGATTGACGCCTTTCAGGTCTTCCGCCGTCAGGACGGCGATCACCCCAGGGAGTTTTAACGCTTCGGAAGCGTCGATCTTCGTGACCTTGGCGTGGGCATAGGGAGAACGGACGAAATCGCCGAACACCATCCCGGGCAGTTTCACATCATCGACATACTGGCCCTTGCCTTGCGTGAAGCGAATATCTTCCACACGCTTGCGCTTGCAGCCCATGCCTTCCAGGGCGGCTTCGCGCTGTTCCCGTGTCGGGGTCATGTCGTTCATTCTGCAGCCTCCTGAAATTCAGTGCCATTCAGCTTCGCAGCGGCGTACTGGATCGCCTTGACGATGTTCTGGTAACCGGTGCAGCGGCAAAGATTGCCCGAAATGCCCATGCGGATTTCCTCCTCCGTGGGGTTCGGGTTTTCCTTCAGCAGCGTGTGTGCACGCAGGATCATTCCCGGCGTGCAGAAGCCGCACTGCAGCCCGTGCATCTGCCGGAAGCCTTCCTGAAGCGCGGACAAGGTACCGTCCGCATTGGCCATGCCCTCGATGGTGGTCAGTTCCGCGCCGTCTGCCTGAACGGCAAACATGGTGCAGGACTTCACGGACATGCCGTTCAGCTCAACCGTGCAAGCACCGCAATGAGAGGTCTCGCAACCGATATGCGGCCCTGTAAGGTTGAGGTCCTCTCGCAGGAAATGGATCAGAAGCGTGCGCGGTTCAACAAAACGCTGCACCTTCTTGCCGTTGATGGTCATGGTGACCGGGATCTGTTCAATATCGCTCATAGTCGGTTCCCTCGATCCTGGTTCAGTTGGATGCGCGTCTTGCGGCTTTTGCGAGCGCCCGCTGCAACATCACGCCTGCCATCTTGGTGCGATATTCTGCAGGCCCACGTCCGTCCGAAGCGGGCTCGGTGATCGCCTCAGCCGCCGCGACCGCGCGGGCAACGGTTGCCGTATCGAGCGTCGAACCAGCCAGAATCTCTCCGGCTTCCTGCGCAAAAAGCGGTGTATCCGCGACATTGGTGAGGGCAATCGAACAGAAGGACACACTGCCACCTTCCAACGTCAGGACCACGGCAGCTGCGGCTGTCGCATAGTCGCCAACTTTGCGCTTCAGCTTTTCATAGGCATAGCCGTGCCCTGCAGGCGGGACGGGTATACGAACGGCTGTCAGAATTTCCTCAGGCGCAAGAGCCGTGAAATAGGCCGCCTCATAGAAGTCGCGTGCAGGCACTTCTCGTTCGCCGTCCGGCCCGGTCAGAACATAGGTCGCATTCAGGCACTGCATCAGCGCCGGCATATCGTTGCCCGGATCGCCATTGGCGACATTTCCGCCAAGGGTGCCGACATATCTGATCTGCGGATCGGCAATGAGAAGCGACGTTTCGCGAATGATCGGCAGTTTTGACGCCAAGAGGTCCGAGGCGATCAGCTCATGCTGCGTGGTCATGGCGCGAATGGTGATCGTGCCGCCGTCGTCGGAAATGCCTTTGAGATCGGCAATGCCACCAAGGTCGACCAGATGTTCTGGCGCTGCCATGCGCAACTTCATCATGGGGATCAGGCTATGGCCACCGGACAGTGGCCGCGCTTCGTCGCCATGGCTGACCAGGATCGCGACAGCTTCCGCCACGGACGATGGCCGGTGATAGGTGAATGCACCAGGTATCACGTCTTTCTCCTCCATCTGCCGGCCACCTCTGGGCCGGATGCCGGTCTTCCCGAAAAGCGATTGGTTTCGCCTTTCACCGGCAACGTCGTATCCGGACGCTGGAAACGGCCGAATTGTTCACGTTTGAGAAGGGTGCGGAACAGTGCGGCGCACACTCAAGAACGCTTGCACAAAAAGCCTGTCTAGCCACACGGATGACGTGCTGTCCTGCACGAACTGCGACAGCTCTTCTGACGCATTTCACGGCTTAAATTCAGATGATTTCAAGAAAGCAAATTAATTACAATAGCTTACAACAGAGGACCAGGCCGCAAATACCACCACCATGAAGAGTGTCCGCTTGATGCCCATTTGCACGAACGGCGTATTTTGCGGCCTTGCATGCACTGCAACACCGAAAGTGAACCTAACCGATGATCTTATTATTGGGCGGCAGCGGGCTGTTCATGGCCCGCGTGGCTTTGATGCCTGTTTTGCCCAAGCGCCTTCAATCGCGCTTTCACCCGCCCCCAACGAGACCGGCTGACAGGAACACTCTGCCCCGCATGGCCGGCAAGGATAAGAACTCCACCGTCACCGGAGCGCTTGTAGCTGACAACGCGGCTGAGATTGACGATGTGACTTCGGTGGACACGGTTGAAAGTGCGCGGATCAAGCTGCTGTTCCGCTTCACTGATGGAAAGAGGGCAGAAGAATTCTCTGCTGCCATCGTAAAGACGCGTGTAATGAGCGTCCGCGTGAATGGCATATATGTCCAGCACGCCGATCTTGGTCTTCTGGCCGTCCCGCTCGATCGGCAGCATTCCCTTGCCAAGTGGCTGACCTGGCCGGACCGCTTGAGCCGCCGCCTGCAATCCTGATGCGGTTTTGCCGCTAACAGCCATTGCGGCTTGCGCTGACTGGCCCTGCTTGTCTTCACTTGCCGCAGGCAGCCCTTCCTCTGGCTGCTGGTTCCTGACCATGCCGCTATCGGTCTGGTCTTCCTGGGCTGGAACGAGGGCCAGCAGGAACAAGCCCGACACCAGAAATGCTACGCAGGAAACGAGAATCGCCAGCATTCCGGGGCTCAGGGCTGGCGCAAGAGTACCTGAAACCGGTTGCAGCGTTTCATAGGTCAATCCTGCCATGGCCGTGTAATGCATGGCTGAAATCGCAAGCGCCAGAACCGCTGCCGAAATGACGAGAGGAGGGCGGCGGCCGAGGCCAAAAAGAAGCCACATGGCGAGACCGGCTGCGTTGAAGGCAATCAGGAAGCTGGCAAAGACGTAGGCCGGGTCATGCTCCATGCGCAAAGACCCATGCAGGGCATACATGCCGAGATAATGCATGGTGCAAATACCGCTTCCCATAACAAAAGCGGAAAGGCCGAGGCGAATCGGAGTCAGCCGCGCATTGCTCGCTGCGAAAACAGCAATGCCGACAACGAGTACACAGACGAGAAACGACAGCAGTGTCGGCAGAACGAGAAAATCAACGGCGACAGGCAGACGGGCTGCCAGCATTCCGACGAAATGCATGGACCAGATGGCAAGGGCGACGGTCAATGCTGCCCCTGCAAGCAACAGCCGACGTCTCGGGTCAATCGCGCTGCGAACCTGAACGGCAAGGTTCAAGCCCACGAAACTACCCTGAAAGGCCATCACCAGGGACAGCGCAACAAGCCAGGGCTCGTGCATCACTGACATGACGGCTATCTCCTCCCAGTAGCCGCCGCCGCAACAAGCGACGGTTCCTCCGGATCAGATGATAGGGGAAAGAGAAATCTGCATCAAATTACGCGTGATACCGACGTACATGTTCATCAGCCGCCGGATCAAATTGAAATGTGCTGGGAAAAGAATGGCGGTGAGGGTGGGATTCGAACCCACGGTACGCTCTCACGCACGGCGGTTTTCAAGACCGCTGCCTTAAACCACTCGGCCACCTCACCATGCCGGTGCCTTGGCGGCCCGGCTGTGCAAACCGTTTCCTTTTTCTCACTCGGAAAGTCAAGCCGGAATCACCAGCATGAAGTTCAGGCGGGCGAAATCGTGTGGATGTGCGGGGAAATCAAGCTCCTTTGGGATGTTCCCGCGCCGCTTGCACACAGGGGCAGGACGGGCAGTGCGGGCGCAGGAACATCGCCAAAGGGTAGGGGCCGCCGGTCCGGTGTCGTGGGCAGGGTTTTGAACCGGCGGCCGAAGCTGGAGGTGGGGTCCAGCATTGCTGTGACAGGGCGGTCATCAGCAATGAGTTCACCCTAGGCTGATTTGACAGGTCTGAATGTGATGTACGTCACAACTGATCCGAATGACGATTTCTTCTCACCTGTGTCCTGTGCGCAACAGCCGGCAGCAGGCAAATTGACGTAGTTTTTAGTCATATATTTCAGACTGTTACAACAAACAGACGTTGAGAAATGAACCTCGGGTCGTCTGAATCCGGTGGAGAGTTGAATTTGGGCAACGCGGCGGCCTCGACGGGCAGTTTACTTTGAAGTAATAAAACTACGCTTTAACAAGGGCATATGCGGGATGTGCAGCGGGGGCTAGTGCGTCTTGCGGGGACTGATCTGAAGATCGGAACAATGCCTTGAAAACCGGTGTGGACCGAACCACACGCCGGAATGATCGCGTGAGCTGCGGGGCCGCCAGCGCGTAAGTGAGTAGGACGGCAGTATGCAAGGGACAGGCGGGAAATCTTGCCGGGTGACAAACCAGGTGGCAGGAACGTCTTCAGGGGAACCAGCTGTGACGCTTGATGGTAAATCGCGTCCTGCACGGAAACTCAGCGCCCAGTTGCGCACGGGATTGATTGTGGCAGCAGCGGTTTCGGCCGTGGCAGCCTGCAGCACCGCGCCGCAGCAGCAGAAATCAAAATTCAGCCCGGAAAAATATGGTGTCAAAGGCAGCCCGAAAATGGTTGCCGAAGGCCAACCCGTGCCGAAAGGTGGCGGACGCTATATCGTCGGCAAGAAATACAAGATTGCCGGCAAGTGGTACTACCCAAAGGAAGACCCGGACTACAAGAAGACCGGTCTGGCTTCATGGTATGGGCCGACTTTCCACGGTCGCAAGACAGCCAACGGCGAGGTTTTCGACCGGAACTCCCTTACCGCTGCGCACACGACGATGCCGCTGCCGTCCTATGCCCGCGTGACGAACGTGGAAAACGGCCGCTCGATGATCGTTCGCGTCAATGATCGCGGCCCATTCCACGGCAACCGCGTCATCGACCTGTCTGAACGCGCAGCAACGATGCTTGGCACCAAGAGCGCCGGCATCGGCAAGGTAAAGGTCGAGTACGTTGGCCGTGCACCGCTGCACGGACAGGACGAAGGCTTCCTTATGGCCTCTTACCGTGGCCCAGGTGCGGTCGAACCTGGCGCGACAATGCCGGGCACAATGCTGGCACAGGCCGAACCGCAGCAGGTTGCGCCTCAGCAAATCACACCGCAGGTCACCTTCGGGGCTGTTCCGGCGCCAAGCGCACGTCCTTATCTGACCACCGCATCCACGACCACGGCTTTCCGGGCGAAGCAGACAACCTTGACGGTTGCCTTCGATCCGGCGCAGGCATTCGAAGCCGGCAAGCCGACAATCGAAGTTGCGTCCAACAACCGCTTCGAGCCGGTCGAATCGGCCTATTCCGCTCCGGGTCTTGCGCCCGCGGAAGGAACACTCGGCGTGCTGCGCGTCCCGGCTCCGGGAACGTCCGCAGGTCTCGTGTCAGGCAGTGCAATTTCCTCATTTGCTGCGAACCGCCGAATTTCCGACGCGCATTCGCTGCTTTCAAATGTGGCCGACACGGGCCTTTCGATGCGTGAGCTGGTGGTCAAACTGGAAAACGACGGCTAATCGGCCCGGAACCCGGAGTAGGTCCGGCTTCTTCCACACGCCGCGCCTGTATCTATAATTAGGGCAAGCGGTTCATGGCCTCCGCATATTCTGTATCCGGATTTTTGAGAGCGTCTCGTCGCCTTGTCGGGCGAGGGGCGTTTTCTGCTTTTTTTGTCGTCTCTGCGTTCGCTCTCCCAGGGAATGCAGCCGAAACCATCGTGACGAAAGCTCCGATGGCTTTCCTCTATGAGCCCGGCTCCGGCACAATCCTTTTTGCCAAGGAACCTGACCAGCCTTTCGCTCCCGGCGCTCTCGCCAAGGTCATGACAGCCGCAACGGTTTTCAAGGCAGTGAAAGAAGGCGATCTTTCGCTTGATCAGACTTGCAAGGTCAGCGAACACGCCTGGCGAACCGGCGGCGCTCCCTCGGGTCGTGGTGCCACAATGTTCGCCGCCATCAAATCCGATATCTCTGTAGAAGACTTGCTCAAGGGATTGCTGGTTCACAATGGCAACGATTCCGCCATCGTGCTTGCCGAATGTCTGGACGGGTCCGAAGAAGCGTTTGCTGTGCGCATGAACGAATTCGCGCAATCCATCGGCATGAAGAACAGCCGCTTCGGCAACCCGACTGGCTATCCGGAGGTCCCAAGCCAGACCACTGTCCGTGATCAGGCAAGGCTTGCGGAGTACATTCTGGAGAGCCACGCGGATCTTTATCCGATGTTCGCTATCCCGGAATTCACCTGGAACAAGATTTTCCAGCGCAACAAGAACCCCTTGCTCGGTGAAATCCGCAACCTTGACGGCCTCGGCGGCGGCAATGATGCAGAATCAGGATATTCCGGCCTCGGTTCGGTGGACAGGAATGGGCGCAGAGTTATTGCTGCGGTTGCGGGTCTTTCGTCGGACAAACACCGTCTTCAGACACTCAAGGAGGTCATCGAAGGCGCCTGGGAGTATTTTTCCGTCCAGACATTGTTTTCATCGGGCGATGTTGTTGCGGACGGCCGGGTGTTTGGCGGTGTGACCAGCAGTGTTCCGCTGGTGTCCGAGAAAAGCGTTGACGTGCTGCTGCCACGAGGTGGCACACTCGATTACAGGATACGCGTTATCTACAACGGACCGCTCCCCGCGCCAGTCAACGCTGGAGAGCAGGTTGGCGAAATCCGGGTCATCGGCAAGGATGGGATCGTCTACCGCTCTCCATTGGTAACCGGTGGCGCTGTTGCGGAAGGCACCATGATCGGCAGGGCTCTGGACGGCCTGCAGGAGCTGCTGTTCGGCTGGATCGGGTAAACGGTGCACAAAGATTGCAATTGCTGCTAAAGCCGGTGACAAAGACCAACAAGAACTAGCGGAGCCGGGATAGGGTGCCAGGACATTTCATTACCTTTGAAGGTGGCGAGGGGGCCGGAAAATCGACCCAGATCGCCCGCCTGAAAACCTATCTTGAAGGTCTGGGGCTATCCGTTGTCGTAACCCGCGAACCAGGCGGCTCGCCAGGGGCCGAGAAGATCCGTGCAATGCTGTTGTCTGGCGGCGCAAAGGACCTCGGTCCTCGCGGCGAAGCAATGCTTTTTGCCGCGGCACGCGCAGACCACGTGGATACCACCATCAAACCGGCACTGGAGCGTGGCGACTGGGTTCTCTGCGACCGCTATGCCGATTCGACCTGGGTTTATCAGGGCGAGGCGGGCGTTGATCGCGACTATCTGAAACTGCTGGAAACGGCCGCTGTTGCCGGCATCTATCCCGACCTGACGATCCTCATCGACGTTCCGGTAGAAGTCGGGCTTGGACGTGTAGCGGAACGTTCTCGCACGGATGACAGCGGTGGCCCAGACAGGTTCGAAGGGGAAGAGCTCAAGGTTCATCAGCGAAGACGTGAGCTTTTTCTCGAACTCGCAAGAAGCGAATCCTATCGATTTGCCGTGATCGACGGTGCCAGGGAGCCTGCTGAGGTCGAAACGGCCATTCGCAATGCCGTGCAGGAAACCTTTGCCGGCGACCTGAATGAAGGCGGCGCATCGGGCGTCACTGCTGAAGAGGCGCACTGATGGCCCGTGCCAATGCACCGATCGACATTCCTGAAGTTGATGCTCTTCCTGGCTATCCGTTGCCCCATGAGCGGGACATCCTGATCGGACACACCAAAACGGAACAGGCTCTTCTGGAGGCCTACAGGTCCGAGCGACTTCACCATGCCTGGATCCTGGGCGGTCCGAAGGGGATCGGCAAGGCGACGCTTGCCTTTCGTTTCGCGCGTTTCGTGATCGCAAATCCGGACAGATTCGGACAGCAGGTTGCCGCCGCGCACGACCTTGCGGTTGCGCCCGACCATCCAGTGTCCCGACAGCTGAAGGCAGGAGGGCATCCGAACATTCTGCATTTGCGTCGCCCCTGGGACGAGAAATCCAAACGGTTCAAAGCCGACTTGCCGGTAGATGAGGTGCGCAGAACCGTTTCCTTCTTCGGTACCACAGCATCCGCCAAGGCCTGGCGGATCTGCATTGTCGATGCTGCGGACGACATGAACATCAGTTCCGCCAACGCGCTCCTGAAGATCCTTGAAGAACCACCGCAACGATGCCTGTTCCTGGTGCTGAGCCATGCACCAGGCCGGCTGCTGCCGACAATCCGGTCCAGGTGCCGGCGCCTCGATCTGGATCCCTTAAGCGAGCAGGAGGTTGGTCAGGGCCTGCACGACCTGTCTGGCGGATCGGTTGCCTCGGCGGATGACCTTCGTGAACTCGCTCAAACAGCCGACGGCAGCTTGCGATCTGCCATCACTTTGCTTTCGGGAGATGGTCTTGCAATAGCCAAGGGCGTTCGTCAGCTCGCCGACCGTCCGCAACAGCTCGATCTTGCCGCTGCGCATGCATTGGCGGATCTGGTGGCCGCACGCGGCCAATCCGACAATTGGGAGAGCTTTCAGCACATCGTTCAGATCTGGCTGCATGACCGTATGCGCCGGGATCTCGGCAAGGGGGTGCGTGACGCACATGGGATCGTCGAGATCTGGGAAAAAATGAACAAGGCGATCCGGGATGCGGACGCGCTCAATCTCGACAAGAAACAGGTCGTGCTGGATTTTTTCTTCGCTTTGCGTGCAGCCTGACCCGTCAAGGCCCACCAGGCGGCAACACAGATTGGAAATCGTCACGAGCGAGAGTTCGTGACTTGGGCAAGCCCTGATTCTCTTGTTAAAAGGCGGCAGTACCACCTATATGCGCCATACCGATCAAACTCATTTGGATCCTCAATGCTTGTCGACAGCCACTGCCATCTCGATTTCCCGGATTTTGACGGCGAACGTGCCGATCTGATCGCGCGGGCCAAGGCGGCCGGCGTGGAACTGATGGTCACCATCTGCACCCACATCCGCAAGTTTGACCAGGTTCTGGCAATCGCCGAGGAATATCCGGAAGTCTATTGTTCGGTTGGCACCCATCCGCACAACGCCGGCACGGAGCGCGGCATTCCAGCCGATGAAATCGTGCAATTGGCGAACCACCCCAAGGTGGTCGCCATCGGCGAGGCCGGTCTCGACTACTTCTATGACAAGGCCCCGCGCGATGCACAGGCGGAAGGCCTTCGCATCCACATAGAAGCCGCACGGCGCACCGGCTTGCCATTGGTCATTCATTCACGCGACGCGGATGACGATATGGCAGCCATCTTGCGCGAAGAAATGGGGAAGGGGGCCTTCCCGGCCCTGCTGCATTGCTTTTCGTCCGGCCGAGACCTTGCACTGACCGGAATAGAGCTTGGCCTTTATGTGTCCTTTTCCGGAATTTTGACTTTCAAGCGCTCGGAAGAGATCCGTGACATTGCCCGTGACTTGCCGGCTGACCGATTGTTGGTGGAAACCGACGCCCCATATCTCGCACCGCAGCCGAGACGCGGCAAACGCAACGAACCAGCCTATACAGCGATGACTGCGGCGGTTCTGGCGGAAACCAGGGGCGTATCGGAAGAAGAGATTGCGCGGCAGACCACAGAGAATTTCTTCAGGCTCTTCAGCAAGGTGCCTCGTCAGAACCAGCAGACAAAAGCGATTGCTTCATGACCTTGACGCTGACCATTCTAGGATGCGGCTCTTCCGGAGGCGTGCCGCGTGTCGGCAATGATTGGGGCGATTGCGATCCCGGTGAACCGAAGAACCGCCGCAGCCGCTGTGCGCTTCTTGTGGAAAAGCGTGTGGATAACGAGTGCACAACGGTGTTGATAGACAGCGGCCCCGACATCAGGTCGCAATTGCTGGCTGCCAACGTCAAGCACCTGGACGCGGTTGTCTATACACATTCGCATGCCGATCATCTGCACGGTATCGACGATTTACGGGCCTTTTGGGTGCAATCCGGCAAAAGAGTTCCCGTCTATATGGACGAAGCGACAAGCGCGAGGGCACTCACAGCATTCAGCTACTGCTTTGAAACACCGGCAGGCTCCAACTATCCGCCCATTCTGGAACGCCGTGATCTTCGTCAGGATACGCCAGTCACCATTGAGGGAAACGGCGGTCCGATCACCTTCGAACCTTTCGAGGTTGTCCACGGAGAGATCAATGCGCTCGGATTTCGCATTGGTGACACAGCTTACATCCCCGATGTCTCGGACATCCCGGAGAACAGCCTCAACCAGTTGAAATACCTGGATCTTCTGATCCTGGATTGCTTGCGCCGCAGACCTCATCCAAGCCATTTCTGCCTGGCGGATGCGCTGTCCTGGACTTCCAGAATTGCTCCCAAACGCACCATTTTCACCAATCTTCACAATGACTTGGACTACAAAGTCCTGTCAGCGGAACTGCCTGAAACCATAGAACCTGCCTATGATGGTATGCTCCTGTCCGTTGAAGACACAGGCACAGGCAAAGAAAGCGCTCTAACCACCGATGGCTGGTAAGCCACGCTACAAACAACCGACGGAAGATCGGCTGATCAAGTCTGCGCTTCATTACCTGGAACGCTATGCGACATCGGCCGCCAATCTTCGCAAGGTTCTTGAACGCAAGGTTTTGAAAGCCTGCATGAGCCTGGAACTCGATCCGGCCGACTATGCCGACTTGATCAATGCAGTCGTTGAAAAATGCGTTCAGACAGGTCTCGTCAACGACAAGACCTACGCGGAAACCAAGACTGCCGGGCTGCGGCGCCGCGGTGGCTCAACGCGAAAAATCGAAGCTCAGTTGGCTGCCAAAGGCGTTGACAGAGAAACGATACACACGGTGCTGGCACAAGACGAACGCAGCGACGAGGAAGCCGCTCGGATCTTCGCAAGACGCAGGCGGCTTGGTCCATACAGAACCACACGAACGCGAGATGACCGGCGCGACAAGGATCTGGCTGCAATGTGCCGGGCGGGCTTTTCCTTTGAAATCTCTCGCAAGGTGGTCGACGCGGACGACAGCGATTGATCTATACGACAGAACGACTGAGGCGCGGAATGACGCTCAGCAACACAAACTGACTGGCAACGCCAAACGTATCCATCACTAAGGCATTGGCAAAGCGAGGCAATCACGCCTTGCTATAAATGTTCCATAATATTGATTATGCGAATTAGTGATGTGGATTGGGACCCCTCCATCTTCCCAGCAACAAATGTCACCTATCGGGCTTTCTCACCATCGCTCAAGCGCTGGACCTTGGCTGTGTCGGCTAGTCGACGTCATTGCAGATAGCTTGCAGAGCTTTGGCTTGCGTTCCATCGGTGTCCGGGCTTGAAAGACCGGACTTGCAAACCAGAGCTTTCCAAAGCGCCCATGCTCTGGCCCGTTGCCAGGTCTGATCATCTACCTCGCACGCATCCCGGAAAATCTTCCGGCTTTCGGGATCGAAATACGTCCAGGCCATAACGAAGTCACAGGCAGGATCACCGATACCGCAGGTTCCGAAATCTATGAGAGCTTTGACGACGCTTTTGGTGACGATGATGTTTCCGACCGCTACATCTCCGTGGTACCAGACGGGCCTGGCCGTCCAGGCCGACGTCATGCCACGCTGCCAGACTTCAAGGCACCGCATTGCGTCCACCTTGCTGCCGAGGATATCCAAACTCTTTTGAACTTCGTCGCCGTAAACGCTGGGATGACAACCCCGATAGAATGAGTGCTTCCCCGCAAGGAGCCCGCTATCCGTAACGATCGCTCTCAAATCGCACAGGGTTTTGCCAAGCGAAACCGCGAACGTTTCCGGATTCACACCGTCAGCGCTTTCAAGTGTATCTCCCTCGACCCAACGCCTTATCGACCACGGTAGCGGAAATGTATCGCTTGGCAGGCCGACAGCGACGACACTCGGCACTTCAACGGACAGATGCTCACCCAAGACAGTCAGCGCACGCGCTTCTTTCTTCACTGCTTCGGCATAGGATTCATTTCGTGGCAGACGCACGGAAAGAGCATCACCGAGCCTGAAGGTGGCATTGTCCCAGCCCTGTTGGGAAACCGGTTCAATTGGTAGATGGTCAAGATGTGGAAACTGCTGGCGTATGAGAAGCGCAACTGTGTTTCGGTCGATTTCCATATTGTCCACGGTTGCTTTTCCAATAAGATCTTACCATTAACTCTAATCAAATCAGCATCTTATGCCAGCCAAATGCCCCCCCGGAAAAGAAGTCGTTGCCGAGTGAAAATGGCCTTTGCGGCGGTTCAAAACCTGCCTCAAACAATGCCTCTCATCTCCGGCAGATCACAGATCCGGATTGGACACCCCTTCCCGCACAAGTTAATAAGCTACTGTTATTACTAGATTATTCCCCGAAAAACACTGCACTTCTCGCAGCTAGTCTGAACCGCACACAGTATCGACGCGCCTGACGCCGGTGCTTATGTCTGTATGATATTGTTCTGATATGTCAGCAAGCGAACGTTACACTTTTCGAGAAGTGACCCCGGCAGATCTACCTCTCTTGGCGGAATGGCAGTCGCGACCGCATGTCCGCAAGTGGTGGGACACGGCCGAGCCCTTTACTGCGCAAAAACTCAAAGACACTCGGGTGAAGCGCTGGATTGTTGAGACAACCCAGCGCCCCTTCGCCTACTTGCAGGACTACAGCGTTCACGACTGGGAAGATCACCATTTTTTCTCGCTACCCAAGGGATCTCGGGGCATCGATCAGTACATCGGCGAAGCAGACATGACAGGTAAAGGGCACGGCCCTGCGTTTATCGCGCAGCACCTGAAGGCACTGTTCGAGGCCGGCGTCCCGGTCGTTGCGACCGATCCCCACCCGGACAACACTCGTGCCATTTCAGCGTATGAGAAGGCAGGCTTTGAAGTGTTTGGTACCTCCCAGGCGACACAATGGGGCTTGATACTCCCCATGAAGGTCAGTTCATCAAGGTAAGGCGCCTGTTCGGTTTTTCCGGGCAGCCCGGTGTTTCTAGATACCATCCCTGCCCCCTCTCCTTCGTCCTGGCGAAACGGTGCCATTTGCTAACAACACTGTCTTATCGTGCGTCCAAACCGGGTCTCAGTGAATTGGACCCGAGTACGCCGCCAGCCAGACTTTGCGTAGCCACAATATCGCGCTATCGCTGATGCAGCTTTTGATTTGCATATTCGATTCTATCGGAGACCTTTTTTGGCCCATCTTTCTCAAAAACTGCGTGTAGCCATCCTGTTTGGCGGGCGATCTGCGGAACACGAAGTCTCGGTCCTTTCCGCCACAAATGTCATGAACGCGCTCGATCCTTCCAAGTATGACGCGGTTCCGGTCTACGTCACCCGTGAAGGACAATGGCTGCTGAGCAATTTTGAGAATGGACTTTTGAGCCGGCCGACAACTGGCATTGAAATCTGTCCGGTTCCAGGTGGCTGTGGCCGAGTGATTGCACTGGATGAAAACGGGTTGCCTCGTGACTTTGCCAAGCTTGACGCGGTCTTTCCCGTGCTTCATGGCCTCCATGGCGAAGATGGTGCGGTACAGGGACTTGCTGAAGTCGCCCGGGTTCCGCTCGTTGGATGCGGTATCGCAGGGTCCGCAAATGCACTCGACAAGGATCTTGCAAAACGGCTTCTCATCGAGGCCGGCCTCCCCACGGCCAAATCACTCACAATTCGGCCGGACGATGTGCCGGACTTCGAACGCCTGAAGCGCGAACTTGGTTTGCCCGTATTCATCAAACCTGCCCGCCAGGGTTCCTCGGTCGGTGTCAGCAAGGTTCAGACGGCAGACGATTTTGAGGCCGCGTTGAAGGAAGGATTCAAGCACGACAACAAGCTTCTTGCCGAAGAGTTCGTTCTTGGTCGCGAAATCGAGTTCGCGGTTCTGGAGGAAAGCGACGGCACACTGTTCGTCTCCAGGCCGGGCGAAATTGTTCCTGCCGAAAGCCATGGCTTTTACACCTATGACGCAAAATATGTCGACGAAGATGGCGCGGCCTTGAAGGTACCTGCAGATTTGCCGCACGATGTCGAAGGCCGGATGCAGGATCTGGCGGCAAGGGCGTTCAGGGCCCTGGGGTGCGACGGCATGGCCCGCGTCGATTTTTTTGTGACGCAGGAAATGAATTTCCTGCTGAACGAACTAAATACCATCCCCGGCTTTACGAATATCAGCATGTATTCCAAAGCGATGGCTGCAAGTGGCGTCAGCTATCCGGAGATCATCGATCGTCTGATCACCCACGGCATTACTCGGGCAGAACGGGATATTTGAAACTTGGCCGTCATGCGCTCAACGCAAGAACGTTCTTCACGAATTCTATGCCGATGTTGTCGCCATCCCTGCGCACAAGGCGGCAACTTCTTTCAGCCTTTCCATCGTTGAAATGAAGTGTGAACTGGCTCGGAACATTTCCGGCATTTGTCAGATGAAGCCGTGCTCCGGTTTCGGAAATGTCCCTCACCGAACACTGCAGGTACTCATTGTCGCCAAACCTGATTTCGGCATGTTGATGAACGCGGGTTCGCTCGCTTTTCCGCCGGTTTTCCATGCCGACGACCCAATTGTCCAGATTGCTGCAGACGGACGCAACATTTTCGGATGCGAGCATCAACTTGCTGCTGATTTCGTCAGTTGCGGCGCATTGCTGTTCTGCTGCAGTTGATGTTCCCTGAACCAGTTCCTGCACTTCGGTGATTGACGACTGGATGGCCTTCAGCGCTTCATCTACAGCTCCCGCAACGGTCTGCATCTCCTCGATCTCGGCGAAAATGCGCGTTGTTGCCTGAGATGTCTGGCTCGCGAGATCCTTGACTTCGTTCGCCACAACAGCAAAGCCCCGTCCTGCCTCGCCTGCGCGGGCGGCCTCTATCGTTGCGTTGAGAGATAATAGGTTGATCTGATCCGCAACTTTCGAAATCAGCTGCACGACATCGTCCATGGAAGCCGCAGCATTGCGGAGAGTTTCGGTGGACCTTCCGGCTGCTTCGGAGCGGGTTTGCATGTCATCGACCGCGCGCTGCGCCTCGTCCATTCCACGCGACACATCTTGTGCAGAGCCGGTAATTTCCCTGGCAGAAGCAACTGTCTGCTCAACAGTCCCAAGTGTCTCCTCGGCGGCCGCAATGGCTGTCTGTCGTGACTTCATGTTCTGCGTAACGTCGGTGGCAAACTTGGTAATCTTGATGAGCCGACCGGACGCGTCGAAGATCGGATTGTAGGTCGCCTGCAGCCAGATTGGATCGCCACTCTTGCCGTAGCGCTGATAGATGGCCGACGTATGTTTCCCGTCCCCCAGTTCCTTCCAGAACGAGGCATATTCCTTGCTCTGTGCGTAATCGGGTGACACAAACATGCGGTGATGTTTACCGACCACCTCAGCGGCAGAATACCCGGTCGTACGCAGGAAGTTCTCGTTCGCGTCGAGAATGATCCCTTCCCTGGTGAAGGAAATCATCGCCTGGCTACGGCTGATTGCTGCGATCTGACCTTCATATTCGGCGTTTCGAAGCTTTTCGGAGGTTACGTCGGTCGCGAATTTCACGACCTTGAACGGGTGTCCGGCGGCATCTAGGATCGGGTTATAGGAAGCCAGGATCCAGATATCCCTACCGTCCTTGTGCCGGCGTCTGAACTCGCCGCTCTGGTAAGCCCCTTCTCCAAGCTTGCGCCAGAAAGCCTTGTATTCTGGCTTGTTTCGATCTTCCGGATCCAAAAACAGGCTGTGGTGCTTGCCCTTCACTTCCGAAAGTTCGTAACCGAGCGACTTCAGGAAATTCGGATTCGCATCGAGGATCGTGCCGTCCAGATCAAATTGAATAACGGCTTGCGACCGGTTGATTGCATCTATCTGCCCCTGGGCTTCAAGCGCCTTTCGTTTCTTCTCGGTAATATCGGTCGCGATCTTGACGATCTTACGAACGGTCCCCGACCTGCTGATGACCGGATTGTAGGTTGCCTGGATCCAGACTTCCTTGCCTCCCTTGGCAATCCGGGCAAATTCAGCAGACTGGAACTCTCCCTTCGCCAGAGCGATCCAAAGACGTTCATAATCGGACGACTTCGCATAGTCCGGATCGACGAACATCCTGTGATGTAGTCCTTTTATTTCATCCAGTGAATACCCGAAGGTCCTGAGAAAATTCTCGTTCGCTTCCAAAATTGTGCCATCGGGTTTGAATTGTATGATCGCTTGAGAACGACTAAATGCGTCGACGATTTCTCGCCAGTCACTTTGCGGCAATAACAACGTCATAAGAAATCGCCTTTAGGTAGGTGTTTTCCCGCACCACACTAGCGACATCTTCTTGAATCTTGTTTAACGTGAACTATAGGTAAATATATCTAGGGTTGCTGCACGCATGTACGGCACGGTCATGTAATCGACGCCATGCTCTACGTCCGCTAACCGTCGTAACCACTTGAACGGCCGCGCATTTTCTTGATCTGACCACGTTGTTTCTTGGCGTCGAGACGACGCTTCTTGGATCCGAGGGTCGGTTTCGTGGCCTTGCGGGGTTTCGGCTTTTCCGTAGCTTTTCGCAGCAAGTCCAGCAAACGCTCCAACGCGTCTTCCCGATTCCGTTCGCGGGTCCGGAACCGATCCGCCTGCAAGACGATCTCGCCGCCCAGTGTCAGCCGGCTGCCTGCAAGCCTCGCCGCTCGCGTCTTGACGTCTTCGGGAAGTGTTTCATTGCCGGCAAGGTCGAACCGAAGTTGAACTGCCGTTGAGACCTTGTTGACGTTCTGCCCGCCAGGCCCGGAGGCGCGAATGAAATCTTCTGTGAGATCCTCCTTGAGGATGAACAGCCGTCCGGTCACCGCAATCTTTGAAGCAGCAAAGGGATCGTCCGTCTCGCCGCTCATACCGCCTGATCGCTCTCGGTCGGCAACTTCAGGCCGACACCGTTCAAGATAAGCGACGTCACCGCGGCTTCCGTTTCGGCCTGGAAGGCGGCGTCGGAAAGGTCCTTCCCGGTCAACGCCTTGATCTGCACCGAAAAGTCCGCGTAATGCTGGGTGGTTGCCCAAATCGTGAAGATGAGATGGACAGGATCGACACTTCGCATCTTGCCTGCCGCTATCCAGTCTTCGATCACCTGACTTTTTTCGGCCACCAAACGCTTCAGATCCGTTTGCAGGATCGGCAATATCTGTGGCGCGCCCTGCATCACTTCGTTGGCAAACAGCTTTGAGGCTTCCGGAAACCTGGCAGACATTTCGATCTTCTGGCGAATATAGGCAGCCAGTTCCTGCGCCGGCTCCCCATCCGGATTGAGCGTTTTCAAAGGGGCAAGCCATACCTCCAGAATATGGGCCAGCGTCGCGCTATAGATCGCCTCCTTGGAGGAGAAATAATAGAGCAGGTTGGACTTCGACATTCCCGCATCTGCAGCGATCCGCTCAACTGTCGCGCCGGAAAATCCCTTCATGGAAAACTCGCCAAGCGCCGCCTCCAGAATCAGGGACCGGTTCTTTTCCTGGATCCGGCTAAGCCCGCCTGATTTAAAGGATGCCTGCGTCTGCTCGCCCAAATCTGCCATCTACCGTTCCGCTTTCTGCCGCGAAGGGTCCCAACCCTACACCCAATTCACACGGCATTTTTCCGGAAAAAACACCGATTTCACAACTGGCAAGTTCAGCACCGGAGAGAATGACCAGAAATTAGTCATGACGACCGGATTTGCATCTTGACCATTTGGTCAAATCCCTCCTAGGGTAAATTGACCAGATGGTCAGAAGGCTAGTCGATTGATCCGTCCCTCGCAATGGGGATGTCTTGAACAAACGGCAGCCATCGGCCAGTTCGGAAATCCCGGCAAACCGGGGCGGCTGCAAGGCCAGACAGAGGATTTAGGCGAACGGGAAAGAGGCAAAAGCCCATCCGGAACGCCAGGGAACAGTGTGGGGAGAGGACCAGCGCAGTCGGCACTGCCGTTGACGCAGTGCGCGTGCTATTCCTTCCATCACAAATCAGCAACAGTCGGCCGCTTCAAGCACGAAGGGTCGCAAGGAGGACGTATGTCAGCATCGAGCCAGGCTGCCACCAACAATCTCGAAGCTTTCTGGATGCCGTTCACGGCCAATCGGCAATTCAAGCAGGCCCCACGCATGTTCGTGTCGGCCAAGGACATGCATTACACCACCGCCGACGGCCGACAGGTTCTCGACGGCACGGCCGGCCTCTGGTGCTGCAACGCCGGTCACTCCCGTCCCAAGGTCGTTGAAGCGGTCCAGAAGCAGATTGCCGAGCTGGACTATGCGCCCGCCTTCCAGATGGGCCATCCCAAGGCATTTGAACTTGCTGCGCGCCTCGCGGCCATGATGCCCTCCCCGCTGGACCATGTCTTTTTCACCAATTCCGGATCTGAAAGCGTGGATACCGCACTGAAGATCGCGCTCGCCTATCAGCGCGCGATCGGTCAGGGCACTCGCACCCGTTTGATTGGCCGTGAACGTGGCTACCACGGTGTCGGCTTTGGCGGCATATCGGTTGGCGGCATCGTCTCCAACCGCAAGACCTTCGGCACGATGCTCACCGGCGTCGACCACATGCGCCATACGCACGATCCCGAGCGCAATGCATTCTCCCGCGGCATGCCGGAAAACGGCGCTGAATATGCCGAAGAGCTGATCCGTATCATTCAGCTTCATGATCCATCGACCATCGCAGCTGTCATCGTTGAACCGGTCGCCGGATCGACCGGCGTTCTGATCCCGCCCAAGGGATATCTGGAGCGCCTGCGCGAAATCTGCTCTCAGCATGGCATTTTGCTGATTTTCGACGAAGTTATCACCGGTTTCGGTCGTCTGGGGTCACCGTTTGCGACTGACTTCTTCGGTGTAACGCCGGATCTTGTCACAACAGCGAAGGGCCTGACGTCCGGCGTCGTCCCGATGGGGGCGGTGTTCTGTACGTCCGACATCTATCATACGTTCATGACTGGCCCGGAACACATGATCGAGCTGTTCCACGGTTATACCTATTCCGCGCATCCGCTCGCCTGCGCAGCCGCTCTTGCAACACTCGACACCTACGACGAAGAAGGCCTGCTGACACGTGCGGCTGACCTTGCCCAATATTGGGAAGACGGTCTGCATTCACTCAAGGATTGCCCGAATGTCATCGACATTCGCAACCTCGGTCTGATTGGCGCAATCGAACTGACGCCAATTGCAGGGGAACCGACGAAACGGGCGTTCTCGGCGTTCCTGAAGGCCTACGACGACGGGCTGCTGATCCGCACGACAGGCGATATCATCGCGCTGTCCCCACCCCTGATCATTTCAAAGGAACAGATCGACGAGTTGTTCGGCAAGCTGCGCAGCGTGCTGAACGCGATCGACTGATATCCGGCAAGACCAGAGACAAAGACACGTTTTAGGAGACACAAGCATGGCAGCCCCCGGCGAAAACCTGAGGATCAACGCAGAACGCCTCTGGGACAGTCTGATGGAGATGGCAAAGGTCGGTCCGGGTGTTGCCGGTGGCAACAATCGCCAGACGCTGACCGATGCCGACGCCGAGGGCCGCAAGCTGTTCCAGAAATGGTGCGAGGAAGCCGGCATGACCATGGCGGTCGACACCATGGGCAACATGTTCATGACGCGGCCGGGAACAGACCCGGACGCCCTGCCCGTCTATGTCGGCTCGCACCTCGATACTCAGCCGACCGGCGGCAAGTATGACGGCGTTCTGGGTGTACTCGGAGGACTGGAAGTCATCCGAACCATGAACGATCTCGGCATCAAGACCAAGCACCCGATCGTGGTCACCAACTGGACCAACGAGGAAGGCACTCGCTTTGCACCGGCAATGCTTGCGTCAGGCGTCTTTGCAGGTGTTCATACACAGGACTGGGCGTATGACCGGGCCGACCACGAAGGCTTGAAGTTCGGCGACGAGTTGAAGCGCATCGGCTGGGTTGGCGATGAAGAAGTCGGTGCGCGCAAGACCAAGATGCACGCAATGTTCGAACTCCACATCGAACAGGGTCCGATCCTCGAAGCCGAGGGCAAGGATATTGGTGTCGTGACCCACGGCCAGGGCCTTTCCTGGACGCAAGTGACGGTAACCGGCAAGGACAGCCACACGGGCTCCACGCCGATGCCCATGCGCAAGAACGCCGGCCTCGGCATGGCCCGCATTCTTGAACTGGTTGATGAAATCGCCTGGTCGCATGCTCCACATGCGGTGGGAGCTGCCGGCCACATCGAGGTTTTCCCGAATTCACGAAACGTGATCCCCGGCAAGGCTGTCTTCACGATCGATTTCCGCTCTCCGGATCTCGCCGTCATCAAGGATATGGAAGATCGGCTGAAGACAGGCGCCAAGAAGATCTGCGATGACATGGGACTGGACGTCGAATTTGAAAAAGTCGGCGGTTTCGACCCGGTAGAATTCGACAAGGGATGCGTCGAGGCGGTTCGCAACGCTGCCGAGCGTCTTGGATATTCCCATCAAAACATCATCTCCGGCGCCGGTCACGATGCCTGCTGGATCAACAAGGTCGCGCCGACTGCGATGATTATGTGCCCCTGCGTCGACGGTCTGTCGCACAACGAGGCAGAAGAGATCTCCAAGGATTGGGCGAAAGCGGGTGCTGATGTCTTGTTCCACGCAGTGGTCGAAACAGCGGGGATCGTGGAATAGCACAAACATCGGCCAACCTGTCGCGCCAGCGACCGGATTGAGCGAACACCTGGCTGCCCCGGACCTGAACCGAGGCCCGTTACAGGGAAATGAGAGGAACATGACTTTTAACGGAAAGGCATTGGCAATGGTCTGCGCCCATTTTTGGGCCGCAGCACCTGCCTTTGCCTTTTCCGTTGGAGACAGCTGGGACTGGCAGCTCACTGAGCCGGTCGATCTCGACAGGAAAGTCAGGGTTCTGGATCTGCACCCAGACCTTGTGACGCCGGATGACCTGGCAGCTCTCAGGCAAAAAGGTGTCCGCACCATTTGCTATGTCAGCATCGGAACCCTAGAAAATACCTCCGAGGATTTCAAGGTATTTCCGGATGACGTGCTCGGCAAAACCTATGAAGACTGGCCGGACGAGCGTTTTCTCGATATCCGCCGTCTTGATGTCCTGCTTCCGATCATGAAATCCCGCTTCGAAGCCTGCAGGAACGAGGGTTTCGACGCGATTGAACCTGACAACATGGACGTTCATGACAACGACAGCGGGTTTCCGATCACCGCAGACGACGTTGTTGCCTATGTCGCCAGACTGGCCGCCATTGCTCATTCTCTCGATCTCGGCATCGGGCAGAAGAATGTGCCCGACCTGACTGCCGATTTGATCGGCCACATGGACTTCCTGATCGCCGAAAGCTGTTTTCAGGACAAATGGTGCGACGACGTCAACGCCTATGTCCGGGCAGGCAAGCCGATCTTCGATGCAGAATACACGGACCGGCCGATAGACTTTCAAGAAGCCTGCGAAGTCGCAGCGCGGCAGAACATCGCGATGATCCTGAAAGACCGGGATCTGACGTCACCGGTACAAACCTGTCCATGAGGCAGGCTGACGAAGGAAATTTCCGGCGCAACACACCGGACGAGTGAACAAACGAGAAGGGGAACACAAATGGCCAGCAAAGTGATCAAGGGCGGTACGGTTGTAACTGCCGATCTTTCCTACGAAGCCGATGTGAAAATCGAAGGTGGCCGCATTGTCGAAATCGGCCCCAACCTGTCCGGTGACGAAACCCTGGATGCGACCGGCTGTTACATCATGCCGGGTGGCATCGATCCGCACACCCACCTCGAAATGCCGTTCATGGGCACATTCTCTTCAGACAACTTCGACAGCGGCACACGCGCAGCGTTGGCCGGTGGCACGACCATGGTCGTTGATTTCGCCCTGCCCTCACCTGGCCAGTCGCTGCTGGAAGCCCTGCAGATGTGGGACAACAAGTCATCGATGGCCCATTGCGACTATTCCTTTCACATGGCGATCACCTGGTGGGGCGAACAGGTCTTCAACGACATGCAGACCGTCGTCCAGCAGAAGGGCATCAACACGTTCAAGCACTTCATGGCCTACAAGGGCGCCCTGATGGTGAATGACGACGAGATGTTCGCCTCGTTCTCACGCTGCGCCGAGCTTGGCGCCCTTCCTCTCGTGCACGCGGAAAACGGCGATGTCGTCGCCACCTTGCAGCAAAAGCTGCTGGCGGAAGGCAACAATGGCCCCGAAGCACATGCCTTTTCCCGCCCGCCGGAAGTGGAAGGCGAGGCAACCAACCGCGCCATCATGATCGCGGATATGGCTGGTGTACCGGTCTATATCGTTCACACGTCTTCGGAACAGGCGCATGAGGCCATTCGCCGGGCTCGCCAGAACGGCATCCGTGCCTATGGCGAACCGCTCATCCAGCATCTGACGCTGGATGACAGCGAATACAAGCACGCCGACTGGGACCACGCCGCACGCCGGGTCATGTCGCCTCCGTTCCGCGACAAGAAACACCAGGACAGCCTCTGGGCAGGTCTCGCGTCCGGCTCCTTGCAGGTGGTTGCGACCGACCATTGCGCATTTTCCACCGATCAGAAGCGCACCGGTGTCGGCGATTTCACCAAAATCCCGAACGGCACCGGTGGTCTTGAAGACCGCATGCCGATGTTGTGGACATATGGCGTGAATACAGGTCGCCTGACACCCAATGAATTCGTCGCAGTCACTTCAACCAATATTGCAAAGATTTTGAATATCTATCCGAAAAAAGGAGCAATTTTGGTTGGCGCTGATGCCGATCTTGTCGTCTGGGATCCGGAAAAATCGAAAACCATTTCCGCCTCCAGCCAACAGTCCGCCATCGATTACAACGTATTCGAAGGCAAGGCCGTCAAGGGGCTGCCGCGCTACACACTCACCCGTGGCCGCGTCGCGGTGGAAGACGGCACCGTCAACCACAGCCAGGGCCATGGTGAATTTGTCGCCCGCAAGCCGTATCAGGCCGTCAACAAGGCGCTAAGCACGTGGAAGGAACTGACGGCACCGCGTAAGGTGGAACGCACCGGCATTCCTGCCAGCGGCGTCTGATCCAATCCGGCCCCGCCTTTCAAACAGGCGGGGCCTTCAAGAAACGAATACGTCAATCCGGACCCGACTCGTGCCGCGAGGAACTTGATGACTGCACTTGCCAGCGCAAAGGACACCGAAATGGTGGAAAACAAACAAAGCGCCAGCCCGAACCGGGTGATCGATATCGAGAACCTCTCGCTGACATTCGAGACGAACGACGGCCCGGTTCACGCGCTTTCAGACATCGATCTGAAGATCGAAGAGGGAGACTTCGTTTCTTTCATCGGTCCGTCGGGTTGCGGCAAGACCACATTGCTCAGGGTTATCGCCGATCTTGAAAAGCCGACCGCGGGGTCCATCACGGTCAATGGTGTCTCTCCGGAACAAGCACGTCTCAATCGGGCCTATGGCTATGTCTTTCAGGCTGCCGCCCTTTATCCCTGGCGAACGATTGCCAAGAACGTGGCATTGCCTCTTGAGATCATGGGGCTTTCAAAGGCCGAGCAGCAACAGCGGATTTCCCGAAACATGGAGCTGGTGAACCTCACCGGCTTCGAAAAGAAGTATCCCTGGCAGCTTTCAGGCGGCATGCAGCAGCGCGCGTCGATCGCCCGCGCCCTCGCCGTCGAGCCGGATCTGCTCCTGATGGACGAACCCTTCGGTGCGCTCGACGAAATCGTCCGCGACCATCTCAACGAACAATTGCTGCAGCTTTGGGCCAAGACCAACAAGACCGTTGTCTTCGTAACTCACTCGATCCCGGAAGCGGTGTTCCTGTCGACCAAGATCGTCGTACTGTGCCCTCGCCCGGGCCGTATCTACGACGTGATCGAAAGCGATCTGCCACGCGATCGCAGTCTCGATATTCGCGAGACACCGGAGTTCCTGAAAATCGCCCACCGGGTACGGGATGGCTTGAAGGCAGGACACTCCTATGAAGACTAAATCGCATCGACCTGCGACATTTGTTGAAGTCGACCCTGCCGTGGAAATCCAGGCCCTTGATGGTGTTGCAACCAGGGTTTGGCAGCGCATTTTTGCGATTGCAGGAAAGGCGCGGATACATGACTGACGCCTCTCTTTCGCAGACCCGTAGCACGAACCCATTTGCCGGTCTGATGTCTGGAACGGTCGGTCCGGTCACCGTCGTCGTATTGGCGATCATAGCGCTCTGGTATGTCGCCGCAGTCGCACTCAACACCCCATTCCAGCAAGACATGTATGAGCGCGCCGGACAAAATGATGTCGGGTTCTCTCAACTGGTCACCGATACGCTTTACCAGGAGCGCCCGGTCCTGCCTGCGCCGCACCAGGTGATTGTGGAAATCTGGGACACGACTGTAAACAAGAAGATCACCTCCAAGCGATCGCTGGTCTATCATACGGGCATCACACTCTCTTCGACGCTTCTCGGGTTTCTGATCGGCACGACACTCGGCATTCTTCTGGCAATTGGCATCGTTCATTCGCGTGTTCTCGACAAATCATTGATGCCGTGGGTCATTTCTTCGCAAACCATTCCCATTCTGGCCATCGCGCCGATGATCATCGTCGTTCTCAACGCCGTCGGGATCTCAGGTTTGCTGCCCAAAGCCATGATCTCCACCTACCTGTCCTTCTTCCCGGTCACGGTCGGCATGGTGAAGGGGCTGAGATCACCTGAAGTCATTCACATGGACCTGATGCACACCTATTCGGCGACGCGCTTCCAGGCTTTCTGGAAACTGCGCCTGCCCTATGCAGTGCCCTACCTTTTCACTTCGATGAAAATCGGCATGGCTGCCTCTCTCGTCGGAGCGATCGTCGGTGAACTGCCGACAGGTGCCGTGGCCGGTCTCGGCGCGCGTTTGCTTGCCGGCTCCTACTACGGCCAGACTGTCCAAATCTGGTCGGCACTTCTGATGGCCGCCTTTTTGGCAGGGTCTCTGGTTGCCCTGATAGGCATGATCGAGAAGCGCACGCTGAAACGCATGGGGATGGCCGGATGAGCACCATGACCGCAAAAAAGAGCCGCCTCGATATGCCGGCGCTGTTGGCCTGGTTCATCGTAGCCATGGTGGTAGTTGGCCTGTTCAGTCCGATCTTCGGACCGGACTACGGCATCATGGATGTTCCGCGTCTTGCCCTTTGCCTGGTCATCCTGGCAGTCGCCGGTGTACGCTACGAACTTGGCTTCATGCGCAACCCCTTTGGAGACGTTGTCCTCGGCATCATTACCGCCATTGCTG
The DNA here is from genome assembly GCF_001999245.1 of Roseibium algicola. Taxonomy (NCBI): domain Bacteria; kingdom Pseudomonadati; phylum Pseudomonadota; class Alphaproteobacteria; order Hyphomicrobiales; family Stappiaceae; genus Roseibium; species Roseibium algicola. Next base: position 5,650,377 of record NZ_CP019630.1, on the reverse strand, counting down.
CCTGGCTGCTGATCTCAACCTCCTCGCACCATGTCGGGCAGGCCACGCTCGGTTTCTGGGCACTGGTAGCAGCAACCTGGGCAGCGGCCTGGCTCTTCGTTGAGCGTCTTGCCACATGGCGAAACCTGTCGCCGCTTGCAGCCCGGCTCATCAACCTCGCCATTCCGGCACTCTTTGGCATTACCCTTCTTGTACTGTGGCAAATCGTGGTCACTGGCGCGGGCGTTCCGAAGGTTCTGTTGCCAGCCCCTTCCGAAATCTGGGTTCGCCTGACCAATTCCGGGCCAACGTTGTGGGCTGACTTTCGCCAGACTTTCTTGAAAGCCGTTCTGGCCGGTTACGCCATCGGTTGTGGTTCGGCGTTCATCACTGCAATTCTGGTGGACCGGGTGCCGTTCCTGCGCCGCGGGCTGCTGCCGATCGGCAATCTGGTATCTGCACTGCCGATCATCGGTGTCGCCCCCATCATGGTGATGTGGTTCGGCTTCGACTGGCCGTCCAAGGCAGCGGTCGTGATCATCATGACCTTCTTCCCTATGCTGGTGAACACGGTATCCGGCCTTGCCGCGTCTGATGCCATGCAACGCGACCTGATGCGCACCTATGCCTCCAACTACTGGCAGACGCTTTTCAAGCTGCGCCTGCCCATGGCCATGCCCTTCATCTTCAATGCGCTGAAGATCAATTCGACGCTCGCCCTGATCGGTGCCATTGTCGCTGAATTCTTCGGCACACCAATCGTCGGCATGGGTTTCCGCATCTCAACGGAGGTCGGCCGCATGAACGTTGACATGGTCTGGGCAGAAATCGCCGTTGCCGCCCTCGCCGGATCGCTGTTCTACGGCCTCGTCGCGCTCCTGGAACGCGCCGTCACCTTCTGGCATCCGTCCGTCAGGGGGTGATTTGCCTCTCCACTTGTCATCCCGGATATGCCAAAAGGCATCATCCGGATGACAAGCAGACAGGATGTTTCCGTTCCATGACTCCCAGCCGCGACATTTCCCGCCTTATCGAAATCATGGCAGCGCTCAGAACACCTGTGACCGGTTGTCCCTGGGATCTGGAACAGACGTTCGCGACCATCGCGCCCTATACGCTGGAAGAGGCCTACGAAGTCGCGGATGCCATTGCCAAGAACGATCTGGTGGAACTGCGCGAGGAACTCGGCGATCTGTTGCTTCAGGTCGTCTACCATGCACGCATGGCTGAAGAAGACGACCACTTCGACTTTGGCGATGTGGTCGAAGCCATCACAAAAAAACTGATCCGCAGGCACCCCCATGTTTTCGGTGACGAAAACGGAGAAAAACCGGAGCTGGTCAAAGGTATCTGGGAACGGATCAAGGCTGAAGAACGAGCGGAAAAGAGGTCCGCCAGGGAAGCGCTCGGCATGGAAGAAGCGCAAAAGGGCTTTCTCGACGACGTCCCGACCGCCTTCCCGGCCCTTCAGGAAGCCGACAAGCTGCAGCGACGGGCTTCAAGGGTTGGTTTTGACTGGAACGATGCCAGACTGGTTCTGGACAAGATCAGAGAAGAAACCCACGAACTCGACGAAGAACTTGCCAAAACCGTTCCGGACAAAGACCGGATCTCCGACGAACTCGGCGACACGTTGTTCGCGCTTGCAAACCTCGCCCGGCATCTGGACATCGATCCGGAAGAATCTCTCAGGCGCACAAACCGGAAGTTCCGCAAGCGTTTTGCAGCCATTGAAGCTCATGCAGTGAAAACGGACACGACACTTGAAGCGATGACGCTGGATGAGATGGAAGCTGCCTGGCAGGCCGCGAAGAACAAATAGTTCCCCCTGCTCGGCTCGTTCCGGCTTTCTATCCGACTAGCTAAAGATAAGCGGCATAAAGCTCGCGAAACGGGCCACGTTGCTTGTCGGAAACGCGCACTTCCGCCGTTACGAAATCTTCGGCATCGGTGCGTTCCAGCACCTCTGCCATCTGATAAAGTTTCGCCAGCAGAGCGCCATCGGCAACGGGGATCTTCACAGTCAGGATGTCGTCGTGCTGCGCCATGAAAGCATCGACACGGGCATAAAGCTGCTCGATCCCTTCGCCGGTCAGCGCGGAAAGGGCAATCGGACCCTCTTCACCGGCATCTTCCAGCAACTTTTCGCGGTAAGCCGGATCAAGGCAGTCGATCTTGTTCCAGACTTCGATGATCGGCGCGCCTGTCAACGCGTCAACACCAAGATCAGTCAGCGTCTTCTTGACGTCTTCTGCCTGCGCTTCGGTGTCCGGATGCGAAATGTCCCGCACATGCAGAATGAGATCCGCTTCAAGCACCTCTTCCAGCGTCGCCCGGAATGCGGCGACCAGATGGGTCGGAAGATCGGAGATGAACCCAACCGTATCCGACAGGATGACTTCCTTGCCATGCGGCAAGGCTACCTTGCGCAAGGTCGGATCGAGCGTGGCGAACAGAAGATCCTTGGCAAAAACGTCAGATTCGGTCATCCGATTGAAAAGCGTCGATTTACCGGCATTGGTATAACCGACCAGCGCAACAACCGGCTGCGGGATTTTCTTGCGTTTCTTGCGGTGCAGGTCACGCGTCCGGCGAACCTGTTCCAGCTGTTTCTGCAGCGCAATGATCCGGTCCTGAATCTGGCGCCGGTCGGCCTCGATCTGGGTTTCACCCGGACCGCCCATGAAACCTGCACCGCCGCGCTGGCGTTCGAGGTGGGTCCAGGAGCGGACGAGACGGCTCTTCTGCCAGGTCAGATGCGCCAGATCGACCTGAAGCCGACCTTCCTTGGTGCGGGCCCTGTCGCCGAAGATCTCCAGGATAAGACCTGTGCGATCGATGACCTTGGTCTTCAGCCGGCGTTCAAGGTTGCGCTGCTGAACCGGGGTGAGCGGATGATCTATGACAACAAGATCCAGGTCCTCGCTTGCAACGATCCCGGCAAGCTCGGCAACCTTGCCATCTCCAAACAGGGTTGCGGGTTTGGGATTGTTGACCCGGACAACGCCGGAATGCGCGATATTGAGATTGATGGCAGCACTCAGGCCGAGGGCTTCTTCCAGCCGCGCCTCCGGGCTGCGATTGCCGCGAAGTTCTGCCTGCGCAGTTTCGCCACGCAACTGCAGAACCGGCTCCAGAATCATCGCACGGAAGGGCTGGGGCAGATGGTCCACCCCAGTATCTTTCAACCTTAGAGATTTCTGGCCAGGTTCCTCGGAACCGTTGGATTTAGAAAAATCGTCTGCGCGAGACTTCGGTTTCAATCAGCTTGCCTTTTCAGCGTTTTCCTCAGCCTGATCGAACAGTTGAACAGGTCCGTTTGGCATAATTGTGGAAATCGCGTGTTTGTAAACCAGCTGGGAATGCCCATCACGACGCAGCAGAACGCAGAAGTTGTCGAACCATGTCACGACACCCTGCAATTTCACACCGTTGATCAGAAAAATCGTCAGAGGAGTTTTTTGCTTGCGAACGTGATTAAGAAAAGTGTCTTGGAGATTTTGTGCGCGCTCAGCCATCAGTCTTTTTATCCTATTTGCCCCGGATGCGGCCGAGCATCCGGCGTTTCAGCAGCCTACCGTCAAAAGCCGTTCAGTATCAATGACTAATGTTTGACGCACCGCCCGCTTTTCGTATAGCCCACCAGTCAAGACCGTCTGCCTCGGTCTAAAATAGTTTCGTACTTTCGACCCAATAAGGCCAATCGAATCATACCGCCTGCAAATCAGTAGCAGTATGGAACAATTCGCGCAATCGGGTTGCCACCGATCCAGGATGACCGTTTCCGATAATCCTGCCGTCCAAACGTGTCACAGGCATCACGACAGTCGTCGCTGCCGTGACAAATGCTTCCTTCGCATCGAAAGCTTCCTCAAGGCTAAACGGTCTTTCCTCAAACGTCAGCCCTTCCTTTTGGACGAGATCGAGAACCACGGCGCGCGTGATACCGCGCAGGATCCCGCTCTCGGCCGGCCGGGTGACCAAAACGCCTTCCTTGGTAACGATCCAGGCGTTGGTCGATCCGCCTTCGGTGACATTGCCGTCGGCATCCACATACCAGGCTTCCTTGCCGCCCTGTTCCTTGGCGTTCTGTTTCGCCAGCACGTTCGGCAATAGCGCTACGGTCTTGATATCGACGCGCGGCCAACGGTTTTCCGGATAACTGAACACCGAGATCCCCTGTTCGGCCTGTGCCTTGGCAGCAGTCGGGCTGGACGAACGGGCGGTCACCACGATCGACGGCGCAACATGCGCCGGCGGGAAGAAGTGATCTCGCTTGGAAACACCGCGCGTCACCTGAATATAAACCAGTCCGTTGCGAACCAGATTCCGACGGACTACCTGATGCAGCACGAATTCCACGGCGTTGCGAGCCATTGGCCAGTCTATGCGCAGCTCACTCAAGGACCGACCCAGGCGGTCCAGATGGCGCGGAACGTCGACAATCTTGCCCTGCCAGACTTCACAGACTTCATAAACGCCATCGGCAAACTGATAACCGCGGTCTTCAACATGCACCGCAGCATCGGCATGACGCACATACTGGCCGTTGACATAGGCAATCCGGCTCATGGTTCCTCCAGAACAGGACGGTTCGAAACGAACCGATTGGTATTTTTGAAAGTTTTGACCTTTCGGTCAGACAAAAGCAAGGCCAGAAAGAAGCCACTCAGCCTTAAAAGAAGTCAAGGCTGACGCGGAACATCTGTTCTACCTGGCGCACGCGGTTCGCAACCGCGAAGATCACGATACGGTCTTGCGCCTGAATCTGCAGGTCACCATTAGGCGTAAGCACCTCGCCGCCGCGGAAAACCGCACCAATGCGGATACCGGACGGCAGATCGATAACCCTAAGCGGCTTGCCGACCAGCGGCGACGTATCCAGCGCTTCCGCCTCGACAATTTCCGCAGCCCCGTTCTGAAGCGAATGAACGCCGCGGATACGACCACGTCGCACGTGCTGGAGAATGCGAGAGATGGTTACGGCGCGCGGGTTGATAAACGCATCAATCCCCAGCGCATTGGCAAAAGCCGGGTAACTCGGATTGTTCAACAGCGACAAGGAGCGTTTGCAGCCAAGCTTCTTCGCCATGACGGAAGACAGAATGTTGACTTCATCCTCGTTGGTGAGAGCCACCATGGTATCGGCATCGCCGGCATCGGCTTCATTCAGGATCGTCTGATCCAGTGCGCTGCCATGCAGGATGACCGATCGCTTCAACTCATCGGCAACAGCCATCGCCCGCTCACGGGAAGCTTCGATAAGCTTGATCTTCGTTCCGGACTGACGCTGTTCAAGTGCCTTGGCGACATAGAGCCCGATGTTGCCACCACCACAAATCACGACACGGGCCGCTTCCGGTTCCTCGTGGCCGAAAATGCTCAGCGTTCTACGAACCTGGTCGCGGCGGGCAACCACATAGGCAAGATCACCCGTCAGAATGGAATCACTGCTCTTGGGGACAAACAGCCTGTTGTTGCGATAAAGGCCGACGACAACGGCCCCAAGGTCCGGGAAGAGTTCGGTAAGCTGGCGCAAGGGAGTGTCCACCACCGGGCAGTCCTCCTCGCACATGATCCCGACGACAACAACTTGGTCGTCGGCAAACCGGACAGTCTCGACAGCGCCTGGAAGCGCCAGACGGCGCAGTACCATCTCGCCAACTTCGATTTCTGGCGAGATGATCACGTCGATCGGCATGTGATCGCGCGAAAACAGATTGCGCCAGCGCCCCTGCAAATAGGATTGCGCCCGGATACGGGCGACCTTCGTGGGAACGTTGAAGAGCGAATGCGCCACCTGACAGGCCACCATGTTGACCTCGTCATAAAGCGTGACGGCAACAATCATGTCGGCCTCTTCGGCCCCGGCCTGTGCAAGAACGTCCGGGTGCGCGCCATGCCCGACAAAGCCACGCACGTCCAACTGATCGCCAATGGCGTTGATCAGTTGGGGAGAAGAATCGATCACGGACACGTCGTTCTGTTCCGCAGCAAGACGCTCGGCAATGCCGTAGCCCACCTGCCCCGCGCCGCAAATCACGATTTTCATGGAAAGATCCCTTTCCCGCCTTGCCGTTACCTATCGCTTCCCGAAGTGCCTCAGGTCATGCCCAGGGTTTTCAGCTTCCGGTGAAGCGCAGACCGTTCCATACCGACAAATTCGGCAGTCCGCGAGATGTTCCCGTCAAATCTCTTGATTTGAGCCTGAAGATATTCACGCTCGAAGATCTCCCGGGCCTCGCGCAGTGGAACGGACATCAGGTGTTCCCCCGTACCTGACGTGGGCAGGCTCGGCAGAGTTTCTCCGATTTCCGCTGGCAGCAAATCCGCGGTGATGGTGCTGTCCGGATCGCCGCGGCTCAGAATCATCAGGCGTTCGACGTTGTTGCGTAGCTGACGCACGTTGCCCGGCCAGTCATGCGTTTGCAGAACCGCCATGGCGTCATCACCGATAGGCCTTTGCGGAATGCCCGAAGCACCGGAAATCTGGTGCATGAAGTGATGCACCAATACCGGAATATCCTCACGTCGTTCTGCAAGACCAGGCACACGCAGGGGAACCACGCTCAGACGGTGATAGAGATCCTGCCGGAACAGTCCCGACGCAATGTGTTCTTCGAGGTTTTTCGATGTCGAGGACAGGATGCGAATGTCGACCTGAACCTTCTGGGTGCCGCCAACACGGGCGAAGCTCTGCTCTACGAGAACCCGCAGGATTTTCCCTTGGGTTTCGGCCGGCATGTCGGCGACTTCGTCGAGGTAAAGCGTACCGCCATGGGCTTCTTCCAGCGCACCAATCTTGCGCAGATTGCCGTTTTCATCCTCGATGCCGAAGAGTTCTTCTTCCATCCGCGACGGCGTGATGGTTGCAGCGTTCAGCACAACGAACGGGCTTTTGGCACGCGGCGACATATCGTGGATCATCCGGGCAGCACGCTCCTTGCCTGCACCGGAAGGACCGACGATCAGGATACGACTGTTCGTTCCCGCAATCTTCTGGATGGTTTGCCGAAGGTTGTGAGCTGCCGAGGAGTTGCCAATGATTTCGCTGGTTTCGCCGCTGCGCTGCTTCAGATCGCGGATTTCACGTTTCAGGCTGGAAGCTTCCAGGGCGCGCTCGACGATATGAACCAGCCGGTCTGCCTTGAACGGCTTTTCGATGTAATCGTAGGCCCCGCGCTTGATGGCAGAGACCGCTGTTTCAATGTTGCCGTGACCGGAGATGATCACGACCGGCATTTCAGGATCCGTTTCACGGAAGATATCGAGCAGGGCAAGGCCGTCGAGGCGGCTTCCCATCAACCAGATATCCAAAATGACAAGCGAAGGCTTGCGCTCCTTCACTGCGGCCAGGGCGCTGTCTGAATCGTGCGCGGTCCGCGTTCCATAACCGTCATCATCCAGGATGCCGGCAATCATTTCGCGAATATCGGTTTCGTCGTCTACGACAAGAATATCATGCGCCATGGGCAGTCACAGTCTGGTTTTGCAGGTCGGTCTCCGGCTCGATCTCGGCATGTGCTGCCAATGTCAGTCGAACGAGCGTGCCCGTGTCCTCAGGGTTGGTTTTGGGGGCGTCGAGCAATTCGATGCCACCGCCGTGGTCTTCCAGGATCTTGCGGACGATGGCAAGGCCAAGGCCCGTCCCCTTCTCCCGGGTTGTCATATAGGGTTCCAAAAGCCGGCTGCGATTTTCTTCCGGCAGCCCGATGCCATTGTCGATGACATCAATCACGATCCGGCCGCTGCCGTCTTCCAGTTCACCGCGCAAATGCACGGTCACCTTGCCTTTGGGCAAATCGTCTCCGATACGCGCACTCACCGCCTCCGCAGCATTCTTGACCACATTGGTCAGAGCCTGGCCAATCAGACGTGCGTCAAAGACAGCCGTCACCGGACTAGACGGAACATCCGCGGTAACACTGATTTCCGGATTTGCCACCGACTGCATGAACGCCGCATCGCGCACCGCCTCGCGCAGATCTCCAGATGTCTTCGTTGGCTTGCGCATACGGGCGAAGGACGAGAACTCGTCCACCATCTGGCCGATATCTCCTACCTGCCGAACAATGGTGTCGATGCATTGATCGAAGACTTCCCGGTCCTCCTCGATGCGTTTGCCGTAGCGGCGACGGATGCGTTCTGCCGAGAGCTGGATCGGTGTCAGCGGATTCTTGATCTCATGCGCGATGCGCCGGGCAACATCTGCCCAGGCCGAATTGCGCTGTGCCGAAACCAGATCTGTAATGTCATCCAGCGTCACCACAAAACCATGTTCGCGCCGGGTAGACTGCTCCCTCGTTATACGCACGTTGATCGTACGCAGGCGTCCGCCCCGCGTGATCTCGATCTGCGTTTCCGGAACCCTGTCACTGTCATTCTTCAAGACATCGGAAATGCAGTCGTTCAGCTCCGGCACCACCTCGATCAGAGACTTGTTGAGAATCTGCACTTCATCCAGCTGCAGCAATTCCAGGGCCGAGCGGTTGATCAGCATGATCGAGGCTTCATCGTCAACGCCAATGACGCCGGTGGATACTCCGGAAAGAACCGCTTCGTTGAAGCGGCGGCGGCGGTCGATCTGCTCGTTCGCAGCCAGTAGCGCATCACGCTGCCCAAGAAGCTGACCGGTCATCTTGTTGAAGGTTTCGCCCAGGTTGGCGAGGTCACCACCGGATTTCTCGGTCGGAACCTTGACGACGAGATTGCCTTTGGACACCTCGTCTGCTGCCGAAATCAACGTTCGGATCGGCGAAACAAGTCGATTGGCAAACCCGAAACCTATCCAGATTGCCGACAAGAGCAACACCAGCGCAACGCCGAGATAGACCAGAGCAAAGGCCACCTGGACGCCAAAGCGGCTATTCTCCATCTGCTGGTATTGCGAAGCACCCGTCTCGGCAAGACGCAGATATTCGACAACGCGCGGATCAATGGCGCGAACGGCATAGAGATAGAAATTGTCATAGGCGGACAATTTCATGACACCGCCGACAAGATTGGAACTTCCCGGTGCGATCAGGATCGGATCCCCGGATTTGGCCTTGAAGAAACTGTCGGCAGGCGGCAGCGGCACTTCCGCGTTGGGATCTATGACGACGCGGGTGACCACCTCACCGTTTTCGTTCAGGATAAAGGCCGCGAGGATACCGCGGAGGGAAACCTGCGTGGCAAAGAACTGATCGAAACGGGTCGGCTCGAATTCATAAACCGCCTTCGCCCGGTCGATATCGTTGGTCATGGCGATCAGGTCGCCGCGCAGAACCCTGGCGTGTTCCTGAAGATAGGCCTGAGCAACGGTCAGGGCGTTGTCGATAATCTGACGCGTCCGGTCCTCGAACCAGCGATCAAGACCCCGGTCAAGCGTAATCGCTGCCAGAATGGCCATGAGAACGGCCGGCACAGCCGCAACCACACTGAACAGGGCCACGACCCGCACGTGAAGGCGAGCAGCAGCCCGTCCGCGCCGCCGAGCTTGCCACAACTTCAGGATCTCGAAGGCTATTACACCCACGAGAATTGCCGCGAGCGCACCATTTATGGTCATCGCGACCATGATGACTTCCCGCGTGGGATCGATGGACGTCAACCCCATCAGGATAACGAAGGTGACGCCGATGGAAACGAGGGCAAGCAGGATGATCGCAAGACCCACGCGCCGCCAGAATTTGCCTGCGGCGCTGGATTGAGCGACGGGTTCTTGTACTGCTTCCAGTATCATTCGGTCTCTTTTGATTTCAGCTCGCCAAATGCGGACTGTCTTGCTGTATTTGCGGCAAACTTATCACACAATGTTGCGAAATTGCGACAGACCAGAAGAGGCGCAGAAAATTTGCGGTGGACAGGTGATCACTTTATCGCACACTGCTGAATTCGTTATTCTTTTTTGCAGCATTCACAAAATGAATGCCTCTTCTGTAATTGGAATTTTCCTTCAGATGACCCAATGAAACCAGGCTGATATTGAGGGCGAAAATATCTCCTCGTGGTTTCCCACCCCGTGAATCACAAGACCACTCGTCACGACAACCTGCACCTGGAACAAAAACGCGGCCAGACCTTTCGGCCTGACCGCATCAATTTGCCGCCCTGTCCTGAAAAAGACTATCGGGTGGACCGCATCACCTGGATGTCGAGATCCCGGATCTTCTTGCGCAGTGTGTTCCGGTTGACACCGAGAAGCTCTGCCGCCTTGATCTGGTTACCACGCGTCGCCGCCAATGCTGCGCTGATCAGAGGGTACTCCACTTCCCTCAGGATGCGGTGATAGAGGCCGGGAGGCGGCAAGGCATCGCCGAACGTGTCGAAATAGCCAGAAAGATAACGCTCGACCGACCCACCGAGATTGACAGTCTCCTGGGATTCCTCTTCCATCGGCGAGACCGAAGGCTGACTCAACTCCTGCTCCAGCAGGTTTTCGCTGATCACGTCCTGCGGATACAGCGCAGCCAAACGACGAACGAGGTTCTCCAGTTCGCGCACGTTTCCAGGCCAGCGATACCGGCGCAGAAGATTGAGCGCTCCCTGGTCGATCTGCTTTGCCGGCAGCCCCTCTTTTTCAACGAGCGTAAAGAAGTGCCTCACCAGATCCGGAATGTCCTCGACGCGCTCGCGCAGCGGCGGCAGGCGGATTGGAACCACATTCAGCCGGAAATAGAGGTCTTCGCGGAATAGGCCCTGGTTGATCAGGTGCCGCAGGTCCTTGTTGGTGGCTGCAATGATCCTGACGTCCGTCTTGATGGGGGTGCGACCACCGACGGTCGTGTATTCGCCCTGCTGCAAGACGCGCAGCAACCTGGTTTGAGCTTCCATCGGCATGTCGCCGATTTCGTCGAGAAACAATGTACCGCCATCTGCCTGTTCAAACCGGCCGGAGCTGCGGTTCTGTGCTCCGGTAAAGGCGCCCTTTTCGTGACCGAACAACTCGGCTTCGATGAGGTCTCGTGGAATGGCCGCCATGTTGATGGCAACAAACGGTCCGTTACGCCGCTTGCCGTAATCATGAAGCGCCCTTGCGACAAGTTCCTTGCCGGTACCGGATTCGCCGTTGATCATCACCGTCAGGTCGGTCTGCATCAACCGTGCAAGAACCCGGTAGATCTCCTGCATGGCGGGAGACCGCCCCACAAGAGGCATGCCCTCGCCCGCATCATCAAGATCGACAGCCGGCCGCTTCTTCGGCTCTTCCAGTGCGCGCTGAACAATACTGGTCAGCTCCTTCAGGTCGAACGGCTTGGGCAGATATTCATACGCCCCCTTCTCCGAGGCCTTGATGGCCGTCATGAAGGTGTTCTGTGCGCTCATGACCAGAACCGGCAACTCCGGCCGCATCTTTTTCATGCGTGGCAGCACGTCGAAGATATTTTCGTCCGGCATGACCACGTCGGTGATCACAAGATCGCCATCGCCGGATGAGACCCATCTCCAGAGCGTTGAGGCGTTGGAAGTCAGCCGCACCGTATAACCTGCCCTGGACAGGGCCTGGTTGAGAACGGTGCGGATGGCTGCGTCGTCGTCTGCAACTAAAATCGTGCCCGTCGGCATGGTTACTCGGTTCCTCTGCTGGTCCGGTCGGACGAAGCTGTGCTGTCACCCGTGAACGCGGGCATCAGAATGCGGAAAACTGTCTTCTGGCGTTGGCTGTCACATTCGATGACACCGCCGTGGTCACCAATGATCTTGGCAACGAGTGCCAGACCAAGACCTGAGCCATTGGTCTTTGTCGTGATAAACGGCTCAAACAGATGCGGAAGAAGGTCTTCCGGAACGCCCGGTCCATTGTCCTGAACACAGAACTCCAGCGGCAGGCTGACCTTTTCGTCAGTACCGGGAACAGACAGCCTCACACCGGGCCGAAACGCCGTCGAAACGCGAATTTCACCATCGGGATCATCGCCAATCGCTTCGCTGGCATTCTTGATCAGGTTCAGGAAAACCTGAATCAGCTGATCCTTGTTGGCATAAACCGGAGGCAACGACGGATCATAAATCTCCACAATCCGCTTGCCGCGGGCAAAGCCGGAATCCGACAAGCGCTTCACGTGGTCCAGAACCACGTGAATATTGACGGGCTCTCTTTCGATCGGTCGTTCGTCCGAAAATACTTCCATCCGGTCGACCAGCTTCACGATCCTGTCGGTCTCATCCATGATCAGACGTGTCAGCGCCCGGTCTTCGGCTGGCACCGACTGCTCTATAAGCTGGGCGGCTCCGCGAATTCCTGACAGCGGATTCTTGATCTCATGCGCCAACATGGCGGCAAGTCCCGTCACGGTGCGGGCGGCTCCACGGGACGTCAGCTGCCGGTCGATCTTTTCCGCCATGGTGCGTTCCTGGAACATCAACACCACAGCCCCCGGCCGCTCCGATACCGGCGCAGCGTTGATATCGACCACCTTCGGAGCTCCGATACGCGGAGAACCGATGTCGACCTTGTATTCGTTGACCGGCGCGCTGCGTTCGCGCACCTGCTCGATCAGGGTCAGCAAGGGGCTCCCGAAAGGAACAAAGTCGCTGATTGGATGGCGACGGAGCACCGATACACTGGACCGCATGAAAATTTCCGCGGCCATGTTGGCAGACTCGATCACGCCGTCCGGCGCCACCAGAAGCACCGGGTGTGGCAAGGCATCCAGTATAGTTGGCCCGTCACTGGCAAGCGCGGCCGTACGGCCTGTCTGAGACATGATGTCCTTCAAGCTGCTGTCCGTTTGTTCGAGGAAGAAAGCCAGTCGCTTGCGAGGCGGATAACCTCCGACGGCTGATTGGAAGTCATAAGGGTCTTGCGGACAGATCCAGGGATGTCAGCCGCGCCAGCAGACGCTGTCTCGTCCAGGTACCAACCGAGATGCTTGCGCGCGATGCGAACACCCTGCCGCTCCCCGTAGTGGCTGAGGATGGCCTCGTAGTGCTCCGCCACAAGCTCCGCCAGCTCCGTTCCCGTTGGTGCGTCGAGCTGTTCGCCACTTGCCAGAAAATGTCCGATGTGGCCCGGCAACCAGGGACGGCCATATGCGCCCCTGCCAATCATCACGCCGTCAGCGCCGGAAAGCTCAAGCATACGCAAGGCATCTTCAGCACTCTTGCAATCCCCATTGGCGATCAGGGGAACCGAAATAGCGTCCTTGACAGCTGCTATCGCACGCCAGTCGGCCTTGCCCTTGTAGAACTGGCATCGAGTGCGCCCGTGAACGGTGATGAGTTGCACCCCGGCCGCTTCCGCACGGCGGGCCAGTTCCGGTGCATTCAGGTTCTTGTCATCCCAACCAAGGCGCATCTTCAAAGTGACGGGCACATCGACCGCTGCCACTGTCGCATCAACCAGCGTCAGGGCATGGTCGAGATCCCGCATCAGTGCGGAACCGGAGTATCCGGATGTCACCTTTTTTGCGGGACAGCCCATGTTGATATCGATTACATCGGCACCAAGACCAGAGATAACCTTGGCGGCCTCCCCCATCCAGCGAGCTTCACGCCCTGCAAGCTGAACGACATGAAGACCCTTGTCCTGAGCCTCCGCACGCATTTGCGTTTCGGCGTCGCCTTTGACGAAGGATTCGCTCGCAACCATTTCGCTGACGACCATGCCGGCGCCGTATCTGGCAGCCAGCCGGCGGAAAGGGAGATCGGTCACGCCGGACATCGGCGCGAGCACGGCCGGGTTTGCGAGTTGATACCGGCCAATCGTGAGTGTTTTCATAGACGGCGACACAGCGTCTCTTTTCTGCTTATTGACTGTGCAGATTCATAATTGCCTATATTGTAGACAAATTTCGCAATGCAACAAGTCAAAATTTGCGGTCCGAACAGGTTCCTAGATAAAGACGGTTCAAAGCTGACGGTTTGATGCAGAGCACGAGGAGCCCGTTAATGACAAAAACCGCTGCCGCCCTAGTCGTTGCCGCAGGGCGTGGCACCCGTCTTGCGGGCTCCGACAATGCGTTACCCAAGCAATACAGGCCGTTGGCTGGCCGTCCTGTGCTGAGCCATACACTGGATGCTCTCGGGAATCACCCCCGGATCAACCGCCTCGTAACCGTCATTCACCCTGACGACGTGAACCATTACTCTGAAGCAGCAAGAGCGGCCTCCACTGAAACAGCGTCCAAGATCGGACCGGCAGTCTACGGTGGCGCAACCAGGCAGCAATCGGTCCTGGCAGGATTGAAGGCCCTCGCCCTCGAAGGATTTGATTACGTTTTGATCCACGACGCTGCACGGCCGTTCCTCCCATCTGCCGTAATAGACAGATTGCTTGAGCAACTGCAGGCAGGGAACGAAGGCGTTCTCGCCGCGCTGCCCGTGGCTGACACGTTAAAAAGAGCAGATCAATCGGGTCGTTCGCTGGAAACCGTTGACAGAGCCGGGCTCTGGGCAGCGCAGACGCCACAGGCCTTTCCCTTGCAGCGTATACTCAAGGCGCACGAAAAGGCGGTAGCTGCGGGAAAACTCGATTTTACTGACGACACCGGCCTTGCGGAATGGGACGGGATGACCATTGTCCTGACGGAGGGCGACCCCGCTGCATTCAAGATCACAACTGCCGCCGACCTCCGTCGTGCAGAACAACAGGCCGAGTTACAACTGATGTCGACTACCCCCGCCTCCCCGTTGCCGCTTTCAGAACTTGCCGATGTCAGAACCGGGATCGGATACGACGTCCACGCCTTTGAAGATGGCGATGCCGTCATTTTGGGCGGGGTAGCCATTCCCCACTCCAGCAAGCTGAAAGGTCACTCAGACGCGGATGTGGTGCTGCACGCTATTACGGACGCAACGCTTGGTGCCATTGGCGATGGCGATATCGGCCAGCATTTCCCTCCAAGCGACCCGCAGTGGAAAGGTGCCTCTTCTGACCAGTTTCAAATGGACGCCATGCGCCGCCTGTCTGAACGCGGTGGAAGACTGGCGCATGTCGACGTCACCATCGTATGCGAGGAACCGAAGATCGGCCCCCACCGCGAGGCAATTCGCTCTTCGATTGCCAAGATTTGCGCCATGCCTTTTTCGAGGATCTCGGTCAAGGCCACGACATCCGAGCGCCTCGGTTTCACAGGCCGCAAGGAAGGTATCGCGGCCCTGGCCAGTGTGACTGTGCGTCTTCCTTTTCAGGACGAGGACTAGAAATCCATGACCGAGACATCTCCTAACAACCTGGAAGAGCTTGCGCCTCTGTCAATTGCTGTGCTGGACGGGCTCATTGCCGCCAAGAAAATGGTAGCGACGGCAGAATCCTGCACCGGAGGCCTGATTTGCGGAGCACTTACGGAGATCGCGGGATCTTCGGCCGCCGTGGACCGGGGGTTTGTGACCTACTCCAATGAAGCAAAGAACGAAATGCTGGGCGTTCCGAAAGACCTTATCGAAAAGCATGGGGCCGTGAGCAAGGAAGTCGCGATTGCCATGGCAGAAGGAGCACTCGCCAGATCCAATGCGGATGTAGCAGTTTCTGTAACGGGTATCGCTGGACCCGGTGGTGGAAGTCCTCAAAAGCCGGTTGGCACTGTCCATATTGCCGTTGCGGCAAAGGATCGCCCGACGGATCATCTACATTGCTGGTTTGCAGACAACGGCCGGCAATCAATCCGGCTTGCCACCGTCAGAACTGCCCTCACATCGATTTTAAATGCAATTTCCTGAGTAAATGCTCATTAACGCTCATGGGAGTTCGCGCTGGGCTTCCGCTTGGTCATATGTATATTCCAGACAACTTGACCTCAACGTAACTCAAGATCAGAACCTTTATGATTAAACCAGCGACCATTCTGGCTGCATTTTTGTGCGCAGGCTCCACCGCTTTTGCAGGTGCCATACCTCAGCCTGGCGATTTTTACCTGATTTCGCGCGATCGCAGCGGACACTTCGTGGGCAGTCACAAGCTGTTCACGGAAAACGCCCGCGGATTGAAAAAGGTCTCTTATTGCCAGCGTAGCTATTTTGTACGCAGCCATTCGGTCGCCTGGACGCAAGTGGAAACCGAACGCGGCAACAAAGTTCAGGTGGAATTCAATTTTGGCCGTGGCTGGCGTCCGATCTGCGGCAATCCCGAGCGACAGGTCAGTCTTGAGGACATCGGCGTCACAATGAGTGCGCACGATCTGCTGGCCGCTCCAGATGAGACTTCGGCCCCACAAAGCAGGCTTTCCGCGATCGGCGCAATGTTCCAGAGCAATAGCGCCGAAGAAGGCCACAGCACGTATCACACACGCTAAAAGCCGGTCGCTTCTGGACAGTTATTCGATATTTCGTCAACAAAATCAGTGCTTTTAAAGTTTTAATCAAACTCGTTTCCCTTACGAAATCACTTTTACAAACACTTGCCGTATGGTCACCGTAAGCAGGAACCAACTCGCGAAATGATTTCGCGGTAAAGGGAACGGGATATGTTAATCCAACGTGCGCTTCTTGCAGGAAGTGCCCTCGCCCTTGTGTGCGCCAATGCGCAGGCCGGCAACAACACGCCGAAACCGGGTGACACCTACATAATTTCGCGCGACGGCAATCAGCTGTTCCGCGGCTCCCACCGCATCTATGACCGGATGGCGGACGGGCTGGTGGAAGTTCAGTATTGTGGCAGATCCTACTTTGTACGCTATGCGACAGTCGCCTGGACGCAGCTTGAAGTGCAGCAGGATTACAAGGTTCGGGTGGAGTTCAATCGGGGCAAGGGCTGGCGGCCGATTTGCGATCATCCTGAAGAACAGGTGACGCTTGAAGACCTCGGCGTACAGGATGATCCGAGACTTGTCGTTCAAAATGACGGGTCGTCGGTAAAGCGGGTAAACCGTTTCGCGGTCATTCGCGAAGCGTTCAAAACAACGGACGGCGACAACGCTGCAAAGTCATATCACGGCAACTAAAAAAGCCGGCACCGGGCTGGTAAGGCTCGGGTAAGCTGGTCAGCTTAGACTTTCAACAGGAACAGGTGACATAAACGCGCAGAAAAAAGGACCCTGACATGAAACGCGCCCTCGCGTTCTTCGCTGCTTTGACGGCCGCTGGCACTACCTTTGCCGGCGTAGCTCACGCTCAGAGCGACTTTTATATCAGGTCCCAGTATTCCAACGGTACATTCACCGGATTTCATGAAATTCTGACAAAGCCGAAAGAGGGCTACTACCAGGCCCAATATTGCGACCGCACTTTCTGGGTATCCTCGAACACCGTTATCTGGACGGAAGAAGAAGCTGCTGCCGGAAGAAACCTCGTGGTCGAAGAGAATGTCGGCTCCAGCCGCACTCCCGTCTGTACCGATTATACATCCTTCGCAACGCTCGAAAGTCTCGGGTTGAAGAAGAAGGAAATCGAACAGATCCGTCGCCAGGCAGAGCCCCTCGACATGCAGTCGAGCCGTATCCGCATCATTCGCGACGCCTTCAAGCAGTTCAAGTAGGCCCAAAAGTCAGTTTAATCAGGTCCCGTAAACCTGGTCCGCGCGAGCTTCGAAGGCGCTTGAAAACTTTCGGAAGGCCTTTTCGAACATCACGCCCATGAGAGAGCCGAGCGTCCGACTGCGGAATTCGTAGGAAATATAGAAACCGACGTTGCAGCTGCCCTCGCCTGCATCCTCGAAAGTCCACTTGTTTTCCAGGTGCTTGAACGGGCCGTCCAGGTACTCAACCAGGATCGTTCTGTCCTGCGGGCGCAGTTCAACGCGGCTGGTGAAGGTTTCCTTGAACAGCTTGTAGGCAACCGTCATGTCGGCCACCAGTACCGTCCGTCCACCATCCAGCTCCTTGCGACCGCGCACGTGAAGATCCTGGCACAACGGCACGAATTCGGGATACCGCTCTACGTCGGCAACAAGGCGGAACATCTCGTCCGCCTTGTGGTTGACTTTGTGGTCGGATGAAAAACTGGGCATACGGTGTCCAGTGTCCTGTTGCTTTGGCGTTAGTGGCCGAGCTTTGCCTTGCGCGCGGCGCGAAGATCCGCGAAATCTTCACCAGCGTGGTGAGACGACCTCGTCAACGGACTTGCCGACACCTTCAGGAAACCTTTGGCGTAAGCAATACGCTCGTAGCCTTTGAACTCTTCCGGCGTCACGAAGGAAACGACCGGATGGTGCTTCTTGGAAGGTTGCAGATACTGGCCGACGGTCAGGAAATCGACATCGGCGGCCCGGAGGTCGTCCATCAGCTGCAGCACTTCGTTGCGCACTTCCCCCAACCCGACCATGATCCCGGACTTGGTGAACATTTCCGGATCAAGCTCCTTGACCTTCTGAAGAAGGCGGATCGAATGGAAATAACGCGCTCCTGGCCGAACGGTCAGATATTTCGACGGCACTGTCTCAAGGTTGTGATTGAAGACATCTGGCTTCGCCGCCACGACAATCTCCAGAGCACCGTCCTTACGCAGGAAATCAGGCGTCAGAACCTCGATCGTGGTCGATGGCGCGGTCTTGCGAATGGCATTGATCACATCTGCGAAATGCTGTGCACCGCCATCGTCCAGATCGTCCCGGTCAACGGAGGTAATCACCACGTGCTCGAGCCCCATTGCGGCAACGGCATCCGCAACACCCTGGGCTTCCTTCGGGTCGACAGGCCCTGGCATGCCCGTGCGCACGTTGCAGAAGGCGCAGGCACGCGTACAGGTATCACCAAGGATCATGAAGCTAGCATGCTTCTTCGACCAGCATTCACCGATGTTCGGGCATCCCGCCTCTTCGCAAACCGTAACGAGATTGTTCTCGCGCACGACATTCTGCGTTTCGCGGTAGACCGGCGATGTCGGTGCCTTTACGCGGATCCAGTGCGGCTTGCGCTGTATCGGATTGTCCGGACGGTGAGCCTTTTCCGGGTGGCGCGGGCGCGCTTCGGATTGTTGCTGCGGGCGATTGAGCGTGTCGACGATCGTAACCATGGGCCTTAAGTGTCGTTATTCCGGTGAAAGGTCAAGACGGATTAGGGTTGAGCCAGCTATGTGCTTAACGCAGGACCGGTCAGTTCCTGAAGCCGCTCGCGTGCACGTTCCGACAGCGGTTGAGACTTTCGCGTGCTCTCGCTCATCTGGACGATGACGGTCATCGCCCGCGCAACCGGCTTTCCATCCTGAAAAACCTTCTGGAACAGCTTGAACGAACTGCGACCAACGTCAAGCACGGCTGTGCCGATCTCCACTTCGCCCGGCCAGTTGACTTCCGCCAGGAAATCCAGCTCCAGCCGCGCGATCACAAAAGCTGCGCCTAGGTCAGCCAGCGCTTCATTGTAGAGCAATTCAACACGGCCGGTTTCCAGAAAAGTGGCGAACACGGCATTGTTGACGTGTCCCTGCCGGTCCGTATCACCATAACGAAGCTTGTCGCCTGTCCTGAGAACAAAAGCCTCCAGGCTCTCGAATTCGTCCGGATTTGTGCTCACTTGAACATTTTCTTCCAGATGAACAGGAACAGGATAGAGCCCAGAACCGCGATAATCAGACGATCGAGAATACCACCTGTCACATGCAGGTTGAGCAGCGATGCGAGTTCACCGCCAACCAGTGCCCCGACAAGGCCGACAACGAGGCTGCCAAGAAAACCTCCGCGACTGTTCAGCACCCGGTGAGCAACGGCGCCCGCAATGAGGCCGATGATGATTGTGATAATCCACCCCATCGCGGACTCCTATTTCCAGAAATTTCAATTCGTCAGGCGATCAGTCGCGCAAGCAGCACAACGACAATTGCTCCAACGGCCGCCACGACAATTTCATTGACGTAGGCATTGCCCAGATTGACGTTGATACCTGCGAGCTTGAACAGGAAACCACCAACAAACGCGCCAATGAGACCGCTGACGAGGTAACGGATCAGACCACCGCCGCCAACGACGACGCTTGCAAGCCAACCGGCTATAATGCCGATTGCAACCCAGATCAAAATTGCTTTTACATCCATGACTGACGGCTCCTTTCAGCCTTTTCTCAGACGGTTTCACGTTACCCGTTTCAGAAAAAGCGTCCAGCGTTGATGTCCTGATCAACCTTCAGGCCTGCGCATTTCTTTCACTGCTTGCAGATCCAGAGTACGGCAAATGGAAAGCGGCCTCGGTGCAGTTTTGCCCCGAGGCCAAAAGGGATCAGGCGTTGAGCACCTTGCCGTAGGCATCCAGCACGGCTTCCTTCATCATTTCCGACAAGGTCGGATGCGGGAAGATCGTGTGCATCAGCTCTTCTTCGGTAGTCTCGAGGTTCATCGCGACGACAAAGCCCTGGATGAGTTCGGTCACTTCTGCGCCGCACATATGCGCACCGAGAAGCTCGCCGGACTTCTTGTCAAAGATAACCTTGATCATGCCGTTGTCTTCGCCAAGCGCGATGGCCTTGCCGTTGGCGTTGAACATGTACCGGCCAACGCGGATGTCGCGGCCCTGTTCCTTCGCCTTTGCTTCGGTCAACCCAACAGAGGCAACCTGCGGGTTGCAGTAGGTGCAACCCGGAATCTTGCGATGATCCATCCCGTGAACACCAGGCACACCTGCAATCTTCTCGATGCAAATCACGCCTTCATGCTCAGCCTTGTGGGCAAGCATTGGCGGACCGGCGACATCGCCAATGGCATAGAGGCCGGGCACATTGGTGCGCCCATACTCATCAATGACCACACAGCCTCGGTCGGTTTTCACGCCGAGCGCTTCCAGACCGATATTCTCGATGTTGCCCTGAACGCCGACAGCGGAAATCAGGTGATCAGCCTTAATCTGGCTGACCTTGCCATCCTTGGTCTCCACGTGGGCAGTAATCGAATCTCCCGCCTTGTCGACCTTGGTCACCTTTGCTTCGGTTATGATCTTCAGGCCACGCTTCTCCAGAGCCTTGCGCGCGAATTTCGAGATTTCCTCGTCCTCGACCGGCATCACGTTGGCCATCAGCTCGACAACCGTTACGTCGACGCCCATGGATCGATAGAAAGACGCGAATTCGATCCCGATCGCACCCGACCCCATGACCACCAGCGACTTAGGCATCTTGGCCGGTTTCATGGCCTCGAAATAAGTCCAGATAAGCTTTCCGTCCGGTTCAATGCCAGGCAAAGCACGCGGACGCGCACCAGTTGCCACGATGATATGTTTGGCGGTGTAGGTGCCTTCACCCTTCACGCCTTTCGGAACCGGATTTTGCGGCTCGACAACAGGCTTGGAAGATTTTCCGACCTTGACTTCGCCCGGTTTGGTGAGCTTGGCCTCACCCCAGATCACGTCGATCTTGTTCTTCTTCATGAGGAAACCGACGCCACCGTTCAGTCGGGCGGAAACGCCGCGCGAGCGCGCAACGACATCCTTGACGTCCGCCTTCATGGAGCCTTCCAGCGTCAACCCGAAACTCTTGGCATGGTTTGCGTGGTCCAGGATCTCTGCAGAACGCAGCAGCGCCTTCGTCGGAATGCAACCCCAGTTGAGGCAAATGCCGCCAAGGTGTTCGCGTTCAACGATCGCAGTCTTGAAGCCCAGCTGGGCAGAACGAATAGCGGTCACGTAACCACCCGGCCCTGAACCGATAATGATCACGTCGTAATTGGTATCAGCCATGGTGTATTTCCCCGGCGAATGAAGTCATCGATTGAAAACGGCGCGGCGTTGCCGCCGCGCCGGAGATGAGGCTTAAACAAGCATGCTCATCGGGTTTTCGATGTAGCCCTTGAAGGCGGCAAGAAGCTCGGCGCCAAGCGCACCGTCCACGCAGCGGTGGTCGGTCGAAAGCGTCACGCTCATCACCGTGGCAACAGCCAGTTCGCCGTTCTTGACGACAGGGCGTTTTTCGCCGGCGCCGACAGCCAGAATGGTCGCATGCGGCGGGTTGACGACGGCCGAGAAGTTCTTCACGCCCATCATGCCCATGTTGGAGACCGCGGTGGTACCACCCTGGTACTCTTCTGGCTTCAGCTTCCGTTCTTTTGCGCGCTTACCGTAATCCTTCATCTCGTTGGAAATGACGGAAAGAGGCTTTTCTTCCGCCCGGCGGATGATCGGCGTGATCAGGCCACCCGGGATGGAAACGGCGACACCGACGTCGGCATGCTTGTGCATGACCATGTTATCGTCGGTCCACGAGACGTTCGCATCAGGGACATCGCGCAGGGCCAGAGCCAGAGCC
Source organism: Roseibium algicola (assembly GCF_001999245.1). Classification (NCBI taxonomy): domain Bacteria; kingdom Pseudomonadati; phylum Pseudomonadota; class Alphaproteobacteria; order Hyphomicrobiales; family Stappiaceae; genus Roseibium; species Roseibium algicola. The sequence continues at coordinate 5,628,319 of NZ_CP019630.1, read as the reverse complement.
TTGATGGTCATATCGTTGACCGAAAGCTTGTAGGCCGGCTTGCCTTCCTTGTCCTTGGCGGCAGCATCATTAAGCTGTGCCCGAAGAGCCAGAAGAGCGTCGAGTTCACAGTCCACGGACACATAGAAGTGCGGAATGGTCTGCTTCGACTCGGTGAGACGCTTGGCAATGGTCTTGCGCATGCCGTCATGCGGCACGAGTTCGTAGCTGTCCTTGTCGAACAGTTTCAGAACCTGATCCGCGGACGGGCCAGTTGCCATGGCCGGTGCTGCGGCAGCCTTCGGTGCTTCCGCAGCAGCAGCAGCAGCAGCGGGCGCTGCCTTGCCTGTACCTGCAGCAAGAGCTGCCTCGATGTCGCGCTTGACGATGCGGCCATGCGGACCCGAACCGGAAAGTGCTTTCAGGTCAAGACCGTTGAGCTGAGCCAGACGGCGAGCCAGCGGGGACGAAAAGATGCGGTTTCCGTCAGCGGCTTTGGGAGCCGGAACCGGATCCGTTGCCGCCTTTGCTCCAACCTCAATCGCCGGCGAGCTTTCCGGCACAGCCGGAGCCTTGTCGCCTCCCGATGAAGAAGCAGGTGCCGCCGATCCACCGGAGGTGTCGATGGAACTGGCATCTTCACCGTCTTCCAGAAGTACGGCGATCAGTTCGTTGACCTTCACACCTGAGGTTCCCGCAGGCACGACAATCTTGCCGACCGTGCCCTCGTCAACCGCTTCCACTTCCATGGTCGCCTTGTCGGTTTCAATCTCGGCGATTACATCACCGGCCGAAACCTGATCGCCTTCCTTGACCAGCCATTTGGCCAGGTTGCCCTCCTCCATGGTCGGAGAAAGGGCCGGCATGGTAATATTGATTGGCATGTCCGTCTCCCTGGCCTCAGGCGGTGTAGGTTACGGCTTTGACCGCATCGATGACTTCACCAACGTTCGGCAGAGCCAGCTTTTCCAGGTTTGCAGCGTAAGGCATCGGAACGTCCTTGCCGGTCACGCGCAGGATCGGTGCGTCGAGATAGTCGAACGCCTTTTCCTGAACCTGGTAGGCGATTTCCGATGAAACGGAGCACATCGGGAAGGCTTCTTCGATCGTCACGATCCGACCTGTCTTGCGGACGGACGCCAGCACGGTGTCGATATCCAGCGGACGAATGGTGCGCAGGTTGATGACCTCGGCCGAGATCCCCATTCCGGCCAGCTCTTCAGCCGCCTTGATGGTGTAGGTCATGCCGATCCCCCAGGAAACCAGCGTCACGTCCGTTCCGCCGCGTTCCACCTTCGCCTTGCCGATCGGCAGAACGAAATCGTCCATGTCCGGGACTTCGAAGGAATGACCGTAGAGGATTTCGTTTTCCAGGAAGATGACCGGGTTCGGGTCGCGAATTGCTGCCTTCAGAAGGCCTTTTGCATCAGCAGCCGAATACGGTTGGACCACCTTCAGGCCCGGCACGTGGGCGTACCAGGAAGCGTAATCCTGTGAATGCTGGGCACCGACTCGCGCCGCGGCACCGTTTGGTCCACGGAAGACAATCGGGGCACCCATCTGACCGCCGGACATGTACAACGTCTTGGCGGCGGAGTTGATGATCTGGTCAATCGCCTGCATGGCGAAGTTGAATGTCATGAACTCGACGATCGGCTTCAGACCGGCCATCGCTGCCCCGACGCCAAGACCGGCAAAGCCGTGCTCGGTGATCGGCGTATCGATGACACGCTTGGCGGAAAACTCGTCCAGCAGGCCCTGGGTGATCTTGTAGGCGCCCTGATACTCCGCAACTTCCTCACCCATGATGAAGACGTCCGGATCACGGCGCATTTCCTCTGCCATCGCATCCCGCAAAGCTTCGCGAACGGTGGAGGACTTCATTGCCGTGCCGGCCGGAATTTCCGGATCGTCAGCAGTTTCAGGCGCAGGAGCAGCAGGCGTCGGAGCGGAGGCGACTGCCGGTGGGCAGGAGGCTTCTGCAGCCGCAGGGGCTTCAGGGGCCGCAGCGGCGGCTGGCGCGGAAGCTGAGGCGGCGATGGCACTGGCGTCTTCGCCCTCGGCCAGCAGAACCGCAATCTTGGCGTTCACCTTGACGTTGTCGGTTCCTTCGGCAACCAGGATTTTTCCAAGCGTGCCTTCATCAACCGCTTCCACTTCCATGGTGGCCTTGTCGGTCTCGATTTCGGCGATCACATCGCCTGCAGAGATGGTGTCGCCCTCGGCCTTCAGCCACTTGGCGAGCTTGCCCTCTTCCATAGTCGGCGAAAGCGCCGGCATCAAAATGTCAATCGGCATGTTGTCCCCCGGCCTTAGAGCAGAATGTCGGTGTAGAGTTCAGACACATCCGGTTCCGGATCCGTCTGTGCAAATTCGGCAGCTTCCGCGACCCTGGCCCGCACATCCTTGTCGATTGCCTTGAGGTCGTCTTCGGAAGCCCAGCCCTTGTCCATCAGGCGTGCACGCACCTGTTCGATCGGATCATGTTCGGTCCGCATCTTCTGGACTTCGTCCTTGGAGCGATATTTCGCCGGATCCGACATGGAGTGGCCGCGGTAGCGGTAGGTGATCATTTCAAGAATGAACGGCCCCTTGCCTTCACGGCACCATTCCAGCGCTTCAGCGGAGGCTGCCTTGACTGCGCGCACATCCATACCGTCGACCTGCTTGCCCGGAATTCCGAAGGAAGCACCGCGCTGGGAAAGATCTGTGGTGGCGGAGGCGCGGGCAACGCTGGTGCCCATGCCGTACTTGTTGTTCTCGATCACGTAAACGACCGGAAGCTTCCACAGCTCGGCCATGTTGAAGCTCTCGTAGACCTGACCCTGGTTGGACGCACCGTCGCCAAAGAAGGCCATCGCAACGTTGCCGTTTTCACGGTATTTGTTCGCGAACCCGAGGCCGGTGCCAAGCGACACCTGTGCACCGACGATGCCATGGCCGCCATAGAAATGCTTCTCCTTGGAGAACATGTGCATGGAGCCGCCCTTGCCTTTCGACAAGCCACCGCGACGACCGGTCAGTTCCGCCATCACGCCTTTCGGATCGAGATCCATTGCCAGCATGTGGCCATGATCCCGGTAACCGGTGATCATCTGATCGCCGTCTTTCTTGGCCATCTGCATACCGACGACGACAGCTTCCTGTCCGATATACAAATGACAAAACCCGCCGATGAGGCCCATGCCGTACAGTTGCCCGGCTTTTTCCTCAAAACGTCGGATCAGAAGCATTTCGCGGTAAGCGTGAAGTTCTTCGTCCTTATCGAACTCGGCGATCGCAGGCTGCGCCTTCTTGGCGGAGCTGCGTGTCCGGCTGGTGCTCTTGGAGCTAGCGGAAGTGGTCTTTGATGCTGTGGCCATAACCCTCATCTCGGCGTGACGTTTCCCCTAAGATAGGTAGGAGCAACTTATCCGGTTGGGTCTGTCAATCCAATCCACGCATCTCGCACTGCAACAACAGCATCAAGGTATTGCTGATGCTGCAGAATTTTATATTTAACCAGATTATTGTTAATGCAGCAAAATCAACTGAAAATCAGTTCATGCTGTAACGGTGGCCCGGCCTGAGAACAACCAGCTCGTCAGGATGCACCAGGTTGAGATTGAGCCTTGCGCGCTCATCGAGCATATCAGGATCGAGGCTCTCCGGCCGAAGCAGACTAACCCTTGAGACGAGCTCCTGACGCTGGGCGGTCAAAACAGCCAATTCACCTTCAAGTTCGGAAACCTGACGCTCGATCATTGCTCGGCCAACCATACCGAGCTCCCCGCTCATCGCATGGAAGCCAAAATAACCAAGCGCAGCAATGGCGATTGCAGGCGTGATCAATCGACGGAGAAATGACTGTTTTCGCTGACGGGTAGCTGCTCGGGGCACTCTTTGGACCTTAACGCTGATACACTGGCCTCTTGGTTCTCTCACTATGCGGATTTAGGTTTAATAGAGTCTTGAGACAGCCAATCAAATGCACGGTAAATTTGTGTCCGGCGAGAGCAGCCCATGGATCAGTGGACGACCGCACGCGCAGAAATGGTTGAGCAGCAACTGCACAGGCGCGGCATTAGCGACAAACGGGTTCTGGCCGCCATGGCCAGTGTGCCGCGCCATATCTTTGTTCCGGAGAGCCGGGTAAACCGAGCCTACTGGGATGGGCCATTGTCCATCGGATATGGCCAGACAATATCCCAGCCCTATGTTGTGGCTCTCACTTGCGAACTGCTTGAAATCAGCGAAAACGCGAAGGTTTTGGAGATCGGAGCAGGTTCTGGTTACGCAGCTGCTGTGCTTGGAAACCTCGCTCACAAAGTCATTTCGATAGATCGACTTCAGAAGCTGGTCAGCCTTTCCAGGGAAAATCTGAAACAGGCAGGTTGCAGGAACGTCGAGGTTATTTGCGCCGACGGAACACTTGGCTGTCCGGCGGAAGCCCCTTTCGATGCCATCGCAGTTGCGGCGGGAGCGCCGGCTGTCCCCGATTCTCTCAAAAAGCAACTCAAGGTAGGCGGTCGACTGGTGATTCCGGTTGGCAGGTCAAAGCGGCAGCAAGATCTCATCCGGATCGAAAGGCTTTCCGAAACCGAGTTCAAAACAGACAATCTCGGTGCTGTCGCCTACGTACCTCTGGTGGGCGCCGATGGATGGACGGATGCGGGCTGATGTCTGTCGGGTGTCAACCGCCAACATCAGGTATCCCGGCGGCCTCTGCTATTGGTTCAAGCGTTGTTACAGAAAAACTCTGTAAAACAGGAAGTTACTCTGGCTTGGGGCCACCAGCTCGTCCATCGCGAACTCCTCGGCCCTCCGGATAACCACACTTTCAGTGCGATTTTGGGCTGGCCCCTGCTCGGGTCCGCGCCCTCGTTCCACACGTCTGAGCGAGCCGGCGAACTCTGCCTCAGGCGGCCGCCAGGCGCGCCAACTTGGTCAGCACCGTTGCGGTCCCTTTCAAACGTGCGTCGGTTTTATCCCAATCGCGCGTCAGGACCACCTTCTGATCCGGTCGGATCTTCGCAAGGACACCCTGCTCGGCAATGTAGGAAACCAGACCGGCCGGATTGGAGAATTCGCTATTGCGGAACGTGATGACGATCCCTTTCGGCCCGGCATCGACCTTCTCGACATTGGCCTTGCGGCAAAGCCCCTTGATGAAGACGATCTTGAGGAGATGCTGCACTTCTTCCGGCAACGGTCCAAAGCGGTCGATCAGTTCCGCGCCGAAGGAATCGATTTCCTCCGCCTCGGTGACATCGCCCAAACGGCGGTAAAGCTGCAGACGCAGTTGCAGGTCGGCGACGTAGTTTTCCGGGATAAGCACAGGCGTGCCGATGTTGATTTGCGGCGACCACTGCTCGTCGCCAAAATCCGCGCCACCATCCTTGAGCTGGGCAACCGCCTCTTCCAGCATCTGCTGGTACAGTTCAAATCCGACTTCCTTGATATGCCCGGACTGCTCCTCACCAAGCAGGTTCCCGGCCCCGCGAATGTCGAGATCGTGGCTGGCCAGCTGGAAGCCTGCACCCAACGTTTCGAGAGACTGAAGGACTTTCAATCGGCGCTCGGCAGTCGCCGTCAACGTCTTGTTGGCAGGAACCGTAAAGAGCGCGTAGGCGCGGGTCTTGGACCGGCCGACACGGCCGCGCAGCTGGTAGAGCTGTGCAAGGCCGAACATATCCGCCCGGTGCACGATCAACGTGTTCGCGGTCGGAATATCCAGCCCGGATTCCACGATCGTTGTCGACAGCAGGACGTTGTACTTGCCCTCATAGAAGGCGTTCATGACGTCTTCCAGTTCCCCCGGAGGCATCTGGCCGTGGGCAACCGCCACTTTCAGTTCAGGCACCTGATTTTCAAGGAACTCGAGGCGCTCTGCAATGTCGGCAAGGCGCGGACAGACATAGAAGCTCTGCCCGCCTCTGTAATGCTCGCGCAGAAGGGCTTCTCGAACCACCAACGGATCGAACGGCGAAACGAACGTGCGCACTGCCAGCCGGTCCACAGGCGGCGTTGCGATCAGCGACAGTTCGCGTACCCCGGTCAGCGCAAGCTGCAAGGTCCGCGGGATCGGTGTCGCCGATAGCGTCAAAACGTGAACGTCCGATTTCAGCTCCTTCAGCCGCTCCTTGTGCTTGACCCCGAAATGCTGCTCCTCGTCGATGATAAGCAGGCCGAGATCCCGGAATTCGATGGACTTGCCCAGCAACGCATGGGTGCCGACGACAATATCGACTGATCCGTCGGTGATGCCTTTCTTGGTCAGGCTCAGTTGCTTGGTGGGCACCAGGCGGGATGCATGGGCGACGTTGATCGGCAGACCATGAAAGCGCTCGGAGAAGGTCTTGAAGTGCTGACGGGCCAAAAGGGTCGTCGGCACCACCACCGCAACCTGGCGCCCGGACATGGCGGCAATGAAAGCTGCACGAAGTGCCACTTCCGTCTTGCCGAATCCAACGTCGCCGCAAACCAGCCGATCCATCGGCCGCCCTGAAGACAGATCGTCGAAAACCGCATCGATCGCCGTAAGCTGATCGTCTGTTTCCTCGTAGGGGAATCGCGTCGCGAACTCGTCGTAGACGCCTTCCGGTGTTTCCACCACCGGCGCGGTCTTGAGAGCGCGTTGAGCTGCTGTCTTGATCAGGCCGTCGGCGATTTCCAGAATGCGCTTCTTGAGCTTGGCCTTGCGTGCCTGCCAGGCACCGCCACCGAGCTTGTCGAGTTGGGCTTCCTGGTCTTCCGAGCCATAGCGGGACAGAAGCTCGATGTTTTCGACCGGAAGATAGAGTTTGTCGCCACCGGCATATTGAAGTTCCAGGCAGTCATGCGGCGCGCCGACAGCTTCAATCGTTTTCAGACCGATGAACCTGCCGATACCGTGGTCCACGTGAACGACGAGATCGCCTTCCGAAAGGCCCGTCGCTTCGGTAATGACGTTGGCGCCCTTGGACTTGCGACGCGACTTGCGAACCAGCCTGTCGCCGAGAATGTCCTGTTCGCCGATGAAGACGACGTCATTGAGCTCAAAGCCATGCTCGATGCCCAGTACACACAGCGCGGTTGTCTTGGCGGGAAGTCCCTCGATGTCCTTCAGCGTGTCCGCTTTCTTGACCGCTCCAAGACCATGGTCTTCAAGGATCTGGCCGAGACGGTCGCGCGAACCTTCCGACCAGCAGGCAATCACCGTGCGTTTGCCCTGCTTTTGCAGTTGGCGCACGTGAGTTGTCAGCGCGTCAAAAATGTTGATGTCGCCCGCTGCCCTTTCGGCAGCAAAACTCCGGCCCTGACGCCCACCCAGTTCGACAATCGTCTTGCCGCTGCCTGGTGGCGGCGTAAAGGGATCAAGTGCGGCGCTTGCGCGGTCGGCGACAGCTGCACGCCATTCCTCTTCGGTGACATAGAGACTGGCCGGTTCCACCGGCATGTAAGGCACCGTTCCGGCGCTTGTCCCCATTTCGCGCGCTTCCTGACGTGCGCGGTAGTATTCCGTGACCTGGTCAACGCGTTCGCGGACTGCGTCACTCATGCTGGTGTCCAGAACGACAGGCGTATCGCCGATGTAATCGAACAGACTTTCCAGTCGGTCGTGGAACAGTGGCAGCCAATGCTCCATGCCTGCGTATCGGCGACCGTCACTGATCGACTGATAGAGCACGTCTTCTCGGCTGGCTGCGCCAAAATTGGCAAGATAGGAACGACGGAAGCGGGAGATGGCTTCCTCGGACAATACGACCTCGCTCATCGGAACCAGGTCAAGGCGTTTCAGCTGTTTGGAGGTTCTCTGTGTTTCCGCGTTGAATGAGCGGATCGATTCAAGGGTATCGCCGAAGAAATCGAGCCGCACGGGCTCCTCCGCTCCAGGCGCGAAGAGGTCGACAATACCGCCCCGAACAGCATATTCACCGGTTTCACGAACGGTCGGAGTTCGCGAAAAACCGTTCATCTCCAGCCATGTGGAGATCGCTCCCATGTCGACCCGGTTACCCGGTGCCATGGAGAAGGTCTGGTCGGCCATGAAAGAGCGCTCGGGTACACGCTGAAGTGCCGCGTTGAGCGTTGTCATCAGCACGGTTTTCTTGCCGTCCGTCATGCCACGCGCAAGTTGGCCGAGCGCGAGCAAGCGGCGTGCACTGATCGCAGAATTGGGCGAAACGCGGTCGTATGGCAGGCAATCCCAGGCGGGCAACTGCAGGATTTCGACCTCGGGATCGAAGAACTGAAGTGCTTCGCTGACCATGGCCATGCGCGTGGCGTCGCGAGCGACAAATACCAGGGCAAGACCCTGCGCCCGGGTTTCGGCGAGCAGCCTTGCAAGAGCGTAGCTTTCGGCCCCATCCGGAACGCCGGCAAGCGTCACGTTGGCCTGATCCTTCAGCAGGCTGTCAAACACAGCTGGCGTCCTTGTTGTTATCTGCCGAACCCGGCCGGACCGGCGGCTTCATGATAGGCAATGATGCGGCGATAAAGCGGACCGTCCCACTCCTGCGGCAAGGGCTTGCGACCTGTCATCCAGGCGTACAGATCCTGGTCATGCGCTGTCAGCAGGTGCTCGAGTTCGAGGAGTTCTTCTTCCGTAAGGCTGTCGATCTTGGCATCCGCAAATCCACCCAACAGCAGATCCATTTCCTTCATGCCTCGATGCCAGCACCGAAACAGTATTTTCTTGCGCCGGGAATCCCGTTCGCCACCATTGGTATCGACGTGTGCGCCGGACATTTCGGACATGAGAGACAAACCTGTGAGAAGCTGACCGGCTTTAAGGCAAAGGCAGTATTGTTTTCGCCGATATCGGCCGGACGAGTGATTTCGTGTCGGTTATATAGCGCCAGAGAACGAGCTTGTCAGCGCCCAGTTCACAGAATGTTCTATTTGTTGCGCAGCGCTCCGCCTTCGTGGCAGAACAGGGGTTCCTGATACCGAATGCCCTGCCGTCTCTCGAAGGTTTACACGCCGAACATGCGCCCGCCGGTCCTCGATCCCCTGTTTGCCCCGGTTTCGACTTTGCCTGGAATCGGACCAAAGATTGAAAAGCTGGTGTCCGGCCTCGTCGGCAGCCAGCCGGACCGTGACGCGACCGTTGCTGATCTGCTTTTTCATATACCTCATAGTCTTATAGACCGCCGGCACCGCCCGGGCATCGCCTATTCGGAAAATGGCGACATCGTCACACTGGATGTCACCATCGGCCGGCACATGGCGCCCCCCCGGCATTCGAAAGCACCTTACCGGATCAACGCCTACGACGAGACAGGCCAGATCACCTTTGTCTTCTTTCACCCGCGCCGTGACTGGCTGGAGAAAACTTTTCCCGAAGGCGAACGAAGGATCGTGTCAGGCAAGGTCGAATGGTTCAACGAGCGCCCTCAGATGGTGCACCCGGACTATTCGCTGAAACCTGAGGAAGCGGAAGAAATGCCGGCGATCGAACCGGTCTATCCGTTAACCGCCGGTTTGAGCTCCAAAACCCTGCAAAAGGCTGTGCGGGCGGCTGTCGACCGTGTGCCTCACCTCCCGGAATGGCTGAATGACGCCCATCTTCACCAGACTGGCTGGCCGGACTTCGCAGAAGCCTTGAAGACCTTGCATGCACCGCATGAACGCAACGACATCGACCCCGCCTCCCCCTTCATGCAGCGGCTCGCCTATGACGAGCTGCTCGCCAGCCAGTTGGCTCTTGCCATGGTGCGGGCACACATGCGTACGCTTGGCGGAATATCGCGAAGCCCCAAAGGGGAACTGCAAAAAGCGGTGATAGCGTCACTGCCGTTTCAATTGACCGGCAGTCAGGCAAAAGCGATCGAAGAAATAAATGAAGACCTCGCCAAACCAGTACGCATGTTGCGACTTCTGCAAGGCGATGTCGGCGCCGGCAAGACCGTTGTTGCGCTTGCCGCCCTGGCACAGGTGATAGAAACCGGTGCGCAAGGGGCCTTGATGGCCCCGACGGAAATTCTCGCCCGCCAGCACTACGCGTCGATGTTGCCATTGTGCGAAAAGGCAGGCATTCGCCTTGCCCTGATGACCGGAAAGGACAGCCAGAAGGAACGTCGCCTTCGACAGGAGCAGTTGGACGCAGGTGAGATCGACCTCGTAGTCGGCACCCACGCTCTTTTCCAGGGAACCGTGACCTTTCGCAATCTGGCCATGGTCGTCGTAGACGAGCAGCATCGCTTCGGTGTGCATCAACGGCTCGCCCTCTCGGCCAAGGGCAACGGCGTCGATGTTCTGGTCATGACCGCCACCCCTATCCCGAGAACGCTTGTGCTGACCGGCTTTGGCGACATGGACGTGTCTCGCCTGACGGACAAGCCCGCGGGCCGCAAGCCCATCACCACTGTATCAGTGTCCCTGGACCGCCTGGACGAGATCATTGGCCGGGTTGGTGCAGCGGTCGCCGACGGACAGAAGGTTTATTGGGTATGTCCACTGGTGGAAGAATCCGAAAAGATCGACCTGGCCGCTGTTGAGGAGCGTCACCGGGTTATGGAACATGCTCTTCGGCAACGCGTCTCACTGGTCCACGGCCGCATGAACGCCGACGAAAAGGATGCCGCCATGGCAGACTTCAAGTCCGGCGCAACCAAGGTGCTGGTGGCAACAACCGTTATTGAAGTCGGCGTCGATGTGCCCGATGCCACCATAATCGTGATCGAACACGCCGAACGCTTTGGCCTCGCGCAATTGCACCAGCTGCGAGGCCGTGTCGGACGCGGTGACAAGCCTTCGTCCTGCGTCCTTCTTTACAAGGGACCGCTTGGAGAAACGGCTGGCGCGCGCCTCAACATCATGCGCCAGACCAATGATGGATTCCTGATCGCGGAAGAAGATCTGAAGCTTCGCGGCGGTGGCGAAATTCTCGGCACCCGACAATCCGGCACGCCAGGTTTTCGTATCGCACGCGCCGACGAACACGCCGATCTGATGGAAGTTGCACGCGACGACGCGAGACTTATCCTTGAACTGGATCCGGATCTGAAAACCAAACGCGGCGAGGCTCTGCGCTGTCTTTTGTATCTGTTCGGCCGCGATGCCGCGATCAGGCTCCTCAGGGCCGGCTGACACGATCGAACAGCAGCAGCCAACTGAGCCAATCGCGCGTAAGTCGCCAAGGACGCCTGACGACGTAGGGCAAAGCGAATAGTGGATTACATGGCTTAACGCACTCAGGCGTCTTCAGAGCTTCTCACCCGCTCCAGCTGCGCCGGATCGACAATATCGTCTGCGAGAATTTCCGGATATTTCGGATTGACCAGACCAGCCGAGATCACGAGCTTTGCGGCATCTTCGACACTCATGTCCAGTTCGATCACATCTTCCTTCGGAACAAACAGCAAAAAACCCGATGTCGGGTTCGGCGTCGTCGGCAGGAATACGGAAAGTGTATCGGCCTTGTCCTTGAGCCGGCGCTCCACTTCGCCCTTGGTGTCGGTGGAGATGAACACAATCGCCCATAGACCCCTGCGTGGATATTCGATCAGCGCCGCTGTGGTGAAACTGCTTCCGCGCTGATCAAGCACTGTCTCAAAAATCTGCTTCAAGCCACTGTAAATGTTACGAACGAGCGGCATCCGACCGACGATTTTTTCGCCAACCGAGATAAGACTGCGCCCAAGGAAGTTTGCTGCAAGAAAGCCGACGACCGTGAGGACAAACACTGCAACAATGAGCCCGAAACCGGGTATCGGAAACGGCAGGTAGGTGTCCGGATTGTAGATCTTGGGTACAAACGGCTTGACCCAGCCATCCACCCATTTGATGAAGGTCCAGGTCAACCACAGGGTAATGCCGATCGGGCCGGCGATGACCAGCCCTGTCAGGAAGTAGTTGCGAAGACGTGTTGCCGCACCCGGCCGATGGCCTATCTTGTGCGCGTCTTCTGCTTTATGTTTGTGTCGGCTCATGGGTTAAACCCGAAACTTCCCTGTGTGTGCTCGTCTTTTCAACTGACCCGCAATTAGATAAGCATCTTTATCGCAGTGCGGTATCCTTCGCTTGATTTATTTTTCAGCGATGTATTCAAATTATGCCGGATTTGGAGGCAGTGTTGCGGCGGACCACGTTCAAACTTCTGGGAACCGGATGTGTCGGCCTCGGGATTGTCGGTGCGTTCCTTCCCATTCTGCCGAGCACGATCTTCTTCATCCTTGCTGCTGCCTGTTTTGCCAGATCCTCTCCCGCACTTGAGGCGCGCATCCTCAACCACCCTATCTTCGGGCCGCCAGTGATTGCATGGCGCGAACATGGTGCGATCCCGCCGAAGGCAAAGATCTTCGCCATTTCCGGAATGACCTTCGGATATTGCGTCTTCTATCTTTCAGCCCATCCTGACCTGTGGCTTGCCATAGGTGTCGGACTGTTCATGATCGGCTGCGCAGCCTACGTCCTGTCTCGTCCATCGGGCCCGGGCAACACCCCTCCCGACGGTTGCAAGGATCCGTCATAGGTCGACGGGCTAAATGTCTGGAATAAGCCGTTTTCCAAGGGAAACAGCGCTTTCCTCCGCATATCCGAGTTGTTCGTAAAACCGCAGAACCTTGTCGTTGTCCTGACGTACCATAAGGTTGATCTTCGGGCAGCCCTGCGCAACCAGGAATGCCTCGCAGCGGCTCATCAGCATTTTCCCAAGGCCGACCGTCTGGCATTCGGGATCGACTGAAAGATAGTTGATCGACCCGCGGTGGCCGTCATACCCGGCCATGACGGACCCGATAAGCCTGTCCCCGCGCAGAAGCACGAAGAAGGCTCCGTTTTCGTCGGTCTGCTTGCGGTCGATGTCCTTGTCCGGATCATTCCAGGGTCGCGTCAGGCCACATTTCTCCCAGAGCGCAATGACGTCAGCCCTGTACCGCTCCTCGAAGGGCAATACCCGATCTTGCGTGCTTGTGCTGTCCATGGACTATTCAACCGTCACGGATTTGGCCAGGTTCCTCGGCTGATCGACATCGGTGCCCATGAAGACAGCCGTGTGGTAAGCAATGAGCTGAACAGGCAACGCGTAGATGATCGGCGCAACGATATCCGACATGTCCGGCAGAATGACGGTATTTTCGGCCGCATTGCCACACTCCGACGCACCGCGCTCATCTGTGATGAGCACGATCCGTCCGCCGCGCGCAGCCACTTCCTGCATGTTGGAAACGGTTTTCTCGTAAATCGCGTCAAAGGGCGCGATCACGAAAACCGGCATGTTTTCATCGATGAGAGCTATAGGACCGTGCTTGAGTTCCCCGGCAGCGTAGCCTTCTGCGTGGATGTAGGAGAGCTCCTTGAGCTTCAGCGCGCCTTCCAGAGCAAGCGGGAAATTGGTTGCCCGGCCGAGGTAAAGGGCATTGCTTGCCTTGGAGAGCGGATGCGCCAGTTTCTCGATATCGCTTTCACGGGCCAGGGCCTTGAGAGCGAGGCTCGGCACTTCGATCAATTCCGCGACAAGCTCCTGCTCCCGCTCCGGCGTCAGCACGCCGCGCTCCCGTCCGGCCTGCAGGGCAAGACCGGCGAGCACCGCAAGCTGACACGTGAAGGCCTTTGTCGAGGCAACGCCGATTTCAGGTCCGGCAATGGTCTGGAAAACCCTGTCGGCTTCCCGGGCTATCGTGCTTTCCGGCACATTGACGATCGCACCGATCGTTGCACCATTCGTCTTGCAGTAGCGCAATGAGGCGAGCGTGTCTGCAGTTTCGCCAGACTGGGAAATCACCAGCGCCGTGTCCTTGTCGCTGACCGGTGTTTCGCGATAGCGAAACTCGCTGGCGATATCGATCTCTACTGGAAGGCGGGCGTATTTCTCGAACCAGTATTTGGACACCAGACCGGCAAGATACGCTGTCCCGCAGGCCGTGATGATCAGGCGCGACAGGTCCTTGAATTTGAGTTGGTCAGCCCCTTCCACACTGGCTCGCTTGGTCGTGTAATCGAAATAGCGTGACAGCGTATGGCCCAGCACTTCCGGCTGCTCGTGGATTTCCTTTGCCATGAAGTGCTTGTAGTTGCCCTTGTCCATAAGACTGGAGGTGACAGATGACTTTGCTTCCGGACGCGTGACAGGCTGGTTCGCCTGATCGAAGATCTCAACACCTGCCCTTGTGATGACGGCCCAATCGCCCTCATCAAGATAGGTAATCCGGTCGGTAAATGGCGACAGGGCGATAGCATCGGACCCGAAGAACATTTCCCCGTCTCCATGCCCGACAGCAAGCGGCGATCCTTTGCGGGCACCGATAAGAAGATCTTCCTCACCGGAAAACAGCATCGCCAATGCAAAAGCACCCTTCAGGCGCGGCAGAACCTGTGCAACAGCATCGCGAGGAGAAAGTCCCTTGGCCATCGCCAGGTTGACCAGATGGGCCACAACTTCTGTGTCGGTTTCGGTATCCAGCACGGCGCCGGCAGAGACGATTTCCTCTCGCAGTTCCAGATAGTTTTCGATGATACCATTATGAACGACGGCAACCGAGCCGGCCTGGTGCGGGTGGGCATTGGCAACAGTTGGTGCGCCGTGTGTTGCCCACCGTGTGTGACCGATCCCGGAGATGCCTGTCAGGGGCGACTTTTCGAGAACAGCTTCAAGATTGCGCAGCTTGCCTTCGGCCCTGCGGCGCACGATGGCACCATCCACCAATGTGGCAACGCCAGCAGAATCATAGCCCCGGTATTCCAGCCGCTTCAGCGAATCCACGATCCGCGGCGCCGCATCAACCGTTCCCAACACGCCAACAATGCCACACATGCAAAAGCCCTTTAAAAATGGATCCAACGGACCGCACTGCTTTAGACGACAGCGCCTGCCAACCAGAAATCAATCCCTGTTTCATTAAATGACAAGGGTCGAGAATTGTATGAAAGTCAGGATTTGGTTTCCTTGGCAGCCTTCAGCCGCTCCCGCAGCTGTTTTGCCTTGCCTTCCTTGACGATCTGCCGAGCGCGGCCAAATGCCATGGAATCCTGGTCCACATCATCGGTGATCACGCTTCCGGCAGCGACAAAAGACCCACTGCCAAGGCTGACCGGTGCCACCAGCGTGGAATTGGAACCGACAAAACTGCCCGCTCCAATCTCTGTCCGGTGTTTCAGGTAGCCGTCGTAATTGCAGGTAATCGTGCCAGCACCAATGTTCGACTTCGAACCGACACTGGCGTCGCCGATGTAGCTGAGATGATTGGCCTTGGCACCGTCTTCGAAGGTCGTGTTTTTGACTTCGACAAAGTTGCCGACACGGGTGTCGGCCCCCAGAACCGCGCCGGGCCGCAGACGGGCATAGGGGCCAACAGCGCTGTTCCTGCCAACGGATGCCCCTTCAAGGTGACTGAAGGCGCGGATCCTTGCTCCGCTTGCGACCCTTACCCCCGGGGCGAAGACGACATTCTGCTCTACGACCACATCAGATTCCAGAACGGTATCATGCGAGAAATACACCGTGTGCGGCGCAAGCAATGTGCAGCCGTTTTCCAAAGCGAAATTACGCATACGAACCTGAAAATCCTCTTCACAGGCAGCCAGCTGGGCACGTGTATTGATGCCTTGCGTTTCGACTTCCGAACCCGAAACCGCAACAACCTTCAAGCCCCTGCTGTTGGCGATTTCAACCGCGTCCGTCAGGTAAAATTCGCTTTTGGCATTGGCATTGCCAATCGCATCCAACAAAGAAAGTGCATGCAGCCCCGAGAAACCCATGATGCCGGAGTTGCAGAACGTGATCCTCCGTTCTGCGTCCGAGGCGTCCTTTTCTTCCCGAATGGCAACCAGTTGCCCGTTATCGGTCAGCAACCGGCCATAGCCGAATGGTTGTTGGGTTTCGAACCCAAGCACGGCCAGATCTGCGCCATCCGACAAGGCCCGTCGAACTTTGCCGATCGTGTCTGCCGTTACCAGTGGAGTGTCGCCGAACAGGATCAGGACATCGTCTGAAGGCGAGGCCAGCGCAGAACGGGCGGCAAGCGCTGCGTGAGCCGTACCCAGCCTCTCGTGCTGGACATGACAATGTGCTTCCGGCGCAAGGTTTTGAACCAGCTTTTCAAGCTCGGGCATATCTGGGCCGGTTACGACGGAAATTCGGTCAGAGCCAGCCTGTTTCAGGGCCTTTACCACATGCCCGACCAACGGCAGTCCGCCGATCTCATGCATCACCTTTGGCAGGTTGGATTTCATCCGGGTGCCGAGTCCGGCGGCCAGAACAATCGAAAGGCAAGAACGGGAAGTCATCAAAGGTCCACTGTCAATTTTTCGGGCGTCACCCACACAAGTCGGCCTCTATATGCCCCGATCCACAGAACATTGAAAGATCTGACTTCCTGAGTGCTTCGGTTTGCTTTTCATTAACCATAATGCACACCTGATGAGGTATCTTCTTTGAGATTCGGTTTCAGGCTCGGAAAGCAGGACTTTTGGCAAAACGGAAGGCACAAAAATCTGTTCGGGACGTTGTCCGGGATACGTTCACGCCTTCGCGTGTCGGCCTGCTTTCCTGGGCATTTGCGGCCGTTTGCATGGGAACTGTCGGCCTTGCTTCCTATCAGTTCAGCAACGCCCACGGCCAGTTCACACCGAAGTTCGATTTCCCGACGGGAATAACTCTGCCCCCAGTCGGAAGCGTGGGTTCAACTGCCTCCATCACGTCACCTTCCGGCATAGGGGTTCCAGTAGAAGTCATGCAGTTGCCGGAAGATAGCGATCACGCCCCCCTTCCCGGCCTCGACCAGAGCCAGATCGCGGTGCTGCAAAAAGAAATCGTCGGGTTGCGTCGACGCCTTAGCGCACTTGCCGAACAAAATCTTGCGTATTCGCGCCGTATCGCTGCACTGGAGAAGGAAGCTGCTTTTTCCAGGCTCTCTGAAACGGACAATACTAGCAGAGACAGCGGCGAACCAGTGGAACCGAGCCCGGGCATCGTCCGCACCGAGGTGACGGAAAAACCGGAAAAAACCACTTCCCGTCCCCGTAGCGTCGCCAAAAGCAAAACGCGATGCTTCAAAGCTGAACCAGACGACTTCTGCGGCACCAGATCGGGTGGACACCAAGAATCAGGTTTCAACGCCGGCCCTTGATGTTCCCAAGGCGCCCCCCCGGATGGTCAGCATCGATTCCGGAACCGCTTCACTCGACGCGCCTACCCGAAGTTTCAATCCTGCCGAACCGGTCCGGATAGTCGACCTGCCAAGGGTAGATCTACCCACACCAGGTGGCGAACCCCAAGCGACAGGTTCAATACCCTTGGCTGTTGAAGACAATACGCCTTCTACACCGCCCTCGCCGGAGCCGTTCGACGCAACACCTACCCAGACGACAAGTCGACCTGCGGTTATCACGCCTTCCAGTCCCGCCGGACGGCTTCGCGGTGGCGGTGACAGCAAACTGAAGCGAAGCGATTTCGGGGCGATTATCGGTCACTACAGCTCAACTGCTGCAGCAGCAAAAGCCTGGGCCGATTTCAAGAATCAAAATGCGGAACGCATGCGTGACCTTCGCCCGCTCCTGATGGAACGAAATACGCCTCAAGGCGGTATTGCCTTGATGGTCGGACCGTTTGCCAATGCGGCGGACGCTGCTGTTGCGTGTCTTCACCTGTTGGATGTGACTGAGCTCTGTCACCCGGCCCTGTTCGCGGGTGACCCGCTCGTAACTGCGGCGGAATTTCGCGACACGGCGTTTTAAAGCAACCTAATCTCGTTAGATTTCAGTCGGTTGATGCAATGCGCCAAGACGAAGAACCTTGGCGCTGCGTTTACCCGATGGTCTGCAGCGCGGGGAACGTTTCCAGGAGCCAATAAGACAAGACCGCCATCTGCCCGGTCAAGAACATGACCCCGGTCAATACGAGAACGCCGCCCATGGTCTTTTCGACGACACCCATGTGCTTGCGGAACCGCCGCATGAACTTGAGAAACGGCGAAGCGAAAAGCGCGGCAATCAGGAACGGGATACCGAGGCCGAGTGCATAGGCGCTCAAGAGCAAGGCTCCCTGCCCCACCGTTTCTTTTCCGCCAGCGACAAACAGAATGGCAGCTAGTATTGGGCCGACACAAGGTGTCCAGCCAAAGCCGAAGGCAAGGCCGATGACATAGGCGCCAAGCGGACCCGCAGGCTTTTTCTCCACGTGAACACGCGCTTCCTTGTAAAGCAGGCCTATGCGGAACACGCCAAGGAAATGCAGGCCCATAACGATGATCGCGGCGCCGGCGATATAGCTCAGGTAATCGAGATAGGCGCGAATGAACTGGCCAAGAAAACTGGCCGTCGCCCCCAGCAAAACGAACACGGTTGAAAAACCAAGCACAAAGAACAGGGCACTCAGAAACACCCGACGCGATGCAGCCGTGCTGTCTTCTGCTTCACCTGATAGTTGCTCCAACGAAACGCCCGCAAGGAACCCGAGGTAAGGTGGCACCAACGGCAGGACGCAAGGCGAGACAAAAGATAGGACACCGGCAAGCGCGGCGCCTATGATGGTGACTTCCTGGATCATTCGACATTCCGGTTGTTCAGGCAGCCCACCGGCAATCCGGCGAGGCTCGGAGCGACCTTATTAGCCGCTTCCCCGCTTTGACCAAAGACACAAGGTGCTCACCATTTGGAGAGCTGTGAACACCGGTCAGTTTGCCTTGGCCGGTGCGGTTGCGGGCACTAGGCCTTTTTCCTGGAAATAGGTCAATGCGCCAGGATGTAGCGGCGCCGGCATGCCGTAGGCAACCAGGTCATTTTCGGTCAGGCGGCCAAGTGCGGGATGCAGACGCTTGAAGCTGTCGAAATTTTCGAAAACCGCTTCTACGAGTGTTGTCACGATCGGTTCCGGCATGCGCGCAGACGTTACGAAGGTCGCGACAACGCCGAAGGAATCCACTGGCTGCGAAAGACCATAAAGGCCCGCAGGGATGTCGGCTGGCATGTAGTAGGGAACTTCTGTCAAAAGCTCGTCAACCGCCTTGCCATCGATACCAATCAGTCGAATATCGCAACGAGCCTGAGTTTCCTCGATCAACGCAGCCGGATGGCCTATCAATTCGAAATAGGCATCAATTCTGCCTGAACAAAGCGCTTCAGACAGCTCCGATGTCTTGAGCTCTTCTAGATCTTCCTGATCACTCTGCGTCCAGCCAAGGCCGCTGATCAGTGCGTTCCAGGAAGCAGCGGACCCCGATCCCTTGCTGCCGATATTTATCTTTGCCTCTTTCAAATCATCGAAGACCCGATAAGAAGATTCGTCTCGAACGACGATCGTTGCGACTTCGGCATGAAGTGAAAAGATGGAGCGTAGCTCGTCAAACGGCCCGACCTCTTCAAAGGCAGAGGTCCCGAGAAAAGCGTGATGCTGCCAGTCGGACTGCACATAACCAAAATCGATTTCACCGGAACGAATCTTTTCGATATTGGCAATTGACCCCAGCGTGGTTTCGACTGAGCAACGAACGCCGTGGTCGGCGCGTGTCATGTTGACGATCTTGCAAGTCGCCCCGCCGGACGGATAGTAGACGCCGGTAACGCCGCCGGTGCCAATCGTGATGAAATGCTGTTCATCCGCACGCACGCCAGCGATTGCACCGCTCATAACCAGCAATCCCGCGCCCAGAAGTGCGGTAAGACGGCTGCATGCGGTATTGGAACCGGACAACTGGCGCGTAAAGCACTGCGTCGCTACGAGGGTCTCCAGAGACTTTGCCAAATGTTCCGCCCTTCTGCCGCCGACAAATATGGCGGTATCCTTCAACAACTCGGCTACACACCGTCTGCAACAACCCAGAATCGGGCGCTGCAGTGCGACTCCTGCAGATCTGGCTGCCGAGGCACCCGCAAGATTACGCAATGTCGAAGGGATAGCAAAGGCGACGCGTGAACACCAGTTCGGGACGATCGGTTCAATCACAAGTTACCGAGCCCATGACCGGACCGATAGCGCAAACAGTTTGAAAAAATTTCTGGTCAGAACAAATTTCGATTGAACAAATGCTACGGACGAGAATATGCCACGGTCCCCAACCCCTTGGACCGGCCATACTCCAGACAGCGTCAGTTGTTTCGCCCTCCCCGGATTACCTCAAAGAGCTTCCCCTTTAGCTCTTCTTCAGCATCACCGTCGCGAAGGCCCTGCCGCCACTGGTCAAGGATGAGACGCAAGCCGAGCGTTTCCCGGCTATGCGGTAGGTCTCCGATAAACGACGCGAAAAACAGGTCGAGCCGTTCCCGGTCGATCAAGCCCTGGTCGATCAATCCGTGAATCAGCGTCATCGTCGCAGCGATGTGCCCTTTCACGAAATCGAACTCGACGGAGCTCGTGTGGGTGTCGATTGTCGTTGTGTGCATGTAACCTCTCATGTGCCTGATAACGTTACCTCACATAGCTTTATTGCGCTACCTGACAGTTTTCGCAGGAGAATGATCGTTATTTTCTTAGAAGCGCAAATTAGCAACTAGAGTTAAAAAGAGTAAAATCTACTGTACTTGATAATACTATCAATCGATGGACCGTTGTTGCTAATAACATGTGCGAGAATTCACCATTTCCCGAATTTGGTTGTGTGTTTTCAACAGTGACCACTGAACAACGCTGTTTTTTCCTACCCTGTTGAAAAAATCGATTTTGCCTCTTGCATTGTCCTCAAGGTCGGCCTAAACACACGCCACCAACGCGGTGCCGCTGCAACAACGCACTGAACCGCTTCGGAAATTGGTGAGAGCCGATAGCTCAGCTGGTAGAGCAACTGACTTTTAATCAGTAGGTCCAGGGTTCGAACCCCTGTCGGCTCACCAATATTTCCAAAACCTTAGCCTTAAAAATTTTAAGCTTGTAGTATCCACCGCTTGCGCGTCGCACGGTGGACGAGATCTGTATTTTCACTATCCAAGTTCGCGATCCCGAGACCTGAGAACTTGCTGGCATTTGACCTAAAAGCAAAGCCGGACAACCCATCTGGATCGCCCGGCCAAACTAACCTTAAGTAAGATTCAAACAACGCAAAATCGTTTGCGTATTGAAAATTTTCTCACGTCAGGACGCAACAGGCTCCTGTTCCGTCTGGGTTTTTCCTTTTCCGCCAAACCAGCTTTTGACGGTTTCACGCATGGTCTGCATGTTCACATAAAGAATCGGGATCATGAGAATGCCGATGCAGGTCGCAAACAGCATGCCACCGAACACCGCGAAGCCAATGGCCTTCTGACTGGCCGCACCAGCACTTGATGCGGTCATCAATGGCACGACACCCAGCAAGAACGACAAGGCCGTCATCATGACCGCCCTGAACCGAAGATGAGCCGCTTCTACTGCTGCATCCTTGATCGACTTGCCATCGGCCCTCTGCTCCATCGCAAACTCCACGATGAGGATGGCATTCTTGGCGCCCATCCCGACAAGCATGATCATGCCGATCTGTGTGTAGAGGTTGACATCCCCCCCAGTCGCAAAGACCGCAACAAGCGCCCCGAGGATTGCAAAGGACACCGACATCAAAATCGCAATCGGCATCGTCCAGCTCTCATACTGAGCGACAAGGAAGAGATACGTGAACAAGATTGACAAAAGCAGGATGAAAAGAACGATCTGCCCCGATCCGAGCTGCTGCAGCGCTGTACCTGTCCACTCGAGAGAATACCCATCCGGAAGGGCTTCAGCCCCCGCGGCATTGACTTCGTTGATGACCACACCTGTTGAGGCTCCAGGTGCCGGATCAGCCATCACGGCAGCAGCACGGAACATGTTGTAGCGGGTCAGAATCTGCGGACCGAGGACATTCTGTGTCGTCAGAATGCTGCGCATGGGCACCATGGTGCCGTCGCTCGACCGCACATAAAGTGCACCGATATCCTCCACCCGATCGCGGAACTTGCCTTCCGCCTGGATCATCACCTTGTAGACCCGGCCGAAGATGTTGAAGTCGTTGATATAGTACGAGCCCAGATAAGCCTGCAGTGTCGTGAACACATCCGACACATTGATGCCGAGCGTTTTGGCCTTTTCACGATCAAGATCGATAAAGACCTGAGGCACATTGGCCCGGAAAGTCGAGTAGGCGCGCCCAACTTCGGCACTCTGGTTGGCAGAATAAATCATCGAGCCAAGTGCCGATGACAAATCCTGCGGCGAACCTCCACCGGTTTGTTGCAGCATCACCTGAACACCGCCGGTCGTGCCAAGGCCCGGAATCGGCGGGGGGTTGAAGGCAATGATATTCGCACCGGGAATAGTCGAAAATTCCGCCCAGAACTTTGCAAGGATCGCATCAATACGAAGGTCGGGAGCCTGACGGTCTTCCCAGTTCTTCATGGTCGCAATCACCAGCGCCGCATTCGAGGACGTTGCGCCGTTGAGGATTGAGTAGCCGTTGACAATGACGACGTCTTCCACACCCGGCGTTTTGGAGGTCAGGTCAACCACCTGCTTGGTCACGTTCTCCGTCCGTTGCAACGACGCTCCATCGGGAAGCTGAACGTCGACCATCAGGTAGCCCTGGTCTTCCGAAGGCAGAAAGCCCTGAGGCAGTGATCCGCCGAGTGTCACGATCAAGGCGACCGCCCCGGCAACAACGGCAAGCCCTATCACGGCGAAGCGAACAAGGCGGCGAATAATACCGGTATATCCGTTGCGTACCGATGTGATGCCACGGTCGAACAGCCCCATGATGCCGCGCGGCGGGCCAGAACGGGCTTTCAGGATCAGACCACAGAGAGCCGGAGACAGCGTCAGCGCGTTGATTGAGGAAATCAACACAGAGACCGAGATGGTGACAGCGAACTGGGAATAGAGACGGCCGGTAATGCCTGGCATGAAGATTGTCGGAACGAAAACCGCCAGCAGCACCAGCGTCGTGGCAATCACCGGACTGGTGATCTGTTCCATCGCTTTCGTCGTGGCTTCTTTCGGCGACAAGCCTTCATCGGCAATGATGCGTTCCACGTTTTCCACGACGACGATGGCATCATCCACAACGATACCAATGGCCAGCACCAGTGCGAACAGCGAAATCGTGTTGAGCGTCATGCCAAGTGCCAGCAGCACGGCAAACGTGCCGATAAGCGACACTGGAATGGCAACAGTTGGAATGATTGTCGCTCGCCAGTTCCCGAGGAAGATGAACACCACCGAGACCACCAGAAGGAAGGTCAGGAAAAGCGTGGTGATGACGTCGTTGAGAGAAGCCTGAACGAAATCCGTAGTGTTGAAGGGAACGCCGTACTGCATGTCCGGCGGAAAATTCTTGGCCAGTTCATCCAGGCGAGCCAGCACGTTTTCCGATACCTGAAGCGCGTTTGCACCTGGTGCCTGATAGATTGCCAGAACCGTGGAAGGCTTGCCATTGTATTCGCCGGAGGCGTTGTAAACCTGCGCGCCGAGTTCGACGCGGGCAACATCGCCAATCGTTACGACTGCGCCGTCTGCACCAGTTCGCAGAACGATCTGCTCAAATTCTTCCGGTGAGGCCAGACGGCCCTTTGCCTTGATCGTGTACTGGAACTGCTGTCCATCCGGAACCGGAGGTGCGCCGATCTGACCGGCAGCCACCTGAATGTTCTGGTCACGTACGGCGGTGATGAAATCCGTCGGTGTCATGCCCAGGCTGGTCAACCTGTCCGGATCAAGCCAGATACGCATGCCGTAGGAAAAGTCGGTCATGACGTCTGCCAGACCAACCCCAGGCACACGGGCAAGTGCATCCTTCAGGTTGATCGAGGCATAGTTTGACAGGAAGACCGGATCGTAACTGCCGTTCGGCGAAAACAGTGTAATGACCAGCAACATGTTCGTGCTGGCTTTTTGCACTGTCACACCGTTATTGGTCACATCGCTTGGCAGCTGGCTGTTGGCCTGACTGACCCGGTTCTGCGTGTTGACCGTGGCAATGTCCGGGTCTGTTCCGACAGCGAAGGTAACGTTGAGCGAATAGTTGCCGCTGTCGTTACTGGTCGACTGCATGTAGATCATGTCATCGACGCCGTTGACCTGCCCTTCGATTGGGGCGGCAACAGTTTCTTCCAGCACTTCGGCATTGGCGCCGGTATAGGTCGCCGTAACGTTTACGACCGGCGGGGTGATATTCGGAAACTGTTCAACCGGAAGCGACAGATACCCAAGCACACCGGCAATAGTGATAACAATGGAAATGACCAGCGCGAATTTCGGCCGGTAGATAAAAAAGCGTGAAAACATTTAGCTTTTCTCCGCCGGCTTGGAAGCAAGTACCGGGTTCACCACAACGCCGGGGCGCACTTTCTGCAACCCTTCGATGATGACCTCGTCACCTTCCTTCAGGCCTTTTGAGACGACGAAATCCGTGCCTTCCTGCTGACCCAGAGTCACATAGCGCTGTTCGACCTTCTTGTCCGACGTGATTGCCAGTGCAAACGCACCTTCCTGGTCCCTTTGAATGGCAGCCTGCGGCACAACCAGCGCCGTTTCCGTTTTCGGCGCTTCGAGAACCACCGTCACATAGGTTCCGGAAATCAGGCGGATGTCCTTGTTGTCGAATTGTCCGCGGAAGGAGATGGTGCCTGTCGCCGTATCGACCTGATTGTCGATGAAGACGATTTTGCCCTTTTCATTATAGTCCTGCCCGTTTGGCAGAACCAGTTTCAGGTCTGGAGACTCATCCGGCTGGATATCGGCAGGGTTTATCCCGTGTGTCTTGACCGCGTTGAGATACTGCGCCTCGCTGACGGAAAAATTGACGTAGACAGGAGCAAGGCTGATCAAGCTGGCCAGTGAATTCGTCGTGGGTCCGACGACCTCGCCAACGCTGTAGGTGGTCTTGCCGAGCTGGCCGTCGAAAGGTGCCGAAATGTCGGTGTAGCTGAGGTTGAGTTCCGCCTCCTGCAGAGACGATTGCGCTGCCTCCACAGAGGCTTCCGCCTGTTGCTTTTGCGCCAAGGTCGCTTCGTAAGCAGCCTCGGAGAGATGCCCCTTGTCTCGGAGGTCCCTGTCACGCTTCTCGTCAGCAGCCTTCAGTGCAGCGTCTGCCTTTGCGCTTGCAAGATCCGCCTTGGCCTTTGTCAGTGCGGCCTGATACTGCGCTTTTTCAATCGTGAACAACAGGTCGTTTTTCTTGACGACGGAGCCATCCGGCACAGCTTTCTCTTCCAGGAAACCTTTGACGCGAGCCATGAGATCGACCTGGTCGATTGCAGCGACCTGCCCGACAAAACGTGCGCTTTGGCGAATATCCTGGGACGCAATCTTCGCAACGGTCACCGATGGTGGCGGCGCTGCCGGAGCGGCCTTTTGCGAGTCGTCAGAGCACGCGGCCAACAGAGCCGAGGTTGCAGCAACGAGTGCAAAATTGCGAGGGAAAGAGGCAAAAGGCAAAAAAGTCATTCGGGAACTCCGCAGTCCGACCATCAGGTCAAGGCGCATAATTTGGGGTTCACTATAAAAGGACTGGTTGATTCAACAAGTGAATAGTGCCCTTGCCGTGTGGTCTTGGCGGGAAAAATTCCTTAACGTTTTCAAAGTCACGTATACATTGCCCGACACGACAATCACGAAACACACATAATGGTTTGTGCGTCGGCAAATTTTCTGAATGCGATAAAGTGCAGCAAATCCAGCCAGAGAGCCGTGGGAGGAACACGTCTCCCGGCTAAGCCTTCTCACAAAGAATGAATTTCATTTACGAAACAACTGGCGACAGGATCAGCGTGAGCCCGTTGAGCTGGCCTGCCGGCACTATCTTGCGCTCATCCAAGCCTTTGCAGCCGATTTCCAGAGCAACAATCTGCGGCAGGGAGCCGGTAATTTGCGCAGCTGCATCAGTGCCGACCAGTGACGCATACGCAGATGGCGTTAACACGGAGATTGTTCCACGAGCAGTCTTGAGCTCCAGACCCAGACTGGTGGCGCGCATTTCGCGTTGGCCCGTGAACCCACCCAGAAACTCGTGATGATCCGAGGGATCGCCGGCAACGAGATAGACTGTCTTTATCGTTGACGCGCCGTTGGCATGATCCTGAAAGGCTTCTTTCCAGAAATTTTCGGGAAATCGATTCCTGCAGGTGAAATAGCCGATCTCCTGTGCAAGTGCATCACTGACAAATGTCAGGTCGAAGGCAACTTGCACCTTGCCGCCATCCGCCAGATTGGCGGTGCGCTCGAAGGAAAACGGCTCGTAGAGTTTCAGTCCTGCCTTGCTGAAATCGTCCCTGTCCTTCGCAGGATCGGAACTGTCCAGCACCAGCATGCTGGCCCCTTCGTGCCGGGACAGAAAATCTCGGTTGAAAGCCCCGAACGAGAAAACCTCTTCAGAAGCCTCGAAAATGAGATCCCGATCGGCAACGCTCAACAGCTCGACGAAAAAACCGTCGAGCTGAACCAAACGGTTGGCCGTTCCCCAGGAATGGCGATTTTCAGGAGTAACCGTGAAACCAAGGTCCGCCCACACCTGGCCCGCGGCCTCCAGATCCCTCACCGCTACAACGACGTGATCGAGCCCGCGCACCATTATCTTGTCCCCTTCCCGCCTTGGCCGATCAGACCAGACGGCCCTGATGGATCGCTGCGCTTATGAAGGATGCAAACAGCGGATGCGGATCGAAAGGACGGGACTTCAGTTCCGGATGGTACTGAACACCGACGAACCAGGGATGATCCGCGATTTCGACCGTTTCCGGCAAAACACCGTCTGGCGATGTCCCGGCGAAAATCAGACCGCATTTCTCGAGTTCATCGCGGTAGCCGATGTTGACTTCATACCGGTGGCGATGACGCTCCGAAATGCTGGTCGTTCCATAAATTTCAGCAATCTTGGAACCGGTCTTGAGCGCAGCAGGATAGGCTCCAAGGCGCATTGTACCGCCCAGATCGCCTTCGGCGTCGCGCACTTCCTTGCGGTTGCCCTTCGTCCACTCGGTCATCAGGCCGACAACAGGTTCCTTCGCCGGGCCAAACTCGGTGGAATTGGCTTCGGCGATCCCGGCGAGATTGCGTGCCGCTTCCAGAACCGCCATCTGCATGCCGAAACAAATTCCGAAATACGGGATCTTGCGGGTCCGGGCGAAGTGTGCCGCAGCAATCTTGCCCTCGGCACCCCGTTCCCCAAAACCACCGGGAACCAGAATTCCGTGAACACCTTCCAGATAAGGGCTCGGGTCCTCTTTCTCGAAGGTCTCCGATTCGATCCATTCAAGGTTTACCTTGACCCGGTTGGCGATACCGCCATGGACCAATGCTTCGATCAGCGACTTGTAGGCATCTTTCAGAACGGTGTACTTGCCGACAATCGCGATCTTGACCTCGCCTTCCGGATTGGCAACCGCCTCGGAAATGCCGTTCCAGCGATCGAGCACCGGTGCAGGTGCCCCCTTGATGCCGAATGCAGCCAGAACTTCGTCGTCCAGCCCTTCCTTGTGGTAGGCGACCGGCACGTCGTAGATCGACTTGACGTCGTAGGCCGGAATGACCGCGCTCTCGCGCACGTTACAGAATAGCGACAGCTTCCGTTTTTCCGTTTCCGGGATCGGGCGATCACAACGGATCATCAGGATATCCGGCTGAATACCGATGGACCGCAGTTCCTTTACGGAGTGCTGCGTCGGTTTGGTCTTCATTTCACCGGCGCTCGGGATGTAGGGCATCAGGGTCAGATGCACATAGACGACATCGCCTCGCGGAAGATCGTTGCCAAGCTGGCGGATCGCCTCGAAGAACGGCAGGCCTTCAATATCGCCCACAGTTCCGCCGATCTCGACGAGAACAAAATCGTAGTCCTCGTTGCCGGTCAGAACGAAGTTCTTGATCGCATCAGTCACGTGCGGAATGACCTGGACGGTTCCGCCCAGATAATCGCCGCGCCGTTCCTTGGCGATGATGTCCTGATAGATCCGCCCGGTGGTGATGTTGTCCTGCTGGTTCGCAGGACGGCCGGTGAACCGTTCGTAGTGGCCGAGATCGAGGTCTGTTTCCGCACCATCGTCGGTCACAAAGCATTCGCCATGCTGATACGGGCTCATGGTGCCCGGATCGACGTTCAGGTAGGGATCGAGTTTGCGGAGACGGACCTTGTAACCGCGAGCCTGGAGCAATGCGCCCAGTGCTGCAGAAGCAAGACCTTTTCCAAGCGAGGAGACCACGCCGCCAGTGATGAAAATATATCGCGCCATGGACCAATACCATATCCTTGCCGAGGGCGCCTTGGCCACTCGGGAGTTGCGTTCTCAACACATAAAAATGCCCTGCGAGTTAAGCCGCAGGGCATATGTCGGGTGAATGGGCCAGAAGACCCGTTCGGCCGCCTTACTGGGCGGCCGGGACCTGAGGTCCGGAAGGTTGCTGTTGGTTCAGCTGTTTCAACGAATCGAGAACACCGCCTGAACCGCCTTCGGTCGTGCCGTCCGTCGTGGCAGGCGCTTCCTGGGTTGCTGCCGGAACAGCATCAAGAATCGAACCGGGCCGGTCCTGATTCTTTGCAATAAGGCTGAGCGTCAGCGAAGTAGCGAAGAAAGCGACCGCCAGAACGGCAGTTGCACGCGTCAGGATATTCGCAGTCCCACGACTGGACATCAGACCACCGCCTCCGCCGCCAATGCCAAGCGCGCCGCCTTCGGAACGCTGCAGGAGGACAACAAGCACCAGGGCCAGGACGACCATCAAGTGGATTACGATGACTACGGTTTCCATCGAACGCCATTCTTCATTGAATTCAAGATTGGCGGCCTTCTACACCAGACGCCGCCAGCTTTCCACCCTTCAATTGCGCCTTCGACACAGAAGCTTCAAGGCCGGGCACAATATATTCGGTGTCTTCAGGAATAAGCAGCAAGTATGCCGAGGAAATCTTCAGCCTTGAGACTGGCGCCGCCAACAAGGGCGCCGTCGACATTGGCAACAGACATCAGTTCACGCGCATTGCCCGGTTTCACAGACCCGCCGTAAAGAAGGCGCATGGAAGCTCCTTCCCCGCCGAACCTTGCGGAAAGATTGTCCCGCATTGCCTTGTGCATTTCCTCAACATCACCTGCGGTGGGTGTCAGACCTGTACCGATCGCCCAGACCGGCTCGTAGGCAATCACGCAGTTTTCGGCAGTCGCCCCATCCGGAACCGATCCGTTCAATTGGCGGTCGACAATAGCAAGTGCCTGGCCTGCCTTGCGCTCGGCTTCTGTCTCGCCGACACACACAATCGCCACAAGACCGGCTCTCCAGGCTGCCCGAGCCTTTTCATTGACATCAACATCGCTTTCAGCGTGATCCGTCCGGCGTTCGGAATGACCGACGATGACGGCCTTTGCGCCGGCATCTGCAAGCATTTCAGCAGAAATATCGCCGGTGTGAGCACCAGATACAGCGGTATGGCAATCCTGACCACCTACAGACAGAGCGCCACTGCCAGCCTTTTCCGCAATTGCTGCGATCAGCGTTGCAGGCGCACAAATCATCGCATCGACCGAATCCGCCAGATCGTCACTGATGCCGGCGATCATCTTGTAGACTTCAGCCTGGCTTGCCTTCAGACCGTTCATTTTCCAGTTACCGGCAACCAGCGGCTTGATCGCTGCGCTCATGTTCAGTTTCTCCCGCGGCATGATCCTTGATTTGCCGCCTATAGAGCAGAAGCGCACACGCGTTGCAATCACCCTGAGGACGGGAAAACCCAAATCGCTTCCGAAGTTTGTAAAAGGCCGCCTTGCGGCGGCGGCGCGGCGTCTTTATGATCCGCCCGCTCCGGCCAAGGCCGGTCCTGAATTCAGCCGGTGACGCCGGCTGCCGGAACGAAGAAGAATACGGGAGTCGTCATGCTTGACGCGCTGCGCAAGGGCGCTGGCACCTGGGTTGCCAAACTGTTTATTGCTCTGTTGATCTTTAGCTTCGCCGTGTGGGGCATTAGCGGTTTCTTGACCGGTGTCGGCCAGAACACCGCCGCCAAGGTCGGCGACACGGAAGTCTCCCTGTTCGATTTTGACCGGGCCTACAGGCAAGACCTCGGACGGCTGGCTCAACAGTTCGGCCGGCCGCTGACGCCGGCAGAAGGTGCGAGCCTCGGTGTTCCGCAGCAAACGCTGGGCAAGCTTGTGGCCGAAGCGGCCATGAACAACACCGCTCAAAACATGAAACTCGGTGTTTCGGACGAACGCCTGGCGACCATTATCCAGAGTGACCCTGCATTTCAGGGCCTTGGCGGCAGGTACGACAAGAACCGACTACAGCAGGTTCTGCAGGCAAACGGATACCGGGAAGACGAATATGTCGTCGAACGCCGCAAGGTTGCAGAGCGTGCGCAGCTTGCAGAAGGCCTCGCCGGCAGCATGAAGGCGCCGATTGCCTATCTGGAAGTTCTTGACGCCTATCAGGGCGAAACGCGAAGCGTTGATTACCTGGTCGTCACACCGGAATTCATCGGAGACATCGAGGATCCGGCCGAAGGTGTCCTGACAACCTACTTCGAAGAGAACAAGGACAATTTCCGCGCACCCGAGTTCCGTGAAATCAAATACGTCTCACTCACGCCGACGTCTCTCTCTCGTCCGGATGACATTTCCGACGAAGACGCCCGCGCTGAGTTTGAGCGCCGGTCGGAAGATTTCTTCCAGCCCGAACGCCGCAAGATCCGTCAAATGTCCTTCCCGTCTCAACAGGCTGCGGAAGAAGCTGCCGAAGAAATCGCGAACGGCAAGACCTTTGACGAACTCATGACTGACCGGAACCTTGCCAACAACGACGTTGCCCTTGGCGTCATGGCAAAGGCCGATTTTCTCGATGAAGCTATCGGCGACGCCGCTTTCAGCCTGGAAGAAGGCGCCACAAGCGGTACGGTGGAAGGCAGGTTCTCGACCGTCATTCTGAATGTCGAAGAAATCCTTCCGGAAAGCACCAAACCCTTCGAAGACGTGAAGGACGAGATCGTCCAGAGCCTCGCAAAGGAACAGGCGGAACGGGAAATTCTGGATCTGCTTAACGAAGTCGAGGATGCCCGGGCCGGCGGTGCTCCGCTGGACGAAATCGGCGAGCGTTTCTCCCTGACTGTAGAAACTCCGTCAGCTTTTGATGCATCCGGAAACGGTGAAGACGGTAAACCCGTAACCTTGCCTGATGCTGAGGGACTTGTAGCAGGTGCGTTCGACAGTGACATCGGCATCGAAAACGATGTCCTTCAGCTCGGTGAGCAAGGGTTCCTCTGGTATGACGTCGCAAAGGTTATTCCGTCGCGCGAACGCACCCTCGACGAAGTTCGCGAAGACGTCATTGCCGCCTGGAAGCAGGATGAACTCGGCAAACGCTTGAGCGACACTGCGGCAGACCTATTGGCCAAGGCAGAAGGCGGCACGCCGTTCATTGCCCTTTCCGCAGAAACCGGGCTGGAAGTGAAATCCGCAACTGACCTGAAGCGCAACACGCCGTCCGGGGATTTCGGCCGCGAAGCTGTTTCGGCAGTATTCGACGGCCCCGTTGGAACAAGCGCGGTCACCGAAACCAACGATGGCAACGGTCGGATCGTGCTTAAAGTGAGCGGTTCCAACGTACCGGACTTCCAGAGCGACGCACCGCAAGTAGCGGCCCTGGGTCAGCAGCTTTCCCAGCAGATTCAGGACACGCTGCTCGGTCAGTTCATCTCCGACCGGGAAACCAAGGCAGGGGTCGAGATAAACAATGCCGGTATCGCCCAGATGATCGGGTTGGACCGGAATTGATCCGTTTGAAAGTGGAATGACGACATGAGCACATTCAAGGACTTCATCGCCAAGGTGTCAGACGGTCACGCCTTGAGCCCTGAAGAAGCCCGCGAAGCCTTTGAGGTGATCCTGTCGGGATCTGCAACACCATCGCAGCTTGGCGGGTTTCTGATGGCCTTGCGTGTGCGCGGCGAAAGCATTGCCGAAGTCACGGGTGCGGTCGCGACCATGCGGTCCAAGATGATCCCCGTGAGGGCCCCGGCCAACGCGATGGATATAGTGGGAACGGGTGGCGACAATTCCGGCAGCTACAATATTTCCACGTGCACGGCCCTGGTCGTAGCCGGCAGCGGTGTTCCGGTTGCCAAACACGGCAACAGGTCATTGTCTTCCAAGTCGGGCGCTGCAGAAGCGCTAGCCGAACTTGGCGTCAACATCGATATCGATGCCAGGAAGATATCCGATTGCATCAACAGGGCGGGTATCGGTTTCATGTTCGCCCCGCTGCACCATGCAGCCATGAAACACGTGGGTCCAACCCGCATGGAACTCGGCACGCGCACAATCTTCAATCTGCTTGGCCCATTGACCAATCCCGCAGGCGTGAAGCGTCAGATGGTTGGTGTATTTGCCCGCAAATGGGTGGAGCCGCTTGCGGAAGCTCTTCGCGAGCTAGGGTCCGAAAAGGCCTGGGTCGTTCACGGGTCCGACGGAATGGACGAAATAACCACAACCGGTCCAACCGCTATTGCCGAACTCAAGAACGGGACAATCCGTTCGTTTGAAATTTCACCCGAAGATGTCGGCCTTGCCGTTTCCGATCCGAAAGATCTCAAGGGCGGACTTCCCTCGGAAAACGCGAAAGCCCTGCGCGACGTCCTCGCCGGAGCAAAGAACGCCTATCGAGATGTGGTGCTGTTCAATGCGGCTGCCTCCCTGCTGGTTGCAGACAAGGTGGAAACCTTGAAGGATGGTGTCGAGTTGGCGGCGCAATCCATTGACAGCGGATCCGCAGCCGACACCTTGGAAAAGCTTGTCGCAGCATCGAACGGGTAAGACATGGCAGACATTCTTCAAAAGATCGAAGCCTACAAGCGCGAGGAAATCATCGCTGCAAAGGCATCCGTTTCGATCGACGAACTCAAGGCACGCATCAAAGACGTGAGTGCTCCACGCGGGTTTCTCAAGGCGATCGAAGCCAAACACGATAACGGTGAGTACGCTCTCATTGCGGAAATCAAGAAGGCCAGCCCTTCGAAAGGGCTCATTCGGGAAGATTTCAATCCACCTCTCTTGGCTAAGGCTTACGAAGTAGGCGGCGCAGCCTGTCTTTCGGTCCTAACCGATACGCCCTCTTTTCAGGGAAGGCCTGAGTTTCTGGCTGCTGCACGTGACGCTGTTGCCCTTCCGGCGCTGCGCAAGGATTTCCTCTACGATCCTTACCAGGTATATGAAGCCAGAGCCTGGGGTGGCGATTGCATCCTGATCATTCTGGCCGCTGTTGATGACGACACCGCCAAAGCATTGGAAGACACCGCGTTCGAACTCGGAATGGATGTCTTGCTCGAGGTACATGACGCTGATGAGCTGGAGCGTGCGCTCAAGCTGTCGTCTCGTCTGCTCGGTATCAACAACCGCAATCTCAAGACATTCGAGACCAAGCTGGAAACAAGCGAAGAGCTTGCGCCGCGCATTCCGGACGACAGAATCATTGTCGGCGAAAGCGGCCTGTTCACCCCCGCCGACCTATCCCGAATGAACAAGGTTGGTATTTCAACGTTCTTGATCGGCGAAAGCCTGATGCGTCAGGAAGACGTCGCCTCGGCTACCAGAACGCTCCTGGCCCGTCCGGCCCTCTCCGAAGCGGTTTAGGCGGACATGGCCAACAAGGACGCCAAACTGACCCATCTGGATGCGGCAGGGTCTGCCAACATGGTGGACGTATCCGAGAAGTCCGTAACGCATCGGATTGCCGTCGCGCGCGGGACTGTCACCATGCGGACTGAAACCCTGGATCTCATCCGGTCCGGGAACGCCAAGAAAGGCGACGTTATCGGCACGGCACGCATAGCCGGCATCCTGGCCGCCAAGAAGACCCACGAACTGATACCGCTCTGCCATCCACTGATGTTGTCCAAGGTGTCCATCGACATCGATACCGATGATGATCTTCCCGGGCTCATAGTGACAGCGACAACCAAGGTCAGCGGCCAGACAGGTGTCGAGATGGAAGCCTTGACCGCATGCTCGCTGGCCTGCCTGACGATTTACGACATGGCGAAAGCAGTAGACCGGGGCATGGTCATCGGAGATATCCGTCTGGTCAAAAAATCCGGTGGCAAATCCGGCCATTGGACACTCGACAAGGACGGCAGCCTGGGTGGCACCTGATGAGCCTGATGCCTGTCGACGAAGCGCTGACGAAGCTCCTTTCCGGCGTAAAACCTCTTGAAACGGAATATGTTCCGCTCGAGAGCGCCAACGGCAGATATCTGTCCGCCCCCCTTGTTTCCACCCGAACCCAACCGCCTTTCGCAGCGTCTGCGATGGACGGCTACGCCATTCGTCATGAAGATCTTTCCGATGCCCGAACATCCTTGACCGTTGTCGGCGAAGCACCGGCTGGCCATGGTTTTTCCGGAACGGTCGGCAACGGTGAAACGGTGAGGATCTTTACCGGTGCTCCTGTGCCGGCCGGTACGGACACGATCCTGATCCAGGAAAACGCTGAGCGTGAAGGCGAGCGCATAACCGTTCTGGAGAACCCGGCCAAGGGCGCATTCGTCCGTCCGGCCGGCCTGGACTTTTCCGAAGGTGATGTGCTTCTGCAACCGCCGCTCAAACTTGCCTACCGGCATCTCGCCCTTGCCGCTGCAATGAACCACGCGGTCTTGCCGGTGCACCGCAGACCGAAGGTTGCGATACTCGCAACCGGGGATGAACTGGTTCGCCCAGGAACGGAACCGGGACCGGATCAGATAATCGCCTCGAACCACGCAGGTATCGCCGCACTCGTGGAAGATTGTGGCGGTCAGCCACTCGATCTTGGAATATCACCCGACGAACCGGTGGCACTTGCGAACCACGTTAGGCGTGCGATTACCGAGAAGGCCGACATTCTCGTCACGCTTGGGGGGGCCTCAGTCGGCGACCACGATCTTGTTCAAAGTGTCCTTGGACAGGAAGGCATGGACCTGGCGTTCTGGCGAATTGCAATGCGTCCGGGCAAGCCGTTGATGGCAGGCCGTCTTGGCGGCACCAAGGTTCTTGGTCTGCCCGGAAACCCCGTCTCAAGCCTTATATGCGGCTTGCTGTTTCTGAAGCCACTCATGCAGGCAATGCTCGGTCAGACGCCGGAACAGTCCGGACCTCAACGAGCCATACTCGCTTCTCCCTTGCCCGAGAACGACCGCAGGCAGGACTACGTCAGGGCAACGCTTTCCAATTCGGAACACGGCGATCTGATCGTAACGCCGTTTTCCCGGCAAGACAGTTCCATGTTGAACCTGCTCGCCAAATCCGGCGCACTTGTGGTCCGTCCACCTCATGCACCGGCGCTGGAAGCCGGAGCAGAAGTGCCCATACTGGTACTCTGACGTGACGTGGCAGCTAGCCGTGCGACTGTCTGCGCTCGTGCCCCAATCGAGAAGCTGACTACTCCTCCCTCAGGAAAACAAAACCCGGCCGAGTGTCGGCCGGGTTCTTATTCTTAAATCAGCACGAGGTCGGTTACGCCTTCTGGACGGCGCGCTTTGCCATAACGGTAACCAGGTTCGCACGATAAGCAGCAGACCCGTGAATGTCTGACAGTAGATCGTCTGCGTCGGGCGCTATGCCGGCGACGGCGTCGGCTGAAAAATTACTTGCAAGCGCCGTTTCCATGGCGGACATGCGGAAGACACCACCCTGCCCTGCTCCGGTTACCGCAACCTTGACGGAGCCATCGTTGCCTTTGGCAACGAAGACACCGGCCATGGCATAACGCGATGCCGGGTTCGGGTATTTGGCATAGGCACTGGCCGCAGCACCCGGAAACTTGACCGCGACGACGATTTCATCTTCATCAAGCGCGGTTTCAAACATGCCGGTGAAGAACTCTTCCGCTGCCAGTTCCCGCTTGCTGGTGACAACGGTAGCACCGAGCGCAACCAGCGCAGCAGGGTAGTCGGCTGCAGGATCATTGTTGGCAATCGAGCCGCCAATGGTGCCCATATGACGAACCGCCGGGTCACCAATGCCACCGGCGAGTGACGCCAGTCCAGGAAGCTTCTGCTTCACCAGATCGGAAGTCGAGACTTCGAAATGGCTCGTTGCTGCGCCGATAGTTACACCATCGCCGTTTGCGCTGATCCCCTTCATGTCCGCAATCTTGGTCACATCCACCAGATCGCTGGGGGCTGCAAGCCGCTGTTTCATGGTTGGCAGCAAAGTCTGGCCACCACCAAGGAATTTGCCGTCATCGGCATTGGCCATTAGTGAAGCAGCTTCCGCTACTGATCCGGCCTTGTGATACGTCGTTTCATACATGCTGGGTCTCCCCGGATTTCGAACTGTGCAATGGCGGGCGGGTTGCCCCGCCCGAAAATCCCGTTGTGGCGTTATTCGGCCGCCTGCTTCACACCTGCATGGTAAAGCGCCCAGACCTTTTCAGGAGAGGCTGGCATCGACAGGCTGTTGTCCCCGATCGCATCCGTGATCGCATTGATAACTGCCGGCGGAGATCCGATAGCCCCAGCCTCGCCGCAACCTTTCATGCCAAGCGGGTTGCCTGGGCAGGCCGTGACATGCGTCGACAGATTGTAGGACGGCACATCATCGGCACGCGGCATGCAGTAATCCATGTAGGACGCCGTCAGCAGCTGGCCGTTTTCGTCGTAGGACGCATTTTCCAGAAGTGCCTGGCCAATGCCCTGCGTAATACCGCCATGCACCTGACCTTCCACGATCATCGGGTTGATGATGTTGCCGAAGTCGTCAGCCGCGACGAAGTTGACCACTTCCGTCTTGCCCGTATCCGGATCCACTTCGACTTCGCAGACATAGGTACCTGCCGGGAAGGTGAAGTTGGTCGGATCGTAGAAGGCACCTTCCTTCAGGCCCGGCTCCATGCCTTCAGGCAGGTTGTGCGCCGTGTAGGCAGCGAGAGCCACCTCGGTGAAGGTCAGCTTCTTGTCGGTGCCGGCTACTTTCAATTCGCCACCTTCGATCTGGATGTCTCCTTCGGAGGCTTCCATCAGGTGAGCAGCAATCTTCTTCGCCTTGGCTTCGACCTTGTCGAGCGCCTTGACGATTGCCGACATGCCAACCGCACCGGAGCGCGAGCCGTAGGTTCCCATACCGAACTGAACCTTGTCGGTATCGCCATGAACAATGGACACCGCATTGGTATCCAGGCCAAAACGTTCGCTGATCAGCTGGGCAAAGGTTGTCTCGTGTCCCTGACCATGGCTGTGCGACCCCGTCAGAACCTCGATCGATCCGACAGGGTTTACACGCACTTCGGCAGATTCCCAAAGACCGACACCGGCACCAAGTGAACCGACCGCAGCGGACGGTGCAATACCGCACGCCTCGATGTAGCAGGACAGACCAATACCGCGCAGCTTGCCGCGGGAAGCTGCTTCCGCCTTGCGGGCGGCAAAGCCGTCGTAGTCCGCGGCCTTCAGGGCTGCGTCCAGCGTCGCATCATAATCACCTGCGTCGTAGCACATGATCACCGGTGTCTGATGCGGGAACGTGCGGATGAAGTTCTTGCGACGGAACTCTGCCGGCGACAAGCCCACTTCACGGGCTGCCGTTTCCATGATCCGCTCCAGAAGATAGGTCGCCTCCGGCCGGCCTGCGCCCCGATAGGCGTCCACCGGTGTGGTGTTGGTGTAGACCGTCTTCACGTTGGCGTGGATAGCCGGAATGTCGTACTGACCCGAAAGAAGCGTAGCGTAGAGATACGTCGGCACGGAAGACGAGAACAAAGACATGTAGGCGCCGAGATTGGCGATCGTCTTGACCCTGAGGCCCAGGATCTTGTTGTCCGCGTCAAGCGCGAGTTCCGCTTCAGAGCGATGGTCCCGGCCATGTGCATCCGTCAGGAAGGCCTCGGTCCGGTCAGACACCCACTTGACCGGACGACCGACACGTTTGGACGCCCATAGGCAGACCATTTCTTCCGGGTAGATGTAGATCTTGGAACCAAAGCCACCGCCAACATCAGGCGCAATCACACGCAACTTGTTTTCAGGAGCAACGTTGTAGAAGGCCGACAACACCAGGCGAGCCACATGTGGATTCTGCGAAGTGGTGTAAAGCGTATAGTGCTCCTCGGCCGCATCGTAACCTGCAAGAGCTGCGCGCGGCTCCATCGCGTTCGGAACGAGGCGGTTGTTGTGGATCTCCATGCGCGTGACATGAGCAGCCTTTTCGAAGGCCGCGTTTGTGGCTCCTTCGTCGCCAATTTCCCAATCGTAGATCAGGTTGCCTTCGGCTTCCGGGTGAATCTGCGGGGCACCTGCTTCGAGTGCCGCAAGCGGATCGATAACGGCTGGCAATTCCTCATAATCAACCACAACCGCGTCAGCAGCATCACGTGCCTGAGCCTGCGTATCGGCCACAACCACGGCAACGGCCTGCCCGACATGGCGGACAATTTCCGGTTCCAGTGCGCGCCAACCGCCCATCTTCATCGGCGAACCATCCTTGGAATGGATCATCCAGCCACAGATCAGGTTGCCGATACCATCACCCACCAGTTGGTCGCCGGTGAGAACCGCATCCACACCCGGCATTGCCAGAGCAGCGCTCGCGTCAATCCCCTTGACCTTTGCATGCGCGTGCGGCGAGCGAACGAAAGCAGCGTACCCCATGCCCGGCATGGTCATATCGTCGGTGTATTTGCCCTTGCCGGTAATGAAGCGCTTGTCTTCCTTGCGCAAGGCACGGGCGCCAATCCCTTCAACTGCCATTTCTTCTCTCCCGAATATCTGCCGGCTCCGCCAGTACCGGACATCCTCCACTCGCCGGACAATCCGGCTGCTGCCATCAAGGCAACTGTCTCTCAAGACCTGGCGGTCAATACGAAGATGCCTGTTCCTCCCGGCATTTCATTCGATTGATCGGTCTTGCTGTCCTGCTGCGCGAACGTGTTCGCGCATCAATTTTGGGAGTGCAGGCCAACGCCGTTATTCGGCGGCCTGAGCCATACCGGCCATTTGATCGGAGGCGGCTTTGATCGCCTTGACGATATTGTGGTAGCCGGTGCAGCGGCAGATATTGCCTTCCAGCTCGTGGCGAATGGTTGCCTCGTCGAGATTTCCAGCACCATGACGCTTGATCATGTCCACGGCGGTCATGATCATGCCGGGGGTACAGAAGCCGCACTGAAGCCCGTGATGTTCACGGAAAGCTGCCTGTACGGGGTGCAGGCTGTCGGCTGTGCCGATCCCCTCAAGTGTTACAACTTCTGCGCCGTCGGCCTGGGCTGCGAGCATGGTGCAAGACTTTACGGCCTTGCCGTCGACATGCACAACGCAGGCACCGCATTGCGAGGTGTCGCAGCCAACGTGCGTACCAGTCAATCCGCGCACGTCCCGGATAAACGATACGAGCAGCGTCCGGTCTTCGACATCAGCCGAAACCGTCTTGCCGTTCAATACCATCGATACTTTCGACATGAATTCCTCTCCCTCATGAAATTCCCTGAACCGGACCGATCAAACCGGCCACCTGCATGAAATGACAGGCAAGACCTCTGATGTCCGATCCAGACCAGCGTACGAATAAACAATCGAATTCGATTGCGTGTCACTGACCCAATTTCCCGGCTTGTCACCGTGTTTTGTGCTGGGGCCCTGGCGCGTCCTAAATTGTCAGAGCCCGATCATTTCAAGATTTGTCCTACCCGGTCAACTTGCAAGTGCAAGCACGACAATCACGGCGGCGAGCAACACGAGCCCCCAGACCATGGGGCCGCCGAACACGTTGCGTCCCGCAGCGGCTTCAATATTTTGTTCCGCCTGATGGATCTTTTCCTCGACTGCATGCTCCGCATCCTCAATTACGTGCATGACTTCGCCAGGGGACTCTTCAATCGCGATCCGCTTGGCTTCCTCGGCCACACCGGGATCCAGATCGTCATCGGCACCAGCTGTGGTCGCAGTTTCGTCCTGCCCTGCCGGTGAACCAACCATCTCGGAGAACTTCGTGAAAAAGTCTTCCGCCATTTTCTTGGCGGTGGAATCGATCAGCCGGCTGCCGAGCTGGGCAAGTTTGCCCCCGACCTGCGCCTTGGCTTCGTAGGAAAGTATGGTTTCGTCACCTTCCTCCGTAAGCTTCACATCCGCAGACCCCTTGGCAAACCCGGCGACGCCGCCCTTGCCTTCTCCCGAGATCGTGTAGCTTTCCGGAGGATTGATGTTCTCAAGGGTTACTTCCCCTTTGAATTTGGCTTTTACAGGCCCGATTTTCGATGTGACCGCGGCGGTCATTTCGGTGTCCGAGGTCTTCTCGAGGCTTTCGCAGCCCGGGATGCAGGCCCGCAAGACATCCGGATCGTTCAAGGCTTGCCATACGGTTTCCCGTTTGGCCGGAATCCGGTGGGAGCCGCTCATGTCCATATGTTTTCTCCCCAAGTTGCGCTTTAGCGCATATTTACAAAGGTTCAGTCGACATTCAACGCGATTGACGCGTCCGCCGCAAACACGTTTTCCCGCATGAGAGCGTGTTTCGTACAAATTTTCAATCGCTTATGTGAACAGAATTGCAGAACGCAATCCTTGACAGGCTGTCCGATGTCTTCAATTCAACGTATGACCTAGCTGTCGCAGTATGCGCCAAAAAGGCACTTCTGTCCTGACAGTTCCGGCCAGAAATTGATAAACGGACGGATAAACTGTTTTATCCGAAGGCAACCCCCGGTTCGACAGCCTTCTGGATGAAACCGGACAGGTCATTGGTCGCCAGAGGCTTGGCGTAGAAATATCCTTGCAGGTAGTCGCAATGCAGCTCCTGCATGATATTTCTCTGGGCAACAGTCTCGACACCTTCTGCTGTAACGTTCAGATCCAGCGCCTGCGCAACGGCGATGATGGATTTCACGACAGCAAGTGCATCCGCATCCTGATCCATGTTCATAATAAAGCTTCGGTCGATCTTGATACCGTCAACCGGCAGCTTGCGCAGATAACTGAACGAGGAATACCCGGTGCCGAAATCGTCAATAACGACACGCGCACCCTTGTCACGCAGCCACGTCAGGAAGGCCAGAGTCACCTGATCGTTGCTGAGGAACAGCCCTTCGGTCACCTCGAATACGAGGCGATCCAGCGGCAGTTCGGCGGCTGTCACAGCATCTTCGATGTCCTTGTAGATCCGGTTTGCTTGAACCTGCCTGGGAGACAGGTTCACGTTCAACCGAACGTCATCGGAAATTCCGGTCAAGCTGCTGAACTCGGTAAAGGACGTCTTGAACATCCACGCGCCGATTTCGGTAATAAGACCACTGGCTTCGGCAGCTTCGATCATCCGAGCGGTATTCAGGAACGTTCCACTCGGGGTACGGAACCGCATCAGGGCCTCGAAGGACGCAAGGCTCTCGTCCCGGGCGTGCATGATCGGCTGATAATTCAGCGAAAACTTCGTCTGGTTGGAACTACCGGTAAGCAGTGAAGCAAGCCGCAGGCGCTCAAAGGCAGCTTCCTGCATCAGCGGATGAAAAACCGCGTGGTTGGTCACCCCTTTCTGACGCACATCGTTAAGGGCGATGGAGGCAAAACGCACGAGTTCTTCCGCGCTCTGCGTCTCGGTGCCGGTGGATGCAAACCCCAGCCGCAGTCGAAGGGTGATCTGGTTGTCTTCGAGCGTTATCGGTTGCTGG
The DNA here is from genome assembly GCF_001999245.1 of Roseibium algicola. Classification (NCBI taxonomy): domain Bacteria; kingdom Pseudomonadati; phylum Pseudomonadota; class Alphaproteobacteria; order Hyphomicrobiales; family Stappiaceae; genus Roseibium; species Roseibium algicola. Next base: position 5,586,903 of record NZ_CP019630.1, on the reverse strand, counting down.
AAAGCATCTTCGATCCGCGCAACCACATCCTGAATCGTATTCTCTTCACCGCCCTTCAGAAGGATAAGAAATTCGTCCTTTTCCTTCCTGGCAATGGTGAGCGCATCGGGGAAAGTCTGCGACAGGCGGTGGCCGGTCCGTTTCAAGACCGCGCCCGCCTTTTCGTCGCCGATCCCGTCGACAATGACACGGAATCTCTGGATGTCGGAATGAACAACCAGCAGCTTGGCACCGTTGGCGGCGTGGCGCTGAAAGGTTTCGATGAAACCGGAGAATGTCGACAACCCGGTCACGCGATCGACATAAGCAAGGTTGCGAATATGCTCCAAAAGGCCGGTCTTCTCGTAGCCAAGCGCGACGTTGGAAACAAACAACTGCACGACTTCCGACCCGACGAGCTCCTCCAGCAACTCCTCGGAAATACCGAGATAAAGCGCGCCTGTCATGCCGTTACGAGTGACAAGCGGAAGAGCAATTCCTTTGGGCGACGAGCATGTTGCCTGTGTCTCGACGCATCTTGCCACGGCATTGCGGATCGCATCGTCACTGATGACGTCCACCGGCAGATCAATCTTGTCCTCGAAATTTCCCGTTGCCGCGAGCACACGGACGTTGGACTTGTCGAAGGACCCGTAGTCGGGAAGCGTCTCAAGACCACACAACAGGCTGTCGACAGGTTGCCCGACAAGAACCGTGAAATGCTTCAGGACTGCCGCAGCAAATTCACTCAGGGCGTTCTTTTCGACAATAGCTGCAAAATGCTCGTTTAACTGCTTGAGCTTCTTGCGGTTGGTCTCAAGCGACATGACAAGCTTGTAACCGCGCAGACCTGTAACGATGGCTGTAATCAGCTTGGTACGCGACAATTCGGCTTTTTCGGTGTAGCCGTCGATGTCGAATTTCATGATCACGTCGGTCTGCGGTGCATACCCGGGTTGACCTGTACGCAGGATCAACCTCGTGAAATGATTGCCGAGTTCGGAACGGATCCAGCTCACAAGCCCGAGACCTGCCGTATCGCTTTCCATGACGACATCGACAAGCGCCACCGCGATATCGGGGTGTTTCAACAGGATCTGCCGGGCTTCCTGAGCCGAGAGAGCATGCAAAAGTTCAAACGGACGATTTTCGAAGATGCATCCACCAACGGCGATCTTGGTGACTTCATGTACGTCGGGATCGTCATCGACAATCAGGATTTTCCAGGGCGCCTTCGTGATCTTCTTCACTTCCGGCTCGGAGGGGGCAAGAAAGTCCATCACCATCTCAATGCACCTTCTGTCCGAGAGGCTTCCTGGTATCCTGAGCGGCCATGGCGGGGAATTCGATAATGAATTCGGTTCCCGACCCGACGCTGGAAGACACCGAGATGGTTCCGTTCAGGGCTTCGGTGACCAGCTGGTAACAAATCGCCATCCCTAAACCGGATCCTCCTTTGCCGAACTTCGTCGTGAAGAACGGCTCGAATACTTTTTTCAGATTCTTCTCCGGAATGCCTACACCGAAATCCTGGCATTTGAAGATAATCTTGCGTTCGTTCGAATTGTTTCGGTTCTTGTCCTTCGGGTGAACCACCTGGGAAGACAGCTTGATCAGACCTTCGCTGCGCCCCTCGTATCCGTGCTTGATGGCGTTTTCGACAAAATTCGAGACGAGCTGACTGACCGCGCCAGGATAGCTATCGATGATTTCGTCCGCATGGAGATCAAGCTCGACCTTGAAAGGCGTTTTCTTGAGCGTCGGCTGCAGTGTTGCAAGAGTTTCACGAATGATGTGGTCGAAATTGAAGGACCGCTTCTTCTCGCTCTGCCTGTCGACAGCCACCTGACGAAAGTTCCCTACAAGCTCGCGGGCCCGGCCGAGTGTCTTCTCGATGATATGCGCGGTATCGGAAATACGTTCGACTTCGTTTTCCAGAGCTTCCTTGCTCAGTTTCTGCTCTTCAAGTTCGGTACGCAAGTAACCGGTTGAATCCTTGATGGTCGTGGCCGCCATCAACGCGTTTCCAAGAGGCGTGTTCAGCTCGTGCGAAACCCCGGCAACCAGCGCGCCAAGCGCGGCCAGATTATCTGCCTGGATAAGCTCTTCCTGCACCAACTTAAGCTGCTCCGTCCGGTGGGCGACCAAGTCCTCGAGATTAGTCTGGTATTCTTGAATTTTCTGCAAATCCAGATGCCGGCGCTGAACCATGGACTGGAGACTGGCGGCGAGAATACCGATTTCGTCCGCTCGGCCAGGCATCAGTTCGGCCTTGGGTGGATCTTCGATCAGGCGCGGCGTGGAAAGATACTCCACGATTGCAGAAAGCGGCTGACCGATCAGACGGCGAAAGACTGTTCTGATCACAATGGCGAGCAACAGCAGATAGACAATGATCGCGGTGACGATGAACCCGACAGTCGAAACGATTTCATAGGAAATCGTGTTGCGGTCGATGAGAATGAACACCTGCCCGATTGCATCCTTGTGCAGGATGGTGCTGGGCGAATTGAGTGTATAACTGAGAGCTTCGGCAGCGCGCGGCCCGGTAACAGGTTCACCGAAATTGCCTGTGTCCGGTGTTTCAACCCAGACTTTCTCGACAACTTCGAGACTTTCCAACCCGCGGATGAGCTGCAGGGTCGCGTCCGCATTGACTGTCCAGATGGCGCGTTCAAACGGGCGTTTGGTTGCCTGAAAGAAGGCCTCGGTCACACGAATGGCGCGTGCGTGAGAGGCGTCCCACGTGATCTTCGTGAGAATGCCGATGAATATGACGCCAAGAACAGCGAAAAGACCGAGCGTATAGAGAATGAATGTCCGGGACAGGCTGGAACGGCCCATCTCCTTGGGAGTATATGGCAACGACGTACTGCCGTTCAGTGTCAAGACGCCCACCTCAAATCACGGTGTCCGTTCCAGCTCATAAAACTCCGGCAGAACGCCGATTTAAATGGCTTCCAGTCAAGGACGAAAACCGAACCGCCTTTGCGGACCGTCTCTTCAATACTTGATTCACAGACACATCTACATTGCCCCTCGCCCCATCAATGCGCCGCGCAGCGGAGATCATGTGATTAGAGCGTCAGTGTGTCGTATATTCTGGGTAGGTTTTCTAAATTTTCCATAAAAATCAATTGTAAATTGAAAGAGCCTTCTTTCCACAGCAAAACAGATAGTCTTGCATCTACAAAAAACCTGAATTCGACGAATTAGAGCGGCATCGCATCATGCAATTGTCTCCGGCAAAACTTTCATACCAGTCCGCTCGATCGTTGCCATTGCAAATTATTGTTCCTTGCAAGGTCTTCATATTCTGAGCTTATTCCGATTAGGCATTGACCACTGACAAAAACGGCTTGTTGGTGGTGGTGCGGGTGTCAACCGGAACCTCTACAGCGTGTGCGGTTGCTGGCGAGGCCTGAACCTGACGCCGGGTGTCTGCAACCTTCTGCTTGGTGGCCGTGGCGTCTTTCAGCATGTAGCCGATGTAGCGCGTCGACTCGATTGCATCGTAGCCAAGCTTTTTCCGCAATTTCTTGCGCAGCTTGGAGATGTGGCTTTCCACGACACATTCATCCACGCCGTCGTTCATGACGCCGTAAACAGCATTGAAGATCTGTGTCTTGGTGACACGCCGTCCCTTGTTCTTGACGAGATATTCAAGAATGCGGCGTTCCCGGCGCGGCAGTTCCATGACGTCCCCACCGACGACTGGATCGCGACCGTCGAAGAAGACTTCGATGGCACCGGTGCCTGCTGAATTGTTCCGGGAAGTGATCCGGCGGCGGAAAGCTCCGACGCGGGCAATGATTTCCCGAACATGAACCGGCTTCTTCAGAACATCGTCCATACCTGCGGAAAACAGGTCGAGCGTGCTCTCAAGGTTGGCGGTATCTTCCAGAGCCACGATCTGGGCTTCCGGACACCGGCTGCGGATCGATGCAACGTAGCCGCATCTTTCTTCACACTCTCCCAGAAGGATGGCGTCAACCGAGCCCAGATCCTGGGCACAGGTGATTTCCAGCCAGTCAAGAAGTTCCGATGGATGAAGTTCCAGGGAGGCATAGCCTTCCCGGTCGAATGCCGAGGCATAGCCTGCGGTCACTATCTCTCTTGAGTCTACGATTATGAACATATCAGCCCCTTGGATTTTACCAATGTTGAATCCGTAATTTTGGAGCTTCACAAGGTCAACGTTTCTTCCCTAACTCGACAACTATTTCAGAATTTATAGTGGGGGAAGTTCTTATATCCACATAGAAAACTAAATAAAAAATCACGGACATTACCAATAAACTGAGAGAAAAATTTATTAAAATGCCGGGGACCGCGTTTTTCCGCAATCCTTAATAAGATGTAACACTGATATATACAAAAATCGCCGCCAGACAAGGCGGCAATTTCGTATTTATACTAGAGATGTGGAAAATGGTTTACGTATCGGCAGCTAAAGCCTGGGCCAGGTCTGCAAAGGGATCGGACGGTGCCACCTGGTCTGCGCGCTGTCTCAGCGCTTCGTAAATCTTGGGCACAAGTCTGCAGGCCTTTTCCAGTTTTTCGTCGCCCGCAGTCTGGAAACCGCCCATCAGGCGGAGATCCTTTGTATCTTCATAGTAGGATATCAGCCCCTTGATCCGATGGATAAGTTCCTGCTGATCCTGTGTCCAGGCCCGGTCGGCAAGCCGCGAGGTGGATTTCAATACGCTGACCGGCGGATAGTGGCCGGCCTCGGCAATCTGACGATCCAGTACGATGTGCCCATCCAGAAGACCACGAATTGCATCGGAAACCGGATCGTTGTGGTCGTCACCGTCAACAAGAACGGAAAAGATCCCTGTGATTGAGCCCTCGCCGCTGCTTCCAGGTCCGGCGCGTTCGATGAGGCGGGCAAGATCAGCAAAGACGCTTGGCGGAAACCCGCGGGCGACAGGAGGTTCCCCAGCCGCCAGCGCCACATCCCGTGCGGCATGGGCAAATCGGGTGGCGGAATCCAGAATGAGCAGCACCTTGTGACCTTGCGCACGAAAGTACTCGGCAACGCTCATAGCCGTCTTGGGGGCAAGCCGGCGCTGCATGGCGCTTTCATCGCCAGTCGAGGCGACAACAACGGAATGCGCCAAGGTCTCGCCCAGGATGTCATCAATGAACTCGCGCACTTCGCGGCCGCGTTCGCCAACGAGACCGACCACAACCGTGTCAAAGTCCCCAAACCCGGCCAGCATGCCAAGAAGTGTGGATTTGCCAACGCCGGAACCAGCAAAAACGCCGACACGCTGTCCGACGCACAGTGGTGTGAACAGATCGATCACCCGCACACCGGTTCGAACCCCTTCGGAAATCTTGCTTCGGTTCATCGCCGGTGGCGGTGCGCGGTCAAGAAGAAACGCTTCCACACCATGGGCAAGCGGCCCTGCCCCATCAATCGGTTCACCAAGCGCATTCACGATCCGGCCGCGCCAGCTCATGTCCGGATGAATGGCGAGTCCGCCCATGACCGAAGCAACGCTGCCGATGCCAATGTCGGTCACGCGCTCCAATGGCTTGATTACCACGTCCTTCTGGTCGAGCCGGATGATCTCGCCCTGCCGGGTGCCGGCCCGCCCTTCGAACTGCACCAGATCGCCCAGGCAAACCACGCGGGAAAGACCGGAGACGCGAATGGATTCGGAAGAAACCTGGGTCACACGTCCGCTGAGTTTGACGGGCCCGATCTCAGTTTCCAGGGCCGCCAAAGACGCGGAGATTTGATCAAGTGCGTTCAGATACGGAGCGTTCGGCATGGCGTTCCTGAAGAGCTTTCAAGACATCGAGAGGCAGATGGTTGGATTTGTGCGAAGCGAGACGGTCAAGGCCCTGCTGGTCAGGCATTACCGGCCCCGATGGCGTGGCACTATCTTGCATGTCGAGATAGGAAACGGATGAGGCATTACCCGAAGAAGACTTGTCGGGTGATGTCATTGTTTCCCCATCCGGCCCGGGAGCCGCACCAGTGCTGTTGATGAGATCGACAAGAGCGGTTGGCGGAGCGCCCTTGCGACCAGCCGATGCCACGGTTTCACCAAGTACGGCTGTGCCAGCAGCCTTATCGGCTTCGGTTGCAGTTGGCTCAACACCAGGCTTGCGCACTGGCACAGGAACATCGCTTGTGGGCGCCGGTTCGCCGGCAGGAGCCACTTCCGCAACTTCGACGGGCTGTGCCGTGACATTTTCTTGACTGCTGTTCAGGCGATCGCCGACTTCGTTATAGGCGAGCATGGCACCCAGCCCGACCGGCCCGCCGAGTGCGAAGCCGTAAAGAGCATTGCCGGCCTTGCGGGCGTTGTCGGAAATCTCGTCGTTCGTTACCGATCGATAGAGTTCCGCAATCCCCGGAATATGCTGCAAGGGATTGATCACGTCGATGAAGTCACCGAAACTGAAGGCAGAGTTTTCAGCCTTGGGCGAAACTCCGGGCCGCGCTGCCTTGACGGGCGAACCATCCATGACAGCATTGAGGTCCATCGGCTTGCCCACCGCCTGTGTTGCATCCACCGCCGTCATGAGGTTGCCCCCAGTTCGCGAATGGCCTTCTCCTGGCTTTCATTACTGGTATCGATCATCTTCGTCGCGCTCTCAAAGGCGCGCGAGATCATGATCATCTTGGTCATTTCCCGGACGGGATTGATATTCGAGCCTTCGACATATCCCTGGCGAACGCCGTTTGTGTCATAGGTCTGCACGGGAATAACCGGCTTGTCAGGAATGACCGCCGAGTTTTCAGCACGCGTGAGTTGGGCATCGTCGGGGATCAGGAACAAACCGACCTGGCCGACAATTCCAACGTCACCCTGGGAAATCTCGCCCGACTGCGTGATCAAGGGTGTCCCGGCATCCGGATCGAGTGCAATCGGCTGCCCGCCTGCTCCCAGGATCTGTTGTCCGGTCAAGGTACGCAAGGTTCCGTCATTGCCGATCTGCAAGCGCCCGTCCCGTGTATAGGACAAGTTGCCGTTGACATCGCGGATTGCAAACCAGGCTTCGCCTTCCACTGCGAGATCAAGCGGATTGTCGGTCTTGTTCAGACTGCCGTACTGCCGGGAAATGTATTTCTCGCCACCGGTGGAGAAACTAACCTTGTCCTGAGCTGCCTTTGAGACGAGCTCTGCGAACTTGACCTCGTCTGCCCGGTAGCCGGCTGTGTTCATGTTGGCAACGTTTCTGGCAACCGTTTCCAGACGGTTCGAAAGTGCAACCTGCGCAGACAGCGCAACATAAAGAGCGGATTCCATGGATCAAAAGCCTCCGAGGCGGAAATTCTGGATGCTTGCCAACAGTCCCTCGCCCATCTGGATAACCCCTCGGCCATTGCCATAAAGAGCAAGTGTTGGCGACATGTTGCCGGACGGGCCGTTGGAAAGGTCATAGAGTGCCGAGAACCGGTTGAGGAATTTCGCCAGGTAGTCCGCATCTCCGAACTTGCTGAAATCCAGACGTTCTTCCAGGTAGGCTGCCTGCTTGTCGATGTCGGTCATCGCAAATTCTTGCGGCAGGCCAAGGGAAGTATAAACGGCCTCGGCAAGCGCGCGGTCGGCCAGAACATCGTACGCGTTGGTGATATCGGGCGCACGGCGTTCGAAATAGAGTGCCAGACGGACACCCTGGTTTTGTTCACCCTCGCGCACTTCCAGAGTCTGCCGATGATACTTCTGTACAATCGCGTCCTGCGTCCGTGCAAAAGAAGTCGTCGTTTCGCCATACCGCTTGAAATTGAAGGTTTCAGCAAAATTCTTGTACTTGGTATCGGCCAACTGATTGGCGAATGCGCCACGTTCGTCCGTGCCTTCTTCCAGCACTTTCCGAATGAACGCCTTCGCGTAGATCATGTCCTCCAGACCCATGGCAGTCATTGCGTAGTTGAAGATGCGATCATCAGCCAGGAATTCGTCGATGGACTTAATGTTGCGGATGTTCTCGCGATAATATTCGGTCTGACGTTCGACCATAGGGTCCGCGGCGACCGTCTTCAGCGAGCGTTCCATATTGGTTCTGACCAGCTGAACCTGGCTCAATGTATTGATCATGGTTCTATCCCCATTGCGGGCCCATGGCGGGCAGGCTTTCGGGGAACACTCACTCGCAAACCTTACGCCAGGCTGACGACCGGTGATGATTTCCAAAAGGCTTTCGCGCGTCAGCTTCAGGCAAGTCTCGGCCAGTAGCGTCCTCCCAATCAGAGTTGCAATCCACACCAGTTGGGAGCTGTTAGGTGACTATTCTTATCGGCCTGATCATAGCAGGCGCGTCCCTTATAGGCGGCTTTGCCGCACTCGGAGGCAAGGTCTCCGTCCTCTGGCAGCCGTGGGAGCTCGTCATTATTCTTGGCGTCGCTATCGGTGCTTTTGTCGTTGCCAATCCAATGAAGGTAATCAGGGGAACCCTGGTTGCCGTGTCGGATGCGTTGCGCAACGCAGTTCCCAACAAGCGGGAATATCTCGACGTTCTGGCACTTCTCTACGGCCTGATGCGCGAGCTTCGCGCCAAGGGCCGCAACCAGGTCGAGCCGCACATTGAAGACCCGAATACTTCTCCGATTTTCCAGAAGTATCCGTCGGTTCTGCGCAATGCCAGTCTGACAACCTTCATCTGCGACTATTTCCGACTGATCATCGTCGGAAATGCCCGCGCTCACGAAATCGAAGCGCTGGTCGACGAAGAACTTCACACGATCCACCGCGACCAGATGAAGCCGTACCATGCCATGAGCAGCATCGCTGATGCATTGCCTGCCATCGGCATCATCGCGGCCGTACTCGGTGTCATCAAGGCCATGGGCGCAATCGACCAGTCTCCTCAGCTGCTAGGCAGCCTGATTGGCGCGGCACTCGTGGGCACGTTTGTCGGCATCTTCTTCTCCTACTCGCTGTTCGGCCCGATCGCCTCCAAGATCCGCAACGTCCGCGAGTCCCGCCTTCGTACCTACATCGTCGTCAAGCAGACCCTGCTTGCCTTCATGAACGGCGCCGATCCGCAGATCGCCCTTGAGCATGGCCGCAAGACCATCTCCGACTACGACCGTCCAACCATCGACGAAGTTGAAAACGAGACGATGAGTGCCGGTGGCGCTGGTGCCGATAACGTCCAGGACCTGCAGGGAGCCGCCTAAGCCATGATCGAAGCAGCGACCGCAAGCTCCAATGCTTCCAGCTCCGAACGCGCGATGATCGCCGACCGACTGCTGGATGCCGCCGGAATTTCCGTTGACCGCCTGCCGATGCTTCCGGTGGTGTTCGACCGCATGGCCCGCCTGATGGCCGACGCCATGCGCCAGAAGTCCCCCTCACCGTCCTACATTTCGGTGAGCTACGTTGAAAACAACCGCATCGGCGACGTACTCGACGAGTTCGAATCCAATGCGCTGGTGGCCGTACTTTATTCTCCGGAATGGGACGCCCGTGTACTCGTCGGCTTCGACCGGGACTTCATCTTCACACTGGTGGATGTCCTCTTCGGTGCTGACGGGACCGAGCCTCCCATCGACGATGAACGCCCCTTCTCGAACATCGAAACGCGAATCGCGCGCACCATGTTCGAGGTAGCCGCCAAGGCACTTGCCGAGAGCTTTGCTCCGATTGCCGAAACAACGCTGAAGATCGAGCGCATCGAAAGCCGCATGGACTTTGCGGTGGTTGGCCGGCGGAACAACCCGGCCGTGGTGGCCCGCCTGCTGCAACAGGCAATCGGGCGCGGCGGCGAAGTGTTTATCGTCATGCCGCACTCGACACTTAACCCTCTGCGGCAGCGCCTTTCCCAGGTTCTGTCCGGCGAGATGTCGAGCCGCGACAAACAGTGGACACAGCATTTCCACAACGAGATCCAGCGCACCGAAGTCAAGCTGGAAGCCATTCTCGAAGAACGTGAAATGTCGCTCGGCGACCTTGCAAACCTCCGGGTCGGACAGGTCATCGAACTTCAGGCGACAGCCCGCTCTCCGGTCACACTCGCCTGCAACGACCAGCCCGTCTTCACCTGCCAGCTTGGACAGTTGAACGGATCCTACACGTTGCAGATCGAAGAGCTCATCCATGAGGAAGAAAAGGATCTTTTCGATGATCTCCGCAATCGTTGACGGCGTTCTCCTGCTCGCGCTGGTCGCGACCACGGTCCGGATGCTTTCCATGCACCGGGAGCTGCGCCGACTGGGCAGCTACCACGATGACTACCAGCGTATCTTCGATCAGACCGCCCTCGCACTCGACGGCATCGAGGTCTCGATCCAGGAGATCAACGTCAAGGGTGCCCAGATCCTCAATGCGCTCGGCAACCGGATGGACGATGCTCGGGAGCTGATCGCGGAAATCGACGGTCTGACCCGTGAGGCAAAACGCCAGCAGTCCGTGCTGCGCGCAGAGCTGAAAGAGCTCTCCAAGGCGACCGCCGTCCTGCATGACCCGAAGCGTTTTGCGCCTGTTCGCGACGACATCGACATCTTCGCCGAAGACACGGCAGGCGAGCAGGCAGCTGGCGCTGCTGGTGCCGTTCATTCCGGCGGGCGCAAGGAAACGACCATTCATCGCGGCCAGGTCCATCAACAGGCACCCACGCGCGTCCACCGTATCGACAATTCGCTGCAAAGCCCGTTCCGCACGGTCTCCATGAACCAGAAGGATAAGATGTAATGTCCGAAACAATCATCGATCACATCGACGCTGAAAAAGGCCCGAAAACCCGCCCGGCCGATGCCGCGAGTTTCGCCAAGGTGGAATCGCCGGAAAAGAACCAGAATGGCGATACCATCGGTGACGACCGAAATCTCGACACCATTCTCGGCATTCCCGTGAACATCCAGGTGGTTCTCGGATCTGCGACCATGCTGGTTTCCAACCTCCTTAAACTCGGTCGCGGCGCGGTCATTCCGCTCAATCATCGTGTCGGCGAACCGATCGACATCGTGGTCAACGGCCGTGTCATCGCCCGCGGAGAAGTGGTGGTTGTGGAAGACGACAACTCGCGCTTCGGCGTTTCGCTGACGGAGATCATGAGCGCCCAGGCCGGCGGTATGGATATCTGAGGTCGAATTTCTCCGGCCTCACATTCTCCGGTTTGCCCAAGGCTGTCTCCTTAGGATTGAAGTGACAAAATGATGAATTCCGCCAACGCCGCCGCAGCAACCGCTGCAAACCTGGCCAAGCCGCCTGCTCCGCCTGCCCGCCGAATGAACGGTACACAGCGCGTGGCCGCTCTGCTGCTGTCGCTGGGCAAGACGAGTTCGCAGAAACTGCTCCGGCATTTCGATCAGGAAGAAATCCGGATGATCACCGTCTCCGCAGCTCAGCTCGGAACGGTGGCATCGGAAGAACTTGATCGCCTGGCCGAGGAATTCATCGAGCAGTTCTCTCATGGCACGACGCTTTATGGTTCGGCCAACGAAGTGGAGAAAATGCTGGAAGGTGTCCTGCCGGACGATCAGCTTGCAGACATCATGTCGGACGTGCTCGGCAACTCCAACCGGTCCATCTGGGACCGGTTGACCACGGTTTCCGAAACGGTGTTCGCAAACTATCTCCTGAAGGAACACCCGCAAACCGCAGCGCTGATCCTGACAAAGATAAAGCCGAGTGCAGCAGCAAAGGTTCTCGGCCAGATCAATAACCAGACGCGCAACTCTCTTGTCCGGCGCATGCTGTCGATCAAGGCGGTTGTACCGGAAATCATGCGCGACGTCGAAAAGACCATGCATGAGGATTTCATGCTCAACCTGTCGGGCACCCTGGAAGCAGACTCCCATGCTCGAATGGCGGACATTCTCAACAAGATGGACCGCGAGCACATGGAAGACGCTCTGGAGAACCTGAACGAGGTGAAACCGAAAACCGCAGAACTTCTGAAGGGTCTGCTCTTCACCTTCGACGACATCACCAATCTCAACGCCCGGACCCGCATGGCGATTTTCGATCAGATCCCGACGGACAGGATCGTGCTGGCACTGAAGGGAACCAATGCCCAGTTCCGGGAAGTGATCCTGTCATCTCTGACATCGCGCGCACGTCGTATCGCCGAACACGAACTTGCAGCCGGCGAACCGGCCGCTCAGCGCGACGTTCTGGATGCCCGCAGCGCGATCACCAACCTTGCGCTGGAAATGGCGTCGCGTGGTGAAATCGAGCTGAATCCGAAGCAGGACGAAGGCGCATTCTTTGCGTGATCGTCTTTGCAAGCGGTTCGACGTGATCTGAGCCTGAACACCGGGTGGCTGGATGTCGGAAGAAGACAAGGATTCAAAAACAGAGGAACCGACCGAGAAAAAGATCAGCGATGCCATAGAAAAGGGCAACACCCCGGTCTCACGGGAAGCCCCCGTTCTGGCAACATTTATCGCGACGCTCTTGATCGGCAGTTTCGTTGTTACATCGGCATCGAGTCAGCTCGTGCAAACGCTGACGCATCTTCTGGACCTTTCGGGAGGAGTGGATCTTGGAAACAGCGCCGACGCATTGCTGCTCTCACATGCGGTGTCGATCGAGGTCATGGTCTTCCTCGCCCCGATTGTCGCACTGCTTGCCGTGTCCGGTCTTGCGTCCGCTTTTTTGCAGAACACGCCCAGCATCGTTTTTCACCGCATCAAGCCGGATGCCTCCAAGCTCTCGCTGGCGAAGGGCTGGAGCCGCATATTCGGAGCCCAAGGCCTTGTGGAGTTCCTCAAGGCAGTCTTCAAGTTCTCCACGGTCAGTGCCATCGTCTATGGCCAGTTCCGGGCGAATGAAGCGGAACTGATCAACGCCATGTTCACAGATCCAAGCGCACTTCCCGAAGCGATCCTTCAGATATCGATGAAGCTGATCGCCGGCGTCTGCATCGTAACCATTCTACTGGTTACAGTCGACATTCTCTGGTCCCGCTCGCACTGGCGCAAGAACCTGCGCATGAGCAAGCAGGAGATCAAGGACGAGCACAAGCAGATGGAAGGCGACCCGATCGTCAAGGCCCGGCAACGCTCGCTCGCACGCGACCGGGCACGAAACCGCATGATGTCAGCCGTGCCGCAAGCAACCCTGATTGTTGCCAATCCGACACACTTCGCCGTTGCCTTGCGCTACGACGGGGACCAAAACCCTGCCCCGGTTGTTGTAGCTAAAGGGCAGGATCTGATTGCGCTGAAGATCAGGGAGATCGCCGAGGCGAACAATATTCCCGTGATCGAGGACCGGCAACTTGCACGGTCTCTCTACGCTGCTACAGAAGTTGAAAGGATGATCCCGCCGGAATTCTACAGAGCAGTTGCGGAAATCATTTGCTACGTGTACTCACGCCAGACCAAAACTGCTGTATAATTTAATGTATTTGGAGGTCCGGGGAATGCACGATATGCCTGAAGGCAACGGCACGAAACCGTCGCCACTGGAATGCGACCGGCAGCGCCAGGAAGCAATTGCCTCTGCTCTGACCGAATTTATCGAAGATCTGAAACTGGTCGATGTGGTCGACTTCGTCGCCTACATACGAACAGACCAGCACGGCAATATCGATGAATTGATCAAGACATCGGCCGAGCTCTTCTTCAAGGAAGGCTCCTTGCGCTATTCCATGGCCGCACAGGCAGATGTCGAGTGGGAAACCACCCCGCGCATTTCCCTGGATCTGGAATTCTTCAACAAGGGTGTCTGGATCTATTTTACCGCCGTCCTCGCCTGGCCGGACAATGCAGTCAACGTTTCCTATGTCGAGGTGCCGGACGCCGGTGGCAACAAAGCGAAAGAAACGGAACTGCTACTCGAGGCCCTGAAGGACGCCCGGTTGCGGTAGTTGCGTTTCAGGCATCCCAAATAATTTCCGGTTTGTCAGGCAGCTCGTCCGCACAGATGCGAACGATGTGCCGGCCCGCTATTTCGCCTGATGCATCGGCAACTTACCGAAATTCGCCAACTTGCTTCTATTCTGCCAGCCTAGCACCATATGCTGTTGGCCCTGCCGCGCGTTTCGAGTCTTCCGGACCTTGAAACTACCTGCAACTGAAACCAGAGAAACGGCGCGTATGAAGAAAATCCAGATCCCGGAGGATCCCGCCCACATGGTGACTGCAATCGTCGCCTATGCCGGGATCGCCAAACGCCTGCACGTGGAGCTCTCAAATCGGCCGATGGGTACGCAAGTGGATCTGGCAGCCATCAAGGCCGACTTGATTGCCGAAGCAAAAAGAGCGGTGCCACACGGAGATTTCGCCAAAGACGAAATCGGTGTCTACAAGACCATCTTCCAGGCGATCGACACGATTTTCGATACTGATGGCTGAAATCGGCATTCGCTAAATGCCGCGAAACAAGCACAACGAATTTATATTGACCTGCTATCGCTCAAATTCACTCTCCCAGAAGCGTCGACAAGCGCTCCATGATTTCGTGCAGGCTTTTTCCGGTTAGCCGCATTTCCCTCGCCTGCTCACCGTCTTCAACATCGGAATAAAGCAGGATTTCAACTGCGTTTTCCAAAACCTGGATATCATCGGAAGTCAGATCGATTGAGCCACTACTGCTCGATACCGGTATCGTCTTCATGGGCCTATCCTCCAAACCGTACCAGGCAAAGTCGCGCACTCTGCGCTCGGTCTATTCCGTAGGTTTTCCGAATAGTCCTGTTCCATCAAGCACAAAACAGGCCGCGGTGAGGATCAAAAAAAGACGCCCAGCCGAAACTGGGCGTCAATTGCCTGGGAGGCGGCAGAAGAAGTTTTTCAGTACAAGACAAGGATCAGCGGCTAGTGCGTGATCACGTCTTCCTTGTCGAAATAGTTGAATTCCTCCACCAGGACGTCGTGCACCACGGGCCGGCCGAGACGCGCGTTGGTGGTTTTCTTGAGACGTTCGGTGAAAGCCTCCAGGTCGTAACGTTCCAGGCTACGGAAATCGAGGGTTTCATCCGAATAGAGTACCCGGAAGGCTTCATCCACCAGGAAAGGGTGTGGCGGTACAGGCAGGCGGCGCAATGTATCGCCATCCGCTGTAAAGACCATCTTGATCACCACATATCCCTGCAGCGTGCCATCAAACAGGATCGGCACGTTGACCGGGTTCACTGTCTCATAATCCAGCCCTACAAACGCCGGCTCATCGTCGCCGACCCTTTTCTGGGCTGCCAGATACTGCGTGGTGCCGTAACCGGACGCCAGCATGGTGGCAGACATCCAGAGGCCGGCAACGATGGTCTTGATCATCGAGCCCTCTCCGGAAACGGTGCCTGGTACGTGCCGTCGGATTCATAGTCGATCATGGTTCTGGACATCATGCCGACAACTTCCGTCACCGCATTCATATGCAGTTGCAACAGGCCGACATTCTCATCGAGCACTTCCTTGAATTCGGCGATGTCTTCGCGCAGCTCTTCAGAATAGAACGCCGGCGGCACGAGTGTCCGAGCCCTGGACAGGTCAAGCAAAGCCTGGCTCTTGCCGTATTCGAAGATCTTCAGGTCCGCTGTCGGGTTTGCACGAAGCGCTCGGGTTTCCTCGCGCACAGCGCCGATTGCTCGGCGAACGGCGACAACCAGCGGCATGGATCGCACCGGATCGGGGGTGAATTCCTGAAGTGCAAGATCGGTCACGGCAACGTCCTGAAAGTCAACATCGTTGGCAGCGTCCATCAGGCTTTAACTCCCTTTTCAAGCGTATCTGAAATCAGGCCGGCGATACCGACACCGCCACTGGCGGCAAGCTGGTTTGCGACCTGTTCGGCAAGCATCGATTTCCAGATTTCCCCAGCGGTTCCGGACCCGAAGACCGCTTCGGAGTCATCCGGAAGCATTGTTTCGACGAACTGGCTGAGGATCATCGCCTCGAATTTCTCCGCAGGAGACTTTTGGGACGGTCCTTCGTAATTGGCGGTTCGAAAACTGCCTTCAGTGGCTCCTGCCCGGTTCGTCGCACCGGCATAGGCAAGTGCAAAGCCATCTCCCGAACCACCAGCGGAAATGGACCTGAGACGGTTCGTGGCGTCAGCAAGGTTCACCGGATCGGCAGCCTTGGACACATCCAGGATCAGATCTGAAGGAGGCGAAATCGCCATGCTGGGCTCCTCGAAAAACATAAGGTGCAAACAAGGCCCGGCAGGCGACAGGGCAAGGCAAGCAATACACTTGAACCGAACCTTGTTTGCATCCTCAGGAATAGCCTGCGCAGCTTGCGGGAGGCTTGCGTCTTCTTGCTGGACGGCGACGAATATGCCCCGTTCACGCCAAGTGGCTTTCACCCGTATCTGCGGTCGAGCAGATCCATCAGGTCCCGTTCTTCTTCAGCACGCTGTTCCTCCCCACGCATCCTGGCGAGACGTTCAGCCATGAGTTTCAGCATCAACCGCTGGCGATCATATTCGGAGTTCACCTTTGCGCGCGCTTCGCTGAGCCGTGACATCTCCTCGATGATGCGTCTCAGCCGCTCGGCAGCGTTGGCGATGAACCTGTCGTGCTGTGCCAGGTCGCCATTCGAAAGGGCCAGCAGAATGCGTCTTTCCTTTTCGTTCAGCTGATAGACCTGAGCGTCAAGCTTCTGAAGTAGCCAGGATGAAAACAGGAAAATCTGCTTCTGCATCCGGAACAAACGTTCAATATCCTGACTTTTTCTTGCCATGGAACAGGAACCTTTCACGGTCAGGTTTGCCTAACCTATCTGGAGCCAAGTGAAGTAGCCGTCGAGGAAGATCATGATGGCCTCCGCGATGACGAGATAAAGAAAGTAGAGACCGCCCGCGATCACGAACGGCATGGAGATGAAGTAGACCGGGATCTGCGGTGTCAGCTTGTTGACGAGGCCGACGGCAAAGTTCACAACAACCGTGTAGACGATGAACGGGCTGCACACCCGCAATGCCAGGATGAAGGTTCGGCCCAACTGCTCGGCGAACTGCTCCAGGCCTGTTACGGCCGCCAGCGGCTGCCCGACCGGGATCGCTTCATAGGAGGCAGCCAGCCCGCGCAGGATTTCCCAATGCTGGTTGGTGATGAACACCATCGCCGTTGCCGTCACCGTGAAAAGGTTTGCGACAGGCGGCAGGGAATCCACGCCATCGATCGGCATGCCCGGCATGTTCGACAGGCCGATTGCCATGGACACCAGCGTCGTCAGCGTCTCCAGGGCCGCCAGAAAGATGCGTCCCAGAAAACCGATGAAGGCTCCGGTCAGCAACTCCGCCCCGATAAAGCCGGCAACAGTGCCGAGCTGCTCATCCGGCAGGGACGCCTGTACGCCTGGCGCCAACAGGGGCGACAAGGCCAACGCGACGGAAAGCGCGATGAACAGGCGAACATGCACCGGCACACGGTTGCTACCGAACCCCGGTATCACCATCAGGCACGCTCCTATCCGGCAGAACAACAGGAAGACCGCCAGAAGCAGCGAGGAGCTGAAGGTGCTGAAAAAGAGGCCGCCGGAAATCACGAGACGCTTCCGAGCGCGGAAACATCCACTCCGCGTGCGATTTCAAGATGCGACAGGACCGGCAAGGTCGGGAACATGCGCTCCACGATCATGCGTACGTATGGCCGGGCATCAGGTGCCGCTACCACCGCGAAGCGGCTGCCGTCCTTCATGTGTTTCTTGACCGCGTCGGACATTTGCGTGCCGAATTCCTCCACCAGTTGCGGCTCGATGTCGAACTCGATGACGTCGCCCTTCCCGTCCCGTTTCAGGGCATTGTGGAAGGCTAGATCCCATCGGTTTCCGAGACGCAGCACTTTCAGAGGGCCGCCTTCTGCAAGGTCGCCGCAAATCTGCTGGGCGATGCGCATTCGAACGTGCTCCACCACCTGCTCCGATCTGCGGACGTGTGGAACGATCTCGGCAACGGCTTCCAGGATCAGGTTGAGATTCCGGATCGAAACCCGTTCGGCCAGCAAAAGCTTGAGCACCGCTTGCAGACCGGAGAAAGACGTGTGCGCCGGACAGATATCGTCGAGAAGCTTCTGGTACTCCGGGTCCAGCCTGTCGAACAGCTTGCGCATATCCTTGTAGGACAAGAGCTGCGGCAGGTTGTTGCGGATCACTTCGCTCAGATGCGTGAGGATGACCGTGATGTTCTCGGCCGGCGTCATGCCGCGGCGCTTGAGTTCGTCCTTGTACGCAGGCGGCACCCAGTAGGCTGGCATCCCGAATGCAGGCTCACGCGTCTGGTCAGCCGGTACCGGCAGTGCCTCGTCATTGTTCGGAATGACCAGCAGTTCACCCACTTTCAGATGCTGCGAGGCAATGATGGTGCCGTGGATCTTGATCTGGTAGCTCTTCGGATCAAGCGTCAGACTGTCGGTGACCCGAATATCGGGCACGACAAAACCATACTGCTCGGCAAACTTCCGGCGCATCTTGGCAACGCGGCGAGACAGTTCACCGGTTCGCGTCAGCAGCTCGGCGGAAAGCTGCTTGCCAAGCACCAGTTCGACCTCAGCCGACTTGAGGGTTTCCTTGACGGAGTCCTTTTCCTCAAGCTTTGCCTGTTCCTCAGCTGCGCGTATCTTGTCGTCCTCGACCTTTTTCGCCGCTGCCAAACGCCTCGGAATGGCATAACCGATAAAGCCCATCAGGATCGCCAGCAGCAGGAACGGCAACATGGGCAGACCAGGCATCAACGCGAAGATGGCCATCAGGATAGCTGCGACGAACAGGGCACGCGGATAGCCGCCAAGCTGGCCGAGAACAGCCTTGTCGGTCGATCCTCTGGTGCCGCCCTTGGACACCAGCAGACCAGCCGCCAGCGAAACGATCAGTGCCGGGATCTGGGAGACGAGGCCATCGCCGACGGAGAGCTTGGTGAAAACGTCTGCCGCGTTGGAAACCGTCATGTCATAGCGGGTCACACCAATGACGATGCCGCCAAGGATGTTCACAGCCGTAATGATAAGGCCGGCAATCGCGTCGCCGCGAACGAATTTGGAGGCACCATCCATCGCGCCGAAAAAGGAGCTTTCCTCTTCCAGTTCCTTGCGCCGACGCTGTGCTTCCTTGTCATCGATAAGGCCTGCGGAAAGATCCGCATCGATCGCCATCTGCTTGCCCGGGATCGCGTCCAGAGTGAAGCGTGCACCAACTTCCGCAATACGGGTTGCGCCCTTGGTGATGACCATGAAGTTGACGATGACCAGGATCGCAAAAACAATCAGACCGATGACAAAGTCACCGCTCATCACGAATTGCGAAAAGCCGTTGATCACATAGCCTGCCGCATTCAGCCCCTCGTGGCCGTTGGCAAGGATCATGCGCGTTGTCGAGATATTGAGCGACAGCCGCAGCATGGTGGCGATCAGCAGGATCGTCGGGAAAGACGAGAAATCGAGCGGACGCTGGATCCAGAGCGAGACCATCAGGATCAAGACCGACAGCGCGATCGACATGGCCAGGCCGATATCGATCAGGAATGTCGGGATTGGCAGAAAAAGAACGGCCAGGATTAGGACGATGCCTATGGCAAAGCCGACGTCGCGGCGGCTGTCCGGCGCATTGCCGGCAGTCGGCGAAAGGGAGGTGTCTGTCATGCCTTCTCTCTGCTGCAGGTCTGATACCTGGCAACCTCGCCCTTGAAGCTTGCGCGAGGCTTTTTTGAAGAAGGATTTCAGGAGGGAAGTTCGGGAAAGGGTGAGCGTTCTGACCGACGATGGTCGCTCCAGGCTCTGAAGGGAGCGGCCTTCGCACTTGAAGCAAGTCGTGGTTCAAGGAGAAATGGATGCGAGAAACGCATCTACCTTGTCATCGCGGCAAAGGCCTGGATCCATTAGCGACATGTGCCAAGGTGAAAGGTTTCGCCGACAACGCAAAGGACCTGATCCCGGCTTACAGCTTTCGCTGCAAAGCTGGACGACAAATAAATTCAGGACCACGACGGCACCTGAAACCATGCAAGAATAGTCCTGCAGACCGTCGCTAGAACCCCGTTTCGATCCGATTGTAGATCAGGGTCGTCAACGAGTAGATCTGGCCGCCGATGAAAGGTCCGGCGACCACGATCATGACCAGGATCGCCACGATCTTCGGAATGAAGGTAAGAGTGATTTCCTGAACCTGGGTCAGGGCCTGCAGCAATGCAATTCCGATACCGACAATCATCGCCGGTACGATCGCGGGGGCAGATCCGACGAGGATCGTCCAGATTGCAGTCCGGACCAGGTCCAGGGCATCAACTTCATTCATGTCATTCCATCCGCTCAGGAAATGGTTACACCCGGTCCAAGCAGAACACCCTGACCATTGTCGAGCGCGAGCACGGTGCCGTCGGAATAGACTTCAACCTTTTCCACGACACCCGTCGTGCCGTTGGCGTCGGTCACGGTCCGCCCGATCAGATCATCTACCTGACCGAACGAAAGATTGGTCAGAAGCGTTTCCAGCTTGGCGTTCGTCTGAATAGACTGCTCAACTTGGCTGAAGCTTGCGAGCTGCGCGAGCTGTTCTGACGCGTCCATGGGATTGGTCGGATCCTGATTCTGCATCTGAGCCATCATCAGATGCAGGAAGGTGTCGTAGTCGACAGTCAGCTGCTTCTGAGCGGATGCAGTCGAGGCAGCACCCTGGGTGGCGCTGACGCCTTCAACACTGGTCATCTAATCACTCCTTAAACAACGGCCAACCTGGGGCCATACTGAAAATTTTCTCTTGGCGCCGGCCGGGGGGCGGTCTGCCGGGTTTCCTGCGCGCGCCGGTTCTTTTCGGCCAGCATCAGGCTTGCCTCCAGCGGATAGAGCGCACGCACAACCTTCATTGCCTCGAACCACCGATCCGTTTTTGCCAGCTCCTCAACCTTGTCGAGATGCATCAGCACCTCCTTGTTCGAGAACGCCGACTTCACGGAACCAAGCACGAGATGGAACATGTCCTGAACCGCACCAGCGGCTGCCGGATCGATGATCATGGTCTGGAGAATGAAGTAGAGCTGGCGAAGCGGCGTCGTCGCCTCTTCTGGCTGAAGCACATGGGCTTCCAGCAGGAATACGGCATCATTCAGCAGTTCGATGTTGGTTTTCCGTTCGGCCCGGATCACCGCACCGTTGATGAACAGGCGTTCGCCCGCTTTCAAACCGATTTTCATGAGTTTAACCGTCCAGGCTGTCGCGGATGATGGAATTGATCTGGATGATGTCGGAGAAGTCCTCCTGCTCCCACTGGCGCAAGGATTCGACCTCTTTCAGGACCCAGATGCCGACAGAGATCAGATTGGCTCTCGTTTCGATCGGCAGTTCGTTGGCGTCGTCCGCCAGGTGTTCCAGGAAGTAGCTCCACAGGCGCCGTGTGTAGAACAGCGCGTCGACGGCTTCGGGAGACTTGACGCCGCGCTCCTGGGCGACGTTGAGCTTGCCGATAACGATCGACATTGCCTCATGTTCGTTGAGCCGCTGGTCAGAGCAAAGATCGTCCATAACCTCAGCGTAAGACAGATTGTACATGGGCCCTCTCAAGGTTGGGTTTGATACGAAAAATCAGACATTCGGCCACGATCACAGGTAGTTGAGAATGCTCAGACCCTGCATGCGGGCCGTGACCGCATAGGTGGTCTCAAGCTGTGTCAGAGCCGTGTTGAGACGCACCGACGTTTCCTCCAGATTGACGTTTTCAAGGTCGTTGATGCGCCGGTTCAGGATGTCGGTTTGAACCTTCAACCGTTCACTCGCCAGCTTGACCTGCTCCTGCACATTGCCGAGCTTGCCCATCTGGCTGGTGACGTCGGCGATACCGGTGCCGAGCTTCTCGATGGCCTTGTTGACCACCACCTTCCAGGTTTCGGGATCAAGGTCTTCGTTACCGAGGTCGGACATCATCGTGTAGGCCGCGGCCAGGTCTCTGAAGGCCTGCTCGTTTGCGCTGACGGAACTGGACACCGTTTCACTCGCCGAAATACGGCTGACCATCACGTTGCTGGACGCACTCGACCAGGACGTGCCCCAGGCTGGGTTCTGGAACATCGTCTCGAAGGCACCGTTTAGATAAGTGGACATTGCCGCAGGTGTGATGCCCGAAACGCCCGGGTTGGATTGGGCCATCCCGAACTCGGTCATGAACGCTGCATCGGCGGCCAATTTGTTCGGAGACGTCGGATCGGAATAATCCGCGAAGGGTTCCTGGTCCGTATTGATGCCGGCAAAGACGAAATTGCCGTTGAGCTGGGTGTTCAGACGGGACGTCAGAAGCTCCAGATTGCCGACGGCATCCGCCTTGACGATGTCCGAACTGCCGTTGTTCTCACGCAGGGCCACAAGGGTCGCCAGAAAGTCCTGCGCATCCGTCAGTATGTCGCCCATTGCCGCCTGGCTGACATCGAGCCGCGACGCGGTGAGCGCGTTGGTATCCATGATGCCATTGAGAAAATGAAACTCGGACCGAAGCGACACGCTTTCGCCGGTCTTGGTCCCAAGATCCAGGCCGACGTCGTATTTGCGGCCGGAGGACAGCTCGATGCTGAGCTTCTGCACGAGGCTGGACTGGTTCTGGATCTGCCGGCGAGACGCATCGGCGAGTGTGATCGTGGAGATATAGGTGGTTTTCATAACTGTTACCTCGCCGCGGCCAGAAGGTCTTCCAGCATGCCGTCGACGGCGCTGATGAGCCGTGTCGCCGCTGAGTAGGATCGCTCGATTTCCAGTAGCAGCGTCATTTCTTCGTCGATGTTGACGCCTGTCTTGTTGTTGAGGTTTTCAGCCGTCCGACTGAGAATGACGGTCTGCACCTCGACATTGCTCGTCATGGTCTTTCGACCGGCTTCCAGCCAGCTGACGGATGAAGCGGCAAAGCCGGACAACGTGTCGGTCGGATCGAGTTCCACGCCGCTGTCGAAAACGGTGTCCTTGTCAAAGGCGGAAACCAGTTCCTGCAGACGGTCGGAGAACCCGGCAGCACCGGACGGGTTGTAGTTGTAATTGGGATCGAACGGGTCGGAGATGCCGCCATCGCGCAACCTGTCCAGGTCGCCGCCCTGATCCGGATCGGCGTTGGCATTGACGACGATTTCCGCAGCAAGCCCGGTGATATGGGTGCCGGATGCCGGCACCGCCGGTGCACCAGACCACGTGAACAGGCCAGCCTGATCCGGATTGCCGCCACCACTCTGATCGCTTTCGGCGAAGGCTTCGATCAAACCACGCGCGATTTCGTCGAGCTGGCTCTGGTAGGTCACCGCGACTTCGTCGCGCAGTTCAGCAAGACCTTGCAGCCTGCCGGACTTGATCTCCATGAGTGCGCCCGGTCCCGCAACGGGAACGCCGTCCACCATCACGGAGTTACCCGTGGTAGCAGCACCATAAACAATGGTCGGCTCGAAGGTGACCGCTCTGGCCTTGGTTTCAAACAGCGTCACGCCGCTGTCCGTGTAGACCACAATATCGCCATTGCTGCGGTTCAGCGTGGTAATGCCGATTTCCTCGGACAGCTTGAGCAGAACCTGGTCGCGGCTGTCGTGGGCATCGGTGACATCAGCCCCCGATTGCGTTCCCCGCACGATAACCGAGTTGAGATCTTCGAGTTGTTTCAACAGCGTGTTGATCTCACGCACGGAGGTCGCCATGTCCGCATCCGCGTTGGTGCGCACATCCTGCACCAGTGCCGTTCCGGACTGGAGCGTTTGCACCATGTCCTTGGAGGCCTGCAGAACGTCCTGCGCCTGGATCGCGTTGCTGGGATCGGAAGCATAGTTTTGAAGCGACAGCTTCAGCGCACCGAGTTTTGCCGCAGCGGACATGTGGTTCTGGGTATCGCCTGTGGTTTCAGCGAGACGGGTAAGACCCGCCAGGACCGCTTCCTGGGAGGATCCAGTGGAGGTGGAGGACAGGAGCGACGAATACAGCGCGCTGTCCGTCACCCGGCCGATACCGTCGACCTTGAGGCCGCCGGCCTGACCGGTGTCGGTGTAGGTCTGGCTCAACAGAACGGATTTGCGCGAGTAGCCGGGGTCTTGAGCCCCGGCAATGTTTCGCGAAACCACGGAGGATTCTGTCTGCCTTGCGGCCAGCGCGGACTGGGCGACTTTGAGGGCTACAGACAAACTCATGACAATAACTTTCCGATTGGCGGGTGAGCCGTGTTAGCGGACCAGGTTGACGAGCTGCTCGAGCAGGTCGGAACCGGCCTTGAACACCTGGGAATTGGCCGTGTAGGTGCGCTGGGATTCGATCATCGAGGTGAGCTCGTTGCCGAGGTCGACGTTGGAGTCCTCAAGGCCACCAACCTTGATGCTGCCAAGGCCGCCCTCGCCCGCGAAACCGACCCGGACATCACCGGAATCGAAGGACGTGCTGTAGACGTTGCCGGATTTGTTGGAGAGCCTGTCAGGGCTCGGTACATCCGCCAGCGGGATCTTGTAGATCGCCCGGCGGTCACCGTTGGTGTAGATGGCAAACAGAGTGCCGTCGTCAGAGAATTCGACGTTCTTCACCGCACTCGGTGCGTTCCCGTCCGCATCAACGTTGGTGACCGTGAAATCGGCATTCAGGTAGGTCGACTGATCAAGATCCAGGTCGAAGGTGCCACCATTGGGAACCGCGATATTGATTGCGGTCGCACTGGCACCGGTGAGATTGCCTGTGGTGACGTCGAAGGTCAGCGTCTGGGTATTCAGTGCCGGAGCAGTATAGGGAAACCCGCCACCGGGTGCGGCATCTGCCGCGTTGTAGATCGAGACTTCCCAATCACTGTCTGCAGCCGTTTCCGTGACCTTGGAGTAATAGACATCCAGTTTCACCTCGTTGCCGAGGTTGTCGTACACGATCATGGACGTCTTGTGGGAATAGCTCGCGGTTGCTGCGTTGGCGGAGGGCAAATCCGCCGCCGGTACAATCGCCGCGTCTTCACTCACGTTCACGCGCAGGAACGCTTCGCTGGTGGGAGTGGCTTCCAGCTGGTTCTGGGTGATGTTGATCCGCTCCAGACCACCAAGACCGTTGGCAACGGTTGTTGGCGCGGTGTTGCCCGTGATCGGATAGCCCTGGAGATAATAGCCGGCCGTATTCAGGAGATAGCCATCTCCATCCGGAACGAAGTGACCGGCGCGGGTCAGAAAGCTTTCACCCGCCTCGTTGCCGACAACGAAGAAGCCGTTGCCATCCACCGCAAGATCAAGCTTCGACGTGGTGAAGCTGATGTTTCCCTGCTTGGAAACCTGGTACTGGGTGTGCGCCTCGACGCCGCCGGAGTTGAACGAGCCAGCCCCTTGCGAAACAACCAGTGAGGAAAATTCCGACTGGGCGCGCTTATAGCCTGTCGTGCTCGAGTTCATAATGTTTTCGGCAACTGTGCCGAGCTTGCTCGACTGTGCGTTCATGCCGGAAACGCCGGTTCGCATAACTCCGAAAAGGCCCATGACAGGTCTCCTGTGTCCAAATCAACTGGAGACAGTCAAACCGACCTAACTTGCGCGAAGCTGTTGCGAGAAAATAATTATTCTTTCCATTCAGATACTTAATTATGTAAAAATTTATCTATCAAACAAAACGAAAGCACCGGGCAAGCTGTCCGGTGCTTTTCAGAGATCAGGCGCCGCAGAATTGCTTGGACTGCTGTGTCCAGTTTCCAAAACCGGAAGCAACCATGTTGCGGATCACCGTGCAGACATACCGTTTTTGCGCGGGATCATTGTTCGGACCCGCATGATAGCGGGCAACAGCCATCGTCCAGGATCCCTGGCGCCGCCTCAGGTCCTTCAGGAACCTTGCCGCATATTGCACATTTGCACGTGGTTCCAGCATCTGATCCACCGAACGGAACTGGTCACCGTGGTAATGATGGTTGATCTGCATACAGCCGATGTCGATCAGCTTCTTGCCGTGCTGTTGCGCATCAATCACGTCCTGCTTCGCGGCTTGCCGGCTGGGAGGAAACACGGACTTTCCCTCGATATTGAGGGCATAGGGGTACAGCGAATTGCGCCGCCCGGTTTCCGTCAGCCCGACCGCATAAAGCACGCCGAGCGGCACGTTGTACTTTCGCGCAGCCGAGATCATCTCGCGTTCGCAAACGTTCTGGGTCTCGGCAGCCGCAGGCACGCTAACGGCGAGAGCACTAAAGATAGATGCCGTCAGAAAGGCTGATGTCAGAACCTTCCTCATGACCTGTTCCTCTTGTTGTTTCAGAAGCCTGATACGCGTCTTCTCTGGAGTTTTGGCCCGGACGCCCATTCTGCTGTCCGGCACCGTTGCCGGAACTCTGCGGTTGGCCGTCAAACGGGTTACCGCCACCAGCGCCATTCTGGTTCTGGGCCTGAGGGCCTGAAGCGTTGCTTCCCGCCTGGACCTGGATCCGGTCGTCTCCAGCCTGGATCGTGATGGCATCAGCCTTGACCCCGGTCGTCCTGAGCATCTGATCGAGCAGTTGCCGGTCTTGCTTCAGGAGTTCCGCAGTTTGCGCCCTGCTCGTTACAAGCGACACTTCCACTGTATCACCGACCATCCTGAGAGACACTTTCACGGTGCCGAGCTCATGTGGCGTGAGCTGGATATCCAGTGTTTTCAGAACAGGACCTTCCGCCTTGGCAGTTATGCCACCGTCAAGTGATGCGGAGCTGGAAGCCATATCCTTTACCGCAGCGGCGATCTGGTCACCCACCTGTTGCGCGGGGGAGAGTCGCATATTCGGTGCAAAGTGGGTTTCCTGGCGCAGAACCTTGACGGTGCCCGCCGCTTCGTCCGGCAACATGGACCGGCCAATAGCCCCACGTCCTTCGCCGTCGGAAATTGCCTCCGGTTCGACGCCGAACTGCGCGAAGAGCGAAGAAGTTCCGGTCTGTGCAGGTCCATCGGGATCACCAACCGGCATGCCGTTGGCCTGCCCTTGCAGGAGCGAAGGCATAGGGGCTGCACCAGACTGGGCCTGCGACGAGGGAACCTGCCCGGGTTTTCCAGCCAGCACCGCATTTAGCGACAACCCCACATGCGCTGCCGAACTCTGCAACATGGTTTCGGCCTTCGGGTCCGTTTGTCCCTCGACCGCACCATCCAGGCCCTCGCCATCCTTCGCCTTGCGTGACAGTGCGTTCTGGGAAGCCTGACGCAGGGCATCGACAAGATTGCTGGTCGAAAACGCCGCAGAACCAGCCGCCTGTTCCTTGCCGGAACCGGTCTTGCCGTTTGCATCACCCGTAGCCCCGTCTGCCTGATCAGATGTTTCAGACCCGGGTTTTCCTGCCGCATCTTCGGCAGCATCGCCTTTTTTCATGTTCTGCATGACGGCCTGGAATGCAGCTGCGGCTTCTTTGGAAGAGGTTTGCCCGCGCTCGCCCGTTCCAGCGTCCGTCGACTTGCCGGACTTCGGCGCAGTCGGAACGAATGCCTGAGTGTTAACGCTCATCCTGTTCTCCCAATTGAGCGAGGGACTTTCCCGTCCGGCGCAACAGAACATTCGCAAGTTCCATGTCCGCGCTGACCCAGCTTTGATCTTCAGGAGCGTCCATATTGGTCGCGACGTTGAATTCGCCGATCACGTTGGGCGGCGGCTCCGGAAAATGCCGGACCGAGTTGAGCACGGTATAGACGCCGTCAAGCATCGCCAGGTCCTGCGCTGTCAGGATCGACTTGTCGATCGACCACAACAGGTCTCGGTTGGCTGTAATGAACTCCGGGTCGAGACGGGTTGCCGCAAGATAGATCTTCAGGATTTCGTTTTCCTTGGTGCCGTCGACGGTTAGCGTCAGCGCTTCTCCCGTTGCCTTTCGCGCGACATTCAGATGGCCTGCCAGCAGGGCGGAACGGGCCAGCCGAAGATAAAGACCGCGCCTGCTGTCGGCATCGAATTCGTGCAGCACGTCATCCAGAAGCGCGAACTTGTCCTCGCTTTTGACAAATCCGAGCGTGTCCAGTGACAGGGCAAATCGCCTGCGGAAATCACCAGCGTAAACCGACGTGCGGAACCGGCGAAGATACCGGATGCTGAGAACTCGAAAGCGATCGACGTTCCCGGTCATCCCAGCGACGAAGACTTCCCGGCGAAGAGCAGCTTCCTCGACGAGCGTTCCAGGCATCAGTAGGCTGGCGACCTGAAGCAGTTCCATCGCCTTTTCCGGATCCGTGCGGATGTAGGGTGCAGCCTTTACCAGTGCGACATGTCCCCCCAGGCTTGCCGGCAGTTCCAGCGGATCGATCGCCGCCAGAAGAACGATCATGTCCTCTTCCCTGCCTTCGACATAGGCAAGCGACGCTTCCATGAGTTTGCGGTCGACAGCGGGTGCCGGATCGAGGGACAAGAGATACCGCATTACGTCTGGGTGTCCGCCACTCAGAAGATGGATGACGGCCGCCCGCGCGTTGCGTGGTTCCTGCCACGCGTCGGCTGGCAACACGACGAAACTTGCGTCCATCTTTGTCAGCAAGGCTCGCTGCGCCTGCATCACATGGCTGTTGCCCTGTGCGATCTGCTCTTGCAAGGACTGCAGCGACCGGATCATTTCAAATGGTTCCGGATCCGAAGTCTGCTTACCAACCTGCTGCGCCCAGCCTGCCGACACCCAGAAGACGGCCGCAATCAAGCCAAGGAGCAGACCTTTGAAGCAAGGGATCCTGATGGAAAGGCAGCGCATTACCGAGCCCCTTCCAGCAAGTAGATCTCAATCCGCCTGTTGGAGGCAGCAAGAGGATCGGAAGGAACTTTCAGATCCTGATCGGCGTAGCCTTCGACTCGGTTGAACCTGTCCTTGCCGACACCTCCGCGAGTGAGCATGTAGAGAGCCATGTGAGCGCGTGCCGACGACAAGCGCCAGTTGTCATAGGTCTTGCTTTTGAAAGGGCGCGCGTCCGTATGACCCTTGATGACAATCTGTCCCGGAGTTTCGGCAACCACCTTGCCAATCCGTTCAAGCAGTTTGACGAGTTCCGGGCGTGGCTCGGCAGACCCGATGGCGAACATACCGAAGTTCTGGTCGTCGGTAAGGCTGATCAAGGCTCCCTCACCTTCTCTCGTCACCGTAATCTGACTGGCGGTTTCCTCAAGAGCTGTCCCCTCAGTCTGGGCAAGGACTTCCGAAAGACGGGCGACCAGTACCTCGGCGCTGCTTTCCGTGAAGTCTTCTTCGTAAGTGCCCTCACCGTCTCCGGTACCAATGACCGTTTCTGTCTGGACTTCAGCGATCACCTCGGTTGAAGACGCCTGAAGCGACTTGCCAAGCACATGAGCGACGACCTGATCCGTCGTATCCCCGTTGTCGGGAAGTGCGCCGTTGCTGACAAATTCAAAGGACGTCGTTCCGGATTGTTCCGCCATGTAGTCCCCGTTGCTAGGCCCATTTCCAGGGGCAGCGTTTCCGTTTTGCCGGGTAATGCCGGTCTCAGGTTGCGTGCCATCTTCAAACGGCGCAGCAAAGGCGAATTCACCGGCCAGAGCCTGGGTAGAAGGCGCGGTACCATCGCCCGGCAAACTTACGTCAGGAGCTGCCTCGGCACTGGCGACACCTCGGCCAGGACGGAACTGCCAGAACATCGGATCAAAGGGATCCCGATAGGCCTGCCCACCCTGAACGCCTTCGTTTTTCTGAAGACCTGTGCCTATACCCTTTGGGTTGTCCTCCCGCACATCGGCGACACGGATTTTCTGCGAAAGGGTGTCGAGTACGGCATAGGGATCCGTGAAAAGGATCGATTCCGAATGGGTCTGGGTAAACTGCCCAGAGGCCGGAGCCCCACCCATCTCCGGTGTCTCGACCACCTCCTCCAGTCTGTGTCCCTTGTCCAGGCCATCACCGAAGTTCTCATCCTGATCGACCGGCGCATCAGACCCACCCAATTTGCCGGTGAAAAGCTTGGTGCCGGCTTCGTTGGTATCGCCGTTGATCTCCGGATCGTTCAGGCCCTTGCGGTTCGGAGCCGTGGAGGCAAGTTTGACCGGGTTGAAATACTGCGCAACGCCGCGACGCACGCTGTCGTCGGTCACATTGATCAGCCACATGACCAGAAAAAAGGCCATCAATGCGGTCATGAAATCCGCGTAGGCAATCTTCCAGACGCCATGTGGCAGCTGATCGTCTTCCCAGCTGTTCTTGCGCCGGACAATTACGATTTCATTCGGGACGCCGTCCAACATCAGTCTGCCTCCCCTTTCAAGGCTTCAAGCTGGCCGAGCCATTGTCCGAGCCGTGTTTCAATGGTTGTCTCGTCAAGCAGAGCCACCAGTTCGACCTGATCAGCATGCTGAACGTCGATCCGGTCTCTCAAGGCCGGCAACTGCTCCAGCACTCGGCTGACCAGAGTTTCCGGTCCGCGCAGCCTGATCATTTTGCCCTCCGTTTCCTCGGTCAGTTGCCGAAGATTGCCGGCAAAGGCATCGACCAGCTGGTCGACGATCTGCTCTGTCAGGAAAGGTTGAAGAAGCTTGGAAAGCGAATAGGAGATCCGCTGCTCCATAACATTGAGGAAGCCTTCGATGGAGGCGCTCACGTTGGCCGATTCACGCATGTCGAACCGGTCACGCTCGTCTTTGAGCTGCCTTGCGTGCTCCTCGCGCTCCTGTTCCAGGATGGCCTGAAAATGAGCCATCGTGCGGTCACTGCCTTCCGCCAGGCCGCGCTCGTATTCGGCCTGAAGCTGTTCTTCCAGGCTGGGTTCGGGCACAGCTTCCTCGCAAGGCTCCAGAACGTCCACGAGAGCGGGGTCGAATGCACCGAAGGACTTGAATCTGGAGGCGGACAGGACGGGAATATGGGAAGCGATTGAGGTGGTCATTAGATGCGCTCCGATTCATAGAGCCACTGGCGCAGGATCGCGGCAGACTGTTCCTCGTTGAACTCCAGCAAGGATTCCAGCTTCCGGAGCGCGGACTTGTTGCGCCGGCTGTTGAGGTCCTGCAGCATGTCGGAATGATCCGGCGGCATCAGGAAGGTCTGATCCCCGTCGACTGCTTCTGCAGTCCCTTCCGCAGTCTCCGGCAGCATTCCGAGTTCGGCCATTTCGACCTGCGGCTTGGCCATTTGCGGCACCAGGGCAGCCACGGCAGGCCGCAGACCGAACCAGATCACCAGCATCGACACGGTCAGGATTGCGAGCGCATTGATGATGTTGCCGGACTGGCGCATCAGATATTCGGTGATGCTGATCGGCGGGATCGGCTCCATGGCCCGGCCGCCGTCAATGAAGTCGACGACAGCAACCTTGACCAGGTCTCCCCGTTCTTTTTCAATCCCCGCAGAAGAAGCAACCAGTGCTTCGATTTCCGTCAGCTGTTCATCCAGTTGAGCCTGGGTCGGTTCGCCGCCAAGAGACTGCGCAAGACGGGACTTATCAACCAGAACCGCAATGGACAGACGGTCGACACGATAGCCATCCTGAGACGTCTCGATGCGTTTGGAGGAGATCTCGTAATTAACGGTTTCCTCGCGCCGCTCGTTTTCTTCGCTGGAACGCTCACCGTTGTCCGCGGACACATCCTCTTCAGGAAGGTTCTGCTCGACCGTTGTCGGTGCCGAGACGCTGGAGTTCTGAGCGTTCTCGTTTTCGCGAATGGTCCGGATTGAGCGCTCGGTCCGCGAGTCCGGATCGAAAATCGTCTCGGCAATCGTCTTGCGGTCCGTGTTCAGCTCCGCGGCGACACTGACCTCGAAGTTGTCCAGGCCAAGATATGGCGTCAGGGTCTTGCGAATGTTTTCCTGGATCCGGCTGCTGACAGCCGTCTCGAGGCTGGCAAGCTGGCCTGCGGAGGCCTTGGTCGGATCCTGGCCGGCCGCCAGGATACCACCGGACGTGTCGAGCACTGTAACCTTGTCGGCTTGCATGCCCGGAACACCGGCAGCAACCAGGTGGCGGATGGCATCGGCGGTTCGTACATCGTCTGGCACATCGGAACGGATGACGACAGATGCCGACGGCGGCTGCTGATCGCGCCTGAAAGATCCTTTCTCTGGCAACACGATATGAACGCGCGCTGCCCGGATCCCCTTCATGAGCTGGATGGTTCGGGCAAGCTCACCTTCAAGCGCTCGCACCCGTGTCACTTCCTGCATGAAGGAGGTCAACCCAAGCGACCCCAACTCGTCGAAGAGCTCGTAGCCGGAGTTGGCTCCACGCGGGAGACCCTTTTCGGCCAGAAGCATGCGCGCCTTGGCTGTCTGCGCATGGCTCACCATGACGGCGGTGCCTTCCGAATTGATGTCGAAAGGAATGCCGGCGTCCCGCAGCGCGGAACCGATGCGAGTGACGTCTTCACCGTCGAGACCCGTATAGAGGACGGTCTGTTCCGGTCGGCTCAAGTAATATGCTCCCGCGCCGACGGTCGCGATTGTAGCGAGCCCGATCAAGGCGAGCGCGACAAGTCTGCGCACTCCCAGTTCCATCAGGTTTGCCCATAGTTTTTCGGCGTGTTCACGGCCCGGCATGCATAACCCCTTCATGCACGTAACGTTCTGTTTGAACCACTATCGGAACTGGACCTTGCGCGAGCCTGTCACCCGGGCCTGAAGACGGAAATTCTGGACACAAAAAAACCGCGCCCCGAAGGGCGCGGTCCTCTTGCCTGGAAATCCGGTCAGATAAACTGGTTGGATTAACGGAACAGGGACAGAATGTTCTGCGAACCCTGGTTGGCGATCGACAGAGCCTGGATACCGAGCTGCTGCTGAGTCTGCAGAGCCTGGAGGCGGGTCGATTCTTTGTTCATGTCAGCATCCACGAGCTGGCCGACACCACGGTCGATCGAGTCGATCAGAGCGGACACGAAGTCCTTCTGCAGATCAACGCGCTTCTTGGTGGAACCGAGCAGGGTTGCGGAGTCTGTGATGAGGCCCAGAGCTTCGTCGACATCCGAGATCATGCCTTCCAGAGTGGTCAGGTCGGCAGCGCTGTCCGTCAGAGCGGAGATGTCGATGGTGTCGACAACGTTACCGTTCGTCAGAGCACGATCGAGGATACCGGTACCACCACCAGTGGTGTCATAGAGCTGGGTAGCGGTGATATCAACCGTGGTCGTCAGAACGGAAACCGCACCACCGACGCGGGTGAAGGAGCTGACGATTTCTTTCGATGTAACGGTGGTCACGTCGGAAGACAGCCAGTTTTCACCGTTGAAAACAGCGGATTCGGCAGTCGACTTAAGCTGGTTCTGCAGTTCGTTGATGTCGGACTGGATCTTGCCGCGGTCGACACCCGGAGTACGGGCAGCAACAAGCTTGGCTTTGATTTCGTTCATGACATCAACAGTGCTGTCCATAGCAGTGTACATGACGTCGACGGTCGCAGCACCCAGACCCAGAGAGTCTTCAACGGCGCTAAGAGCCATGTTGTCAGAACGCATGGTGGTTGCGATGGACCAGTAGGCAGCGTTGTCTTCCGCGCCGGCAACGCGATAACCGGTGGAGATGCGGTTCTGCGTCTCTGCCAGGTTGGCGCTGGTGTTCCGCAGAGTCTGCAGAGCGGTCATTGCGGAAGCGTTCGTCATCAAGCTAGACATGATATGTCCCTTCAATGTGTCAGTGTGTACTGGATTGGATTGGGACATGCCGGGTTTGCACCGGCACAGCAGGAGCAGCGTCATGCTTTTGAACCGTGGGTAGTTTGGGGTTCAACCTGCTGTGAAAATGACCCTAGCGGCTCAATCTTGCGTGAAGCTTACGTCGATACGGGCAATTTGATCTTTTTCGAATTTCTCCAAGGCCTAATCTTGGACCAAAAGATATAGTCGCGCGCGATCTTATCGCCAAAACAAAAAAGCGGAGCCTTTCGGCCCCGCCCTTTTGCGCCCCGACGCCTCCGTCGGTTACAAGAATGATCGCACAAGACTACCGACCAGAAGGTTCCATCCGTCGATCAAAACAAAGAACAACGCCTTGAAAGGCAACGATATGATTGTTGGTGGCAACATCATCATACCCATGGACATGGTGATCGTTGCGACGATCATATCGATCACGAGAAAAGGCAACGCGATCAAAAATCCGATTTCGAAACCCCGGCGCAACTCGGAAATCATGAAAGCCGGGATCAAGACACGCAGTTCAACTTCCTCTGCAGAGGCCGCTTCGTTTTCTGTCACGCGGCCGGCCGCAAGATCATCAAAGAGAACGAGATCTTCTTCGCGCACCTGGCTGAGCATGAAGTCCCGGAAGGGCGTTGTGATCCGCACATAGGCCTCTTCCTCGGAGATCTCGTTGTTCATCAGAGGCTGAACACCCTGCTCCCAGGCTTTGTCGAAAGTTGGAGCCATGACGTAAAAAGTCATGAAGAGGGCCAGCGAAATGAGGATCAGGTTACCCGGTGTTGTTTGAAGACCTATACCGGACCTCAGGAACGAGAAAGCGATCACGAAACGGGTGAAGCTCGTCACCATGATCAGGATGCCCGGAGCCAGAGAAAGCACCGTCAAGAGTGCAATCATCTGGATGATGCGGCCGCTGGCACTGCCCTCTCCTGCAGGTAGCAACGCAGAAAGATCCGGCACCTGGGCAGCCGCAGCCCCCGTCATCGCGACCAGTACAAGGCCGGCAACAAGAAGACGGCTCATTGAATAACCACCGATTCCAGAATGACTTCGTTCACCTGACCTTTGGTGCGTGTCTGAGCGCGCTCGGTGAGATCTTCGCGAAGATGCTGCAAACCGATCCCCCCTTCCAGATGAGAGAGCGTAAGCGTGCGCATGTAGCCTAGAAAATCGTCCTCGACCTTTTTCTTGAGCACACCGACATCACCGTCCGGATCGTCTTCCAGAAGAATTGACGCCTGCAACCTGATCCAGGCGTCTTGCGGCGATGCCAGATTTGTCACGAGCGGTTCAAGCGTCTGCAGGCGTGTCGAAGGCGAAAACGGCAGCGTTTCGGTAAAGCTCTGTTGCTGGCGAAGCCGGCCATGAACTTCCTCTTCCGTATAGTCCGCAACATATTTTGCAAGGCCCGCTCCAGCGCCACCGCCAATCAGCGTCAGGAGCACCAACGCCGCGACGAAACCGGAGCTGCGCTGATTTTCCCGCGCACCCTCAAAAGGAACTTCAATGATATTAGGCATTTGGGTCTTTCCGGTACTTTCAGGAAGGGCTCAGAAGGGCGTCACGATGTCGTAGATCTGCTGCCCCCAGGCCGGTTGCTGAACCTCGGTGATCCTGCCGCGGCCACCATAGGAGACCCGCGCTTCGGCAATCTTGTCGTAAGGAATGGTGTTGTTGGCCTGAATGTCCCGCGGACGTACGATCCCGGCGATTTGCAGGATGCGCATCTCGAAGTTGACGCGCATTTCCTGCGAGCCGGAGATCACCAGGTTGCCATTCGGCAGCCGGTCCGTGACGACGGCGGCAACGGACAGCTGGATTTCTTCCGACCGATCGATAGAGCCGGAACCCGCGGAACCGGAGCCGGAATCAACGCCAAGATTGCCGCTGCCACCATGCCCGATGCCATCCCAGTCGTAATCCATGGTGCCACCCCAACCGATATCGGAAGTGCGGCGGCGATCCGAACTGTTGTCCATGTTCGCGCGGTCATTGATCTGGATGGTTACTGTCAGCACATCACCGACCTTCTTCGCACGCGGGTCTGCAAAGAAATTGTCGCGACCGCTGGCCCACAAGGAGTTGTAGTCCTTGACCGTGCCCTGCCCGAAAGTGCTCAGCGGATAAGCTGCCGGCTGTTGAACGGCAAGGCCGTACCCGACCGGAGACATCTCCGGTGCGCGACCAACGTCTTCCAGCTGCCCGGCACAGCCGGTCAGCATCGCAGCTCCTAGGGAGATCACAAAAGCGCGCATCAGAAACTCCGTTGTATTTCGGGATGGGTCAGGCCCATCATCGATTGGGTTAGCTGGGCAGCACGGGAAGGCTCCATCTCATCGAGAATGCTGCTGGCAACACGGGCCTTCAGTTTCAGGAGAACGCCAACAGCGGCTTCCTCGTCGGTCGTCTGCAGCTGCGCCGCAGCTGCTTCCGGACGCATGCGCCCGATAATGGAGACAACCTGATCCTCGACTTCGTTGAGAAGGTCTTCGCGCCGCTCGACCCATTTTTCGAATTCGCGCTCTTTGCGCTGCAATTCTTCAATCCTGTCCCGGAGACTTGCCTCCAGGCTGATCAGTTTCCAGGTCTGCCACTTGATGCGCGCATCCGAAGCCGCTTCGGCGATGTTCTTGCAATAGAGCTCGCTGTCCTGTGGCGGTACGGGCGCAATCGCGCTTTCGCGTGCCTGCGGCTTCTGACGCGGCGCCTGGGCAATGGCCTGGCCGCCAAATGTGAGCGAAACTGCCGCAAGCACCAGAAGCGTGAATGTGCGGCCGCGGTCCAAATGTCGTGGCATAAGGCCTTCCCTTGTGCAGAACCTCTTTGACCGCACAATCGGAGATCGAGCTTGCGTGAGGCTGTCGCAAAAAAACGCCGCTTCAAAAAGCGGCGTTTCAGAATTGCTCTCATGAAGGAGACGTCATCCCGCCCTTCAGGGGTTCAGACCACATGAGTGCTGGCTTCCCTGTTGGGTTAGGACCAGGTCTGACTTATTGCACCACGAGTTCCGCCTGCAGCGCGCCGGCTGTCTTGATCGCCTGAAGGATGGCGATGATACCAGTTGGTCGCAGACCGATCCGGTTGAGACCTCGTACCAGCGTGGGCAGGTCCGTTCCACCGACAACAGCCAGTTGACCACCGCTTTCCTGAGCATCGACATATGTTCGTGGCACAACCACTGTCTGGCCATTCAGCGAAAACGGCGACGGCTGCGAAACCTCGGGTGCTTCCGATATACGAACCGTCAGATTGCCATGGGTAATCGCAACGGTCGAAATCTGCACATCCTTGCCTATGACCACAGTCCCTGTTCGCTCATCGATCACGACCTTCGCAATCTGGTCAGGCGTCACCCGAATAGCCTCGATTTCAGCGATGAACCGCGTGACACTGATGTTTTGCGGAGGCGTGAGTACCACGGTGCGATAGTCGCGCTCCTTGGCCACCTTGATGCCGTATCGCTCCCTGGTGAACTGGTTGATCGCATCGGCGATACGCACTGCGGTGCGGAAATCCGGATTGGAAAGTTCGAGAACCAGGTTAGGTATTTGCGAAAATTTAGCCGGCAAATCTCTTTCGATGAGACCACCGTTTGGAACCCGACCGACAGTCGGTATCCCCTGGGTCAGGCTTTCCGCCTGCCCCAGCTCCGAGAAACCTGATACTGCAACGGGGCCCTGCGCAACCGCGTAGATTTGCCCGTCAGCTCCCAGCAAAGGGGTAGCGATGAGAGTACCCCCGGCAAGTGACGTCGCATCGCCAAGCGAGGACACACTTACGTCGATCGTCGATCCCTGACCGATGAAAGACGGCATTTCGGCGGTCACGACAACGGCTGCTACGTTACGCGTCCGCAGCCGCGCATCGCGTACGTTCACCCCCAGACTGTCGAGCATCGATTGCAGCGATTGCTCCGTGAATGGGGAATTGCGCAACGTGTCGCCGGATCCTTTCAGACCGATAACGAGGCCATAGCCGACAAGCTGGTTGTCGCGCACCCCTTGCAGACTGGCGATGTCCTTGATCCGCACCATGGACATTGCCGACACCGGCAAGGCCAACAGTGCAGCCAGAACAAAAACGAGTAACCGGGTCATAAAATCAGTTCTCCACACGTATGGTGCCGTCTTCTTGAACCCGCCCGGAAACAACCAGACCGCTATCGACATTGCGTACGCGTACGAAGTTGCCGGCTCCGCCGTTCTGAAGAGCTTCCACCTGCATGATGATCACCAGCCCCTGCTCACGGAAAACCAGTCGCGCCGGCTCACCACGACGAACAAGGACCGGCTTTTCGACCGAATTGATCGGTACCGGCTGTCCTGGAAGCAACGTACGCCGTGCAACCATGCCAACCAGTTGGCCCCTGTTGGTAGACACCGCGAATTGCTGCGCTGTCCTCGTTGGAAACGACCGTTCGATCAGATCCTGGTGAGTGATTTCGGTTCCAGCCGGTATGGTCTGGCGCGGAACCGGCAGATCTATGCCTCCGGCTGCTTTCGCTGCCCCGGTGCTGAAGATCATGACCAGCACCAGGAAAAGGGATCGGATCGTCATCACCTTCTCCCTGTTAGCGAATGCCGTTGGTGACGGTACCGGCCATCTCGTCGGCGGCTTTCATGACCTTGGAGTTCATTTCATAGCCGCGCTGAGCGCTGATCAAGGCAGTGATTTCCTTTACCGGATCAACGTTGGAGCTTTCCAGATACCCCTGGCGAACCACGCCGAAACCCGGATCACCCGCAACACCGGTAACAGGCGTGCCAGACGCCTCGGTTTCACGGAAAAGGTTGCCACCCACTGGTTCCAGACCGACATCGTTGGCAAAATTGGAAAGCGTCAGCTGTCCAAGTTCACGAGGCGTCATCTCGCCATCGACCTTGGCATAGACCTGACCCGATTCATTGACGACAACTTCAATGGTTTCTTGCGGAATGATGATCGCCGGTTCGACGGCATAGCCGTCAATGGTCACCAGTCTGCCGTCTGCATTCTTGTTGAACGAACCGGCTCGGGTAAACAGTGTTTCGTCATCAGGACCGGTAATTTCGAACCATCCCCGCCCATCGAGCGCAACATCGAACTGGTTGCCGGTGTTGGTCAGCGAGCCTTGGGCATGGAGTTTGCGGATCCCGGCGGTACGAACGCCCAGACCAAGCTGAGCACCTTCCGGTACAGGATCTTCACCACCCCGGTTCGGCACGCCCTGCAGGCGCTCTGCCTGATAGAGCAGGTCTGAGAATTCCGCCTGCGAACGTTTGAAGGACGTGGTGTTCATGTTGGCGATGTTGTTGGCGACCACTTCGACATTCGTCTGCTGGGCGCTCATGCCGGTCGCGGCGATAGCAAGGGCTTTCATGGATTTTCTCCTGGTAATTACAATCGCTTATCGAGGCCAAGCCTTCGATCAGATCGACATGCGGCTGATTTCCTGATAGGCGCTCACGACCTTGTCGCGGATGGCAATTGCGGTCTGGAGGGTCGATTCAGCAGCCATTACGGCCTCGACCACCTGCTGTACCGACGCCTGTCCGTCGACACCTGCAATCGATACCGCTTCGCCTTGCTTGATCTTGTCGATCGCATCGGTCGAAACTTTCGCCATCACATCGGAGAAACTGGATTCGCCCACGGCGCCCGTGCCGCCAAGATCCGGCGTACTCGCCGTGTACCTGGTGGTGGAGGCTGCTTTCAGGACGCCGTCGGTCGACGATGTCAGCGCGGAGATTTCATTGATCATGATCAGTTCCTCAACAGGTCAATGTTGCGCATGACCATCTCGCGGGCCTGCGTCATGACTTTCAGATTGGCTTCGTAAGAGCGGTTGGTTTCACGCATATCGGCCAGTTCAAGCAGCGTGTTGACATTCGGCATCTTGACGTAGCCGTTCTCGTCTGCCGCCGGATGGCCGGGGTCGTATTCCACCGCGAACTCGGCTTTGTCCTTGCCGATGTCCTTCACGGAAACCAGGTTGGCCTGGACGGCGCGGTTGAATTCACTTTCGAACGTGATGGTCTTGCGCCGATAGGGATCATCGCCGGCTGCTTCGCCGGTAGAGCGGGCGTTGGCGAGGTTTTCGGACACAACTCTCAACCGCTCCGACTGCGCTCTGAGACCAGCGCCGGAAATCTGCAAGGTTGTGGAAAGCGGATCAGACATGATTGTTTTCCTTTAGGATTTCACTGTGGAGAGGTACATGCGGTGAAAGGACTTCGCGATACTGGCGTTCAACGAATGATCGCGCGCGACCTCTCCTGCCTTCATGAGTTCCTGTTCCAGGCTGACGGAGTTACCGGAATGCGTGACCGTCCAGCTATCCGCCTTTTCGACATCGGACTTGCGCGCGGCTTCCATGGTCTGACCAAGATGGCCGTCATGAGTTGCGGTCATGGCAAGCTGGGTTTTGCTGATCACGGTTGTGAACGGTTCCAGGTCCTTGGAGCGGAAGCCTGGCGTATTTGCGTTGGCAATGTTTTCGGCAATGGTCGCCTGGCGGACGGACAGCCAGTCATTGCTATTCGAAACGAGTTTGGTCAGGAACACAGGTTCCATAGAAGACCTCCTATCAGCTCAGGTTGCCCCAAGGGATAGTCAGCCAAGCTTGCCCGAAACTGTTCGACCGTGATGATTTGGCAGGGTTCCTTCCCGGACGCCTGCGACGCAAGTTTCACGCAATCTTCGGTGTGCATGCATTACCGGTGCGGGCGCCCCTGCCCTTTCAGTATTCGGTATTAGGGAGAAGCGTATGAAACGTCTGCAGCCGCCGACCTGCGCAAGGAAAGCAGCCAGACCCTCGGTCCAACCATTCATATGTCGCGCCTTCACGATGCACCGTGTCCAGCTTGCGA
Source organism: Roseibium algicola (assembly GCF_001999245.1). NCBI lineage: Bacteria > Pseudomonadati > Pseudomonadota > Alphaproteobacteria > Hyphomicrobiales > Stappiaceae > Roseibium > Roseibium algicola. The sequence goes on along the minus strand of NZ_CP019630.1, from coordinate 5,546,700 downwards.
AGGCCGGGCTCCTGCAGGCTGCAATCGCTGCTTCAGTTGCCTGCCTGGCCCCAGAAGCCTCAGCCCAGACCACGAACTGCGACGCCTACGCAAGAGCCTATGCAGATGCGCATATCAACAAGGATCAATCGGACATGCCGATCGTCGACGGCGCGATGGAAGGCGCCGTTGCAGGCGGCGCCTGGGAAGGCCCAAGTGGAGCACGCAGGGGTGCAATAACGGGCGGTGCACTTGCAGTGCTGGACAACCTTGGCAGCACACCGGCTGGTTGGCGCGGTTTGTACGATCTTGCATATCGCCTTTGCCGGAACGCACAATCACCAGTCACACACCGCCCCTCGACGCTGGGAGATCCCAGCTATCGGCCCGTACTCCCCGGTTCCGGCAGACCAGAGCCCTTAAGGCCAACGGGACCGCTCGCCCCATCAAGACCCAACAACTGAGGTTGTGCCATGTTTTCATTTCTGTCTTCGAAACGGGACTCCATTGCCGCAGCAATTCAGCGTCGCCTGCATCCGCGCCAACGCACAAGATTGCGCCCCGCGAAACTTGCGAGTCTGGACAATGAATTTATTTGCGATTGCACGATCAGGGACATTTCGGATGGAGGTGTCCGTCTCGTACTGAACGAGGTTACCGACCTGCCGGAGGAGTTCTATGTCTTCGATGCCGTCCCCAAAACCGTTGCCGAAGTGCAGCTGCGCTGGCGCGACGGACTGGCCGCCGGAGTTGTCTATTTAGTTCCACCTGCAAGTATCCGGCACTTCAAGAACACCGGCGTCAGAAAACTTGCACAAAGGCTTTATGCTCTGGATGGCTAGGTCCCGAGTAATTGTCCTACAAATTTCAAAGCAGCGAATTCATTTCCTTGCCTGAATGGTCAATAATTCAAACAGCAGCGACATAAAGAGACTCCAGAAGCGACGTATTAGCTTTGCAAAACGTCGTGGCAACTCATTAAATCTAGTATTTTATAAAATTCGCTTGTAAAACATGCGCAGGACACAACGCCGGTCTCGCCGATCAAATACGATTGGAAAGACCCGACTGCCTGAGTCTGTTGAATGGATAATAAAAAGCGTAATTTCTTCGAACTTCCGGACAAGGTCCTTACATCCCTGCCGACGGGGGCAGTCAAAGATACGGTCGAACATCTCGGTAGAAAGATTGCGCGGGGAGAATATCCGACAGGCGCGATCCTTCCGCGTGAGGACGAACTTGTCGACAGCCTCGGTGTTTCGCGAACTGTTGTCCGAGAAGCCATCAAGGTGCTTTGCGGCAAAGGGCTCGTTCGAACGGCACGCAGATATGGGTCTCGGGTCTGCCCCTTTGACGACTGGAACCTTCTCGATCCGGACGTCATTCGCTGGCATGACCCAAGAAGTCCGCAGACTGCGAGAATTTATGCGGAAGCAACCGACCTCAGACTGATTTTCGAGCCGGAGGCCGCCGCCCTGGCAGCCGTCAACGCAAGCCGGGAGCAACGCGACACCATTCTTGCGGCCGCGCGTGCCATCCATCCTCTGGATGGTCAGGAAAGCATGATCGGCGCCGACTACATGTTCCATGCCACGATCCTGCAGGCCAGTGGCAATCAGATGCTTTCCCAGCTCCAGAATCTGATCTACGCGGTTATGCTCTTTTCCTATGCCGCTTCACAACGAACCCCTCCGGAAGAAAAGATTGCACGTCGCAATCACGTCGGCGTTGCTGAAGCGATCGATTCCGGAGACGCAGAACTGGCGCGTGGACGCATGAAAGACATGCTGGTGCAAAACAAGGCCATGGCGGACAAGCTGGTCGCTTCGACCCTCCAGGAGTGACGTGGTTCACAGGACACCTGTAGGTCTGTCCGGCAAACAAAGACAGGCATCCGATAATTTCTCAACCGGATACCCGCTCTCTCAAGAGAACTCGTGGAGTGACGCCTGCGTTTTCACATTTGTTGGACAACTGAGAATTTTCCCAGCAGACTAGGGAAAACCAACAATGATGGCCTAACGGCCAACCTGGGAACGCCATGAAATTCTATTCAGAAACCGAATTGTCCTCCGGCACATTTTTGGGCCGTGTCTGGCGACCCGATGTCAGGGGGCCCGCCGTCGTCACGCTGCGCGAAAACCACGTTTTCGACATCACGTCCGCAGCCGCCCCCACCGTTCGGGATATTTGCGAACTAAGGGAACCGGCTGCCTATGTTGCCGCAGCTAAAGGAGAAGATCTTGGTACTCTGGATGAAATCGCGGCTGGTACCTGCAGCGATCTCGCCAACCTGCATTTTCTGGCTCCCTGCGATTTACAGGCAGTGAAGGCATGTGGCGTGACCTTCGCAAACTCCATGGTCGAACGCGTGATCGAGGAGAAAGCGGCAGGAGATCCTCAAAAGGCCGAAGCGATCCGGGCACGGGTAGGTGCAACCATCGGCGACAGCCTGCGTAACCTGCGAGCCGGATCCGAAGAAGCTGCCAAGGTCAAACAAGCGCTTATCTCCGAGGGGCTCTGGAGCCAATACCTGGAAGTCGGCATCGGCCCGGATGCCGAGGTCTTTTCCAAGGCGCAGGTTCTTTCCTCTGTCGGCACCGGAGCCCACGTCGGACTTCACCCGGTGTCCAGCTGGAACAACCCAGAGCCGGAAGTGGTTCTGACAGTCTCTTCAAAGGGTGTGATTGTTGGCGCAACGCTTGGAAACGACGTCAATCTGCGTGATGTCGAGGGCCGTTCGGCTCTGCTCTTGTCCAAGGCAAAGGACAACAATGCATCCTGTGCCATCGGACCGATGATCCGACTATTCGACCAGGGATATTCTCTGGATGACGTTCGACTGGCAGAGCTGGACCTGACGGTGGAGGGAACGGACGGCTTCATCCTGAAGGGGAGATCTTCGATGAAGGAAATCAGTCGGGACCCTGTGGATCTGGTCCGGCAAACCCTGGGCCGCCACCATCAGTATCCCGACGGGATCATGCTGTTTCTCGGTACCCTCTTCGCACCGACGCAGGACCGGGACGTTGCCGGAGAAGGTTTCACTCACAAACTGGGCGACGTCGTCACAATCGAAAGTCTGGGCCTAGGTCGATTGAGCAACACGGTCCGGCTTTCGACCGAATGTCCGGAATGGACATTCGGCATAAGCTCCCTCATGCGCAATCTCGCACAAAGGGGTCTCTTGTAGTCGTACGCCGAATTGCCCAGCGCATCACGAAAGCGCTAATCAGGAACCTTTCGGCCGACCTTAAAGCGACGGCTGGACCATCTTCGCCGGATCAACAACCCGGTCGAATTCCTCCGCACTGACGAATTCAAGGTCAAGGCATGCCTGCTTCAAGGTCAGATCATGCTCAAACGCATGGTGTGCGGCATGACTGGCCTTGTCATATCCGATCACCGGACTTAGCGCAGTCACCAGCATCAGGGATTGATCCAGAAACTCCCTGATGCGCTTCTCGTTCGGCTCCATACCTTCCACCAGGAAAAGGGAGAAGTTGGTGCAACCGTCGCCCATGATCTTTACCGACTGCAGGATCGCATTGATCATCAGCGGCTTGTAGACATTCATCTCCAGGTAGCCACTGGCGCCACCTATCCCGACGACGACGTCATTGCCCATCACCTGTGCCGCAACCATCGCCAGTGCCTCGCACTGCGTCGGGTTGACCTTGCCTGGCATTATCGAAGAGCCCGGCTCGTTTGCCGGAATTTTCAACTCAAAGAAACCGCAGCGGGGCCCGCAGGACAAGAGGCGGATATCGTTTGCGATCTTGAACAAGGACACTGAAAGCGTCTTCAAGGCTCCGCTCAACATGACAAGAGCATCATGCGCCCCCTGAACCGCAAACTTGTTCGAAGCCGTATAAAACGGCAAGTCCGTCAGTTCAGCGATCCGGGTGGCAGACAACTCCGCAAAAAGGGGATGAGCGTTGATGCCCGTCCCGACTGCGGTTCCGCCCAGCGCCAGTCCATAGACATCCTTTAGGGCAAAACTGATGCGCTCAATGTCCTGACGCAGCATTTCCGCATAACCGGAAAACTCCTGACCAAGCGTCAAAGGCGTGGCGTCCTGCATATGCGTTCTGCCGATCTTTATGATGTCGTCCCAGGCGTCGGCTTTGTCTTGCAGGCTCTTGTGGAGCAGCTGGACGCCGGGCAAAAGGCGATGTGTCACCTGGAGTGCAGCGGCCATGTGCATCGCTGCGGGAAAGCTGTCATTGGACGATTGAGACAGGTTCACGTGATCGTTTGGATGAACCGGATCCTTTGACCCCAGCACACCACCGGCAAGGGCAATGGCGCGATTGGAGATCACTTCATTCACGTTCATGTTGGTTTGTGTTCCGCTGCCGGTCATCCAGACGTGCAACGGAAAATGGTCGTCAAGTTTTCCATCAATTACTTCGTCGGCTGCCTGGACAATCAACCGAGCAAGATCTGCATCCAGCAACCCCAGCTCTTCGTTTGCTAGGGCCGCTGCCTTCTTCAAAACGCCATAAGCGTGGACAAGCTCTATCGGCATCAGGTCGCTACCGATGGAAAAATACTTCAAGGAGCGCTGTGTCTGTGCCCCCCAGTATTTGTCCTCCGGCACGTCTATTTCGCCGATGCTGTCGCTTTCAGTACGCATATGCGCCTCCTCGTGAGTGGCTCAAGGGGCCAGCAAGGTTTCCGTCAGTTCACTATCGGGATCCTTCAAACCGTCTATGACATCGAAATGATGGCGGCCGGGATCCTCCTTGTAGGTGGCCATTGGCCAGGCATCCGCAAGGAGTTTCGATTGCCTTAGAAACTCCGGACGCTCCGCTCCGCCAACCCAGGCGACAACCGGACAGTCAACGGCGGGCACCATCAATGCCGCACTTTCGGCCATGGCATCGTCTTCGTTCATCTGGAAGGACTTGTTCATCACCGTGTTTCTGAGCGGGCGAAGGTCGTGCAAACCGCTGATGGAAACAACACGCTCGATTCGATCCAGAACGTCTTTCGGCAACCGGCTGTTTTCGCAAATCATGCGTGTGACCAGATGCCCACCAGCGGAATGCCCGGCAAGACGGATCGGGCCACCGACGCGAGCAGCCGCCTTCGTAATCGCGACAGAGATTTGCCGCGTGATATCTGCGATCCGCGCATCAGGAGCCAGATCATACGACGGCATGCATACCGTCCAGCCTCTTGCCAGGCAGCCGCTAGAAAAATGCGACCAGGAACTTTTATCGAATCTCAGCCAGTAGCCACCGTGCACGAACACGACGAGCCCCTTGGACTTCCTCTGCGGCCGAAACACATCGAACCGCTGACGATCCCCTTCCCCGTAAACGACATCCAGATCCTTTTCGACCCAGCTTTTCCGGAAGGTTTCCGCTTCCTGTGCCCAGCGCACGATGAAATCGTCAGCGCCTGGAATATAGGCAGCATTTGAATAGGCATCGTCCCAATCAATAATCGTCATCTCACTCATTCGAAATCCTCAGGCAAACGTCGAAACCGATCGGCGGCATACTTGCACGATTTACCTAGAAAGCGGAACGGTCTGAATGCCAATCTCAACTTGTCAAACGGACTGCCATCAACCTAACGTCTGAAAAAACCAGTAGTCGGGAGGCAAACTTAGATGGTGGAGCGCTGTTCCAATCGCGTGGCCAATCTTGCGCATTTTCTGTCCAGGAACGCTGCCCGGTGGCCCTCAGGGCCTGCGGTTGTCGAGGATGGGGTCACCTTGAGCTGGTCAGAAATCGATTCGCGCGTCTCCGCACTTGCCAAAGGTCTCCAATCGGAATTCGGCGTTTCCAAGGGCGACGGCTTGCTGGTCCAGGCCCAGAACTCGCATCAGATGATAGAGATCATGTTGGCGGCATTTCGTCTGGGAGCCATCTGGGTTCCCTGCAATTTCAGACAGGCTCCGGGGGAAACGGCCTATGCTGCGGTAAAAGCGAAGGCGAAGGTTTTCCTGTGTGACGCTGATTTTGGTGCTCAGGCCGATGCAGTGCGAAACGCCAGAGATCAGCTGACAGGGTGCATTACAATTGGAGCCAGCGACTTTGGCACAAGCTATGAGGATCTCCTCTCCCGTTACCAGGGACAGGTCCTGCAGAACGAGGCAGTGGACTATAACGATCCCTGTTGGCTGTTCTTCACCTCAGGCTCGACTGGCCGCCCGAAGGCAGTTGTCCTCAGTCACGGGCAGATCGGATTCGTTTGCGTCAACTACATGGCAGACCTGTTGCCCGGGACGACGGAGCGCGATGCGTCGCTGGTCATAGCCCCATTGTCACACGGTGCAGGGTTGCAACTGATTGCCCAGCTATCAGTTGGTTCCACACATGTTCTCCTGCCCGGAGGCGGCTTCAATCCCTCGACTGCATTCGAGTTGATCGAGAAACACAAAGTCAGCAATCTCTTCACTGTTCCCACTATCGTCAAACGCCTGGTGGAAGACCCTTCTGTCGATCAGTACGATCACTCGAGCCTTCGTCACGTCATTTATGCGGGGGCTCCCATGTACAGGGAGGATCAGAAGCTGGCACTCCAGAAATTGGGGCACGTTCTGGTTCAATACTACGGACTTGGCGAGGTCACCGGAAACATCACCGTGCTGCGGCCACAGGATCATTTTCTGGAGGATGGACTTGAGACACGCAGCGGCACCTGCGGTACGGAGCGCACAGGTATAGAGGTTTCGATCCAGGACGAGGAAGGCAATCACCTGCCCCCCAATGAAACGGGTGAAGTCTGCGTCATCGGTTCGGCAGTCTGTGCTGGCTATCTGGAAGACGAAGTCGCCAACCAGAAGTCTTTCCGGAACGGCTGGTTCCGCACCGGAGACATCGGTCACATGGATGAACAGCGCTACCTCTTCCTGACAGGCCGAGCGTCGGACATGTACATTTCTGGTGGCTCCAACGTCTACCCGAAGGAAGTCGAGGAAGTGCTGCTTACACATCCGGATATTTCCGAGGTCGCAATTCTCGGCATTCCGGACAGGCAATGGGGCGAAGTCGGCCTAGCCGTTTGCGTGGCTGCCCCAGAAAAGTCACCCGACCCTCAGGACCTCAGCGACTATCTGAACGGCAAGATCGCCCGCTACAAGATGCCTGCACGTTATCTCTTCATTCCCGCAATGCCGACAAGCGCCTATGGCAAGATCACCAAGAAACTGGTGCGGGAGCATTTGACCGAGAAAGGCCTGTTGTGAGACGGCCCGCCCCCAGGTCTCTGTCCGACATTCGTCATCCCGGCCCAGCTGCCATCAATCGGCTCCCACATGCCAGATGTCTGGCGAAGCCATTGGAAATCTCCCTGGCAGAGCAAACTCCCTTGCTGGAGGCGCTGGGCCGCTTCGCCACGCACCAAGGACTGAGCTCCGCCGTTCTCGATCTTTCCGGGCTCACGCTCGAAGCATTCGACTTCGTAATGCCTGCCTGCGCAATCGATGACAGACATGCAGCCTGGTACAGCGACACGCACTCCTCGAAAGGCGCAACGCTGGAGTCCGCAGTTGCCATTCTCGGGATACGAGATGGCGAATGGTTCGCTCATGTACACGCTTATTGGCACGAGGAAGAAGTCGAGCACCTTGGCCACTTACTGCCGCATACGCTGAAGGTTGCGCATCAGGGGGCCATCAAAGGGTACGGCCTGCAAGGCGCAGCGTTCGTGGCATCGCTGGATCCGGAAACCGAATTCACGCTGTTTCGTGTGCAACAGGATGACGAACAGTCACGGACAACCGACCACAATGCGCTTATCACCACACTCGCTCCGTTTGCCGACCTGACGGACAGCATCCAAGAACTCGCAAAAGAGCTGAAAGCACCCTCCTACCAAGTCTATGGACTGGGCAGTCTGGCCGGAGCAGCGTTCCGCGATGCCCAGCCGATGACAGGTCTGATTTCCGAGATACTCCTGTCTGCAAACGCTGGCGCGAAACCGGAGCAAGAGCTTTGCGTCCCAATCCGCGCCGTTGATCTCGAAGGTGGACTGCATCGGGGCATTCTAACCGCTGGTGGCGCGCCGACTTTGATCACCTGTGAACTGCTGATCATGACCGGATCGAAGGATGACCTGAATCCGATATCGGAGACGGATTGAATACGGCAACTTGTTCGAAGCCAAGAACAGTAAGAGAACATTTACCCTTGCAGAACACAATGAGAACAGGTACCATGTTCTTGATTTGTACCAGATGTTTTCTCGGTCAGGGGACGCCTACATGCTGACGCGCAAGCAGTACGAACTGCTCATGTTCATTCACGAAAGACTGAAAGAAACCGGTGTGCCGCCGTCTTTCGACGAAATGAAGGATGCGCTCGACCTGCGCTCCAAGTCCGGCATTCACCGCCTGATCACCGCGCTTGAAGAACGTGGCTTCATCCGGCGCCTGCCGAACCGGGCCAGAGCCATGGAAGTTGTTCGTCTTCCGGACTCCATCGCACCCGGCCTGGGTGCTCCACGGCCAAGAGGCAGCTTCTCACCTGAAGTCATTGAAGGCTCACTCGGCAAACCGGAGCCTGAAAAAGCTGCACCGGTGCCGGTGTCCAGTGTTACGGAAATCCCCGTCATGGGCCGCATTGCAGCCGGTGTGCCCATCGAGGCCATTCAAACACACAGCCATTCCATCACAGTGCCGCAGGACCTTCTTGGTCGCGGGGAACACTACGCGCTGGAGGTTCGTGGTGATTCCATGATTGAGGCCGGCATTCTGGACGGTGATACCGTTCTTATCCGCCGGACCGACAGCGCCGACAGTGGCGACATCGTGGTTGCACTTGTGGACGATGAAGAAGCCACCTTGAAGAGGCTGCGCAAGAAAGGCGCTTCCATCGCTCTTGAAGCAGCCAACCCGGCTTATGAAACCAGGATCTTCGGTCCCGGCCGCGTTCGTGTTCAGGGCCGCCTCGTTGCCCTGTTTCGTCAGTATTGACCAGTCACTCCTCTGCGCGCGCTTCGGTCACCGAGGCGCGCTCGGCTAGACGCAGGCTGTCTCTCGTTACCGTACCCTGGTGATGCCAGGGGCGCGGTGGGTCCGGGATGGCAGACTTCAGTTTCTCGATTTTCAGATTTTCGTTTGGCGGATGGCCCGGTGCACCGGCTCCGCTCGTAGCATTTGCGGCCTGGCTGAAATCACCGGGCGATAGCCAGATGGAGACGGCACCACGTTCGGTGCGCGTACCGTGATCCAGAACGAGGGTTGCGCCGCAGCTCTCCGGAGCGACAAGATCGGTCACGACCAAATCGGCATATCGGCAATCCAGCTGAAACGCTTCAAATGTCTTTGGCTGCGCGATTGCAAAAAAGGATCGCTTGCCATCCAGCCGTTCTGCGTCCTCTGAATTGACGTAGGCCCTGATGACACAACCGTCGTCATCGCAATTTCTTTGAGGCGATTTCATCTTGCGCGACAAGATCGCATCATTCCTCACTCCTTCCGACTGCAGCCATAGATCACTTGCAAACGATCTCCCCCTTGCTGCGTATCGCAAAGTTCCCGTTTCATCGCGGGCAGCTATTCGAGAGCCGCTTGCAGCAATCTGGATATCGGGAGGCCGGCTGGTAAGAACAATCAATATTCCTGCGACGAGAGGCACTCCGGCGAGCACACGCTTTCTGCCAGGCACCAACAATCCGGCAAACAATGCTGATAGCAACAGCAACGCAGCAGCCCCGTCGAGCCTTCCGGAAGTTCCGCTGCCGGCATCGAGGGCTGCGGTAAAGGAAGCAACCTTCAACAGAAGTGAAACGCCTAGAGACATGACAGCCAGAGGGAGAGCTGCAAGGCCGAAGGGCATCAGAACGAATGCAAGTACTCCCATCGGCATCACAACAAGTGAAAACACCGGCATTCCCAGCAAGTTGCCGACTAAGCCGTAGGGCGCGATGCGGCTGAAGTGATGAGCTCCTATAATGCCGGTCGCCAGCCCCGCGACCAATGCGGTGACGAACAACCCTGCAACCCACTTGCCGAGGTAAAGACAAGTCGCCATGCCCCATCCGGACACTCTTTCACCAGATGACAGGGAACGATCTCGCTGCCGCCACAGGTCATAAACGGCAACGAGGCAGATCACGGCAGCGAAGGACATCTGGAAGCCGGGAAAAAACAACCTCTCAGGAGCAATCAGCAAGAGCACGAGGCCAGCCAACGCTACGCTTCGCAGGGTCAGGCCGCGCCGCCCCACCAGAATTCCGACAAAGACAATCGCAATCATCAGGAACGAGCGTTGCGTCGCAACCGCACCACCGGACAGAAGCAGATAAATAACGGCAGCACCAAGGGCTGAAAGTGCAGCCCATTTGTGCACCGGCCACCTGAGCGTCAGGACAGGCACCAACGAAAAGAGCAGCAAGACCGCGCCATAGGCGCCGCCGGCAAAAAGCGCCATATGCAGTCCGGAAATTGCAAGAATGTGAGCCAGTCCGGCGGCCCGCAAGATCTCTTCCTGCTCTTCGGTTATTCCGCTGCGGTCTCCAACCAGAAGAGCAACGATCAGTGCTGTCTCCGGTCCTTCCGAAAGATTGGCCCTGATACGCTCCGCGAGGTCTATTCGAAGCTTGGAAACGGCAACGGCCGGGCGAAATTCATTTCCAACGTCCTCAGTATCGATGACCTCGGGGGACCCGAAACTGAAACCCGTCGCTCCAATCTGCTGAAAGAAGGCCCGGAAGGAAAAATCGTATCCTCCTGGAAAGACGGGACCTGCAGGAGGAAACAGCCGCGCACTGACGCTCACGGTGCGCCCCACTTCAATGTCGCTTCCTGCCGGAACGCGCAAGCGCACCTTAACGGGGAACTCGCCTTCCTCGACAGGACGCCCATTGACCGTGGATACGGCCAGCACGATCCGGTGACCAGCTGCCCCGCTGTCAATCTCTTCTATGTAGCCAACAAGATCCGCGTTCATCTGTTCGGCAAGGCGCGGCGCCGAAACATATGCCGTGCGAAGACTGGAGGCTGCCAGTCCGGCAAAGAATGCCAGGAAGAGAACGACGGAAACCGCCACCGTGCCGCGCCGCTTCACACGCCAGAGAACCGCGCTTACCAGCGCGACCAGAAATCCCAACAGAACCCAGGAAGGTTCTTCGGGCAACGAAACGTAAACTCCAATTCCCGCGGCAAACGCGAAGGCACACCACAACAGCCCTTGCGAATCCCAAAGACGATCTGCTGACGCATTGTGAGCGGAATAAGTGTGGCCACCACCCGCTAGCCTTGAACGTCGTTTCTCACGCACTTCAGGCTTGAGCACGGCAGGTGATAAATCCTCGCGCTCAACATCAAGGGTTGCCGTTTGCGACCGGCGGGCAGAAATATCGAGCGGACCGGACCGTGACGTCACTTCAGCTCCTCGTTTTGGTCCAAGAAATGGCCGGAGCCCCTATTTAGCCTCGCCAAAGCCTGTGCTAAGACCGCGCCACCAATCCGGCGCGCTCCGCGCCGTCATACTGACAGAGACTTTCATAAAGCACCATGGCACAGAACATCGTCACGCGCTTCGCCCCGTCCCCAACCGGGTTCCTGCATATCGGCGGCGCCCGCACCGCACTCTTCAACTGGCTCTTCGCGCGTCATCACGGCGGCAAGATGCTGCTGCGGATCGAAGATACGGACCGGGCTCGCTCTACGCAGGAAGCGGTGGACGCATTGATTGACGGCCTGTCCTGGCTTGGGCTCGATTGGGACGGAGACCCGATCTCCCAGTTTTCCCGTGTTGAGCGGCACAAGGAAGTGGTCGAGGAAATGCTGGCCAACGGCACGGCCTATCGCTGCTACTGCACCCCGGAAGAGCTTGACGCCATGCGCGAGAAAGCCCGCGCCGAGGGCAAGCCACCCCGATATGACGGGACATGGCGCGAGCGAGACGCCTCCGAAGCCCCGGCCGGCGTTGACCCAGTCATCCGCATCAAGGCTCCTCAGGAAGGCGAGACGGTGGTCGACGATCTCGTACAGGGTCGCGTCGTGATCCCGAACAAGGACCTTGATGACTTCGTACTGATGCGCTCCGACGGGACGCCGACTTATATGCACGCTGTTGTGGTGGACGATCACGACATGGGCATCACACACATCATCCGCGGCGTCGATCACTTGACGAATGCGGCCCGCCAGACGCTCATCTTCAAGGCTCTGGGATGGGATGTGCCGGCAATGGCGCATATTCCGCTCATTCACGGGCCGGACGGCGCAAAACTTTCCAAACGTCACGGTGCGACCGGGGCCGAAGCCTATCGCGAGATGGGCTATCTGCCGCAGGCCATGCGGAATTATCTGGCACGTCTCGGCTGGAGCCATGGTGACGAGGAGATCATTTCGCTCGAAGACATGATCAAGTGGTTCGGTTTCGACGCTGTCGGTCAGTCGGCTGCGCGTTTCGATTTCAAGAAACTTGAGAACCTCAACGGTCATTACATGCGCGCGACCGATGACGGCGAATTGCTGGGCCATTGGAAGGTCTATCTCGCACATGCCGAAGGCGGCGACCAGATTCTCGCCTGGCTTGCCGATGGTGACAACGAGAACACCGCACTTGCAGCACTTCCCGGACTGAAGGAACGGGCCAAGACCCTGGTCGAACTGACGGAAAGCGCCTCCTATCTGTGGCGTCAGCGCCCGCTCGACACCGACGAAAAGGCCCAGAAGATCCTGGACGACGACGCCCGGGCGATCCTGAAGGATCTTCACGAAGTTCTTTCCAGCGTTTCTGACTGGAGCGAGGACCCGCTGGAAACTGCTGTAAAGGCCTACGCGGAAGACAAGGAATTGAAACTGGGCAAGGTGGCGCAGCCGCTACGGGCCGCGCTGACGGGCCGAGGCACGTCACCCGGCATTTATGACGTCCTGATCGCTCTTGGCCGGGAAGAATCCCTTGCCAGAATTCAGGATCAGGCAGCCTGAGACAAAGCACTGCCGGATGCATTTTTAGGCAAAAGCCAAGCTTCCGGCAGTCGCTCTGGTTGGCGAAATCCGTCTTTGACCAAAGCGTTATATCGGCCAGCTTGCGGCAGTGCAGTAAATGGGCTACGCAAGACGCGAAAAAGTCTCCAGTGCTGGTCCGGCAACCGGAAACGGGACCCATCGCCTGAAGGGTCAAACCAGGACAGCACATCCGTTTAACGTAAAGGGGTTTCTGAATGGCCGACAACAACGCCAAGCTCAATGTCGGTGGTAACGACCACGCATTCGACGTTCTTGACGGATCCATCGGACCGTCGGTTGTGAACATCTCGTCCTTGTACAAGGACACGGGCATGTTCACCTACGACCCGGGCTTCACCTCCACCGCCTCCTGCGAGTCCAAGATCACCTATATTGATGGTGACGAAGGCACCCTGCTCTACCGCGGGTACCCGATCGAGCAGCTCGCCGACCACGGCGACTTCCTGGAGTCCTGCTATCTTCTGCTCTACGGCGAACTGCCGACGAAGACCCAGAAGGACGACTTCGTCAATCGTGTGACCTACCACACAATGATCCACGAACAGATGAACCGGTTCTTCTCCGGCTTCCGTCGCGACGCCCACCCGATGGCAGTCATGGTCGGCACGGTTGGGGCGCTGTCCGCCTTCTATCACGACTCGACCGACATCACTGATCCGCACCAGCGCATGGTTGCCTCCCTGCGCATGATCGCGAAGATGCCGACCATCGCCGCAATGGCTTACAAGTACCACGTTGGTCAGCCATTCGTTTATCCGCGCAACGACCTGAGCTATGCGGCAAACTTCCTGCACATGTGCTTTGCGGTCCCTTGCGAGGAATACAAGGTGAACCCGGTTCTGGCCCGCGCCATGGATCGCATCTTCATTCTTCACGCCGACCATGAGCAGAATGCATCGACCTCCACGGTTCGTCTGGCAGGTTCTTCGGGTGCAAATCCGTTTGCCTGTATCGCAGCCGGTATCGCTTGCCTCTGGGGGCCGGCACACGGCGGTGCCAACGAAGCAGCGCTCAACATGCTGTCGGAAATCGGCTCCGTGGATCGCATTCCGGAATATGTCGCTCGTGCCAAGGACAAGAACGACCCATTCCGTCTGATGGGCTTTGGTCACCGCGTCTACAAGAACTACGACCCGCGTGCGCGCATCATGCAGAAGACCACGCACGAAGTTCTCGGCGAGCTCGGCATCAAGGACGATCCGCTGCTGGACGTTGCCATGGAGCTGGAAAAAATCGCGCTCAACGACGAATATTTCGTCGAGAAGAAGTTGTACCCGAATATCGACTTCTATTCCGGTATCACGCTACGCGCGCTTGGCTTCCCGACCACGATGTTTACCGTTCTGTTCGCTCTGGCCCGTACCGTCGGCTGGATCGCCCAGTGGAAGGAAATGGTGGAAGATCCGTCCCAGCGCATCGGCCGTCCGCGTCAGCTCTACACTGGTGAGAAACTGCGCGACTACACGCCGATCGACCAGCGCCGCTAAGGCCGTACACAGAAAAGCGCCTGGAATTTTCAGCAGCATTTCAGCTGAATGCATATCAAAACGGAAGACGCTCGGCTTTATTGCCGGGCGTCTTCTTTATTTTGTTACCCAGCGGAAACAAAACAAATCCAAGAAATATTTTTCCTTCTCAATCGAGGCAAGGAAAAAAGCATTCACCTGTCATTATTCTTGAGAATAGAAAATATCGAATATTTTCCGAAAAATAAAATGAAACAAAAAATAAAAAACACGCACTTAAAACTCGAAGTGATATTACTCTAAATCTCCAGATTTACATATGATATAGATAATTACTCATTCTAATTACACCATAAATTCCCATAATAGAGAATTTTCACGAATAATAAGGAATCTTTGCTTACCCTTTCAAACAAATAGCGCGCATTGAATACGCTGGGGTTTCGAGGGGTTAACATGAATTTCCTGAAGTTCGCTTCTGACTTGAAGTTTGGGGTAAAAGTCGGCGGTAGTTTTGCTGCCGTTGTTGCCCTTACGGGCATTGTAGGTGGTGTTGGCGCATACAGCGTCTTGACCCTCTCGGAGCGCATGGAGGTTGCCAAACAGTCAACTTCCGCCATTGCCCAGTTGCAAAACCTGGCAAGCAAGAAGGAAAGCTTCCTGTCCTCACAGGACCTTCAGACAGCTGAGGCAACAATCTCCGACATCGTTGTGTTGAGTGCCGAACTTGAAACGCTCCAGAACCAGCTTAAGGCTGATCCCGAAGCTCAGGTTCCCGTCGCTGAAGCAGCTACCGCTGTAAAGCAATTCCGTGAGGCTTTCGAAGAGGTCGTCGGCCTGACGCAGACACAGACCGCAAAGCAACAGCAACTTGATGGCGCTGTGCAAAATCTTGAGAAGATCTCTTCGGAGATCCTCGGCAAGGCCCTGATGGCGCGAGACGGCGTCAGCCAGGACGAGACAAACGCACGCAAGACGCTGGTGCTCGCCAACAAGGTGGGCCAGGCTGCCGCCGGTTTCCAGGAAGAGGCGCTTACCCTTCAAAATCTTTTCAACGCTGCAGCCAACAACGCCAAGCAGCTTTCAGACATCAAGGATCGGGTTGCCCTGCTTGTGCCTTCTGCCAAGCAGATGGCAGCAAACAGCTTTGACGGCGTCGACCCGGGCAAGTTCCAGCAGCTTGCCGCCAAAACAGCCGAACTGGAGCAGACACTCGGCAAACTGACCGAGACGAAGGACTACATTGCGATCTTCGACCTGACAGATGCCGCCAAGGCAGGGTTCGAGCAGCTTGTTTCCGATGTGAAGGAAATCCGTTCACAGGCAAATGTGGCCATCGACAATGTCTATGCACAGGCTGACCAGATCAACCAGCGTTTCTATGTCGTCGACAGTGTCGCGGACACGGTTATGCAGATCGAGGCAGACGCAAACGCAGTAAAGGCCGCCGCGTTCTACTTCATGCTGTCGCCGAGCGACACGTCTCAGCAGACCGTGACAACCGGTATCGAGGGCCTCGACAAACTGGCGTCCCGGCTCGAATCGAGCGCCAAGGACTTCCCGGCGATCTCCGACATCGTTCCGGCTGTGAAGAGCTCTATCGACAGCTTCGCTGCGAGTTTTTCCGAACTGGCTTCAAACCAGCTTCAGCTCGCCGAACAGATCTACACCATGACGGAACTGTCTCAGACAGTGCAAACGCAAATCACCACCATCTCCTCCAATCAGAGCGCTGCTGCACAAGCCTCCAGCACCAGCGCACTTGGCGTTATCAGCCTCGCCCTTCTGACAGCCATCCTGGCGGGCGTTGGAATGGCTATCGCACTCAACTTCGCGGTAACACGCCCTCTCCGCCGGACCACCGAAACCATGTCCCGCCTGGCGGAAGGTGACACGGATGTCGAGATCGACGGTATCGGGCGCGGTGACGAGATTGGCGACATGAGCCGAACCATGCAGGTCTTCCGCGACAACGCTGTTGAGCGACTGCGCCTGCAGTCGGAAACAGAGCAAGACCAGCACCTGCGTGCAGAGCGGCAAGCCCGCATTGAGGCTCTGATTTCCGGTTTCCGTGAGAAAGCGACAGAAGTCCTGGGCTCCGTTGCAGAAACGGCACAGACACTTGATGGCACCGCTCAGGATCTCAGCGCTATCGCCAGCCAGAACTCCAGCCTTGCCGATAGCACCTATGGTGTAACCGACGAAGCGACACAGAACGTTCAGACGGTTGCAAGCGCCGCAGAGGAGCTTGCCGCTTCTATTCAGGAAATCTCCCGTCAGGTGAACCAGACCACGCAGGTTGTCGATCGGGCAACCGAAGGCACACAGGTCACCAACGAAAAGGTTCAAAGCCTTTCGACAGCAGCCACCAAGATCGGCGAAGTCGTCAACCTGATCCAGGCGATCGCAGAGCAGACCAATCTCCTGGCCCTCAATGCAACGATCGAAGCCGCACGCGCCGGCGAGGCCGGCAAGGGTTTTGCAGTCGTTGCCGCCGAAGTAAAGGAACTGGCAACCCAGACGTCCAAGGCCACTGAGGAAATCAGCTCGCAGATCTCCGAAATCCAGAACGCAACCAAGGACGCCGTTGTCGCAATTGAGGCGATCACACAGACTATGGAAGAGGTCAACGAATACACCTCGACCATTGCAGCGGCAGTCGAACAGCAAGGTGCTGCAACGAGCGAAATCTCGGTCAACGTTCAGCGGGCTGCCGAGGGCACAGGTTCCGTAAAGACCAACATGTCGGATCTATCGCAGGCAGTCGCCCAGACCAGTCAGAACGCCAATCTGGTTCTCGGCGCTTCAAGCGAATTGTCGCAGAAAACCGATATTCTGAAGAATGAAGTCGGGCATTTCCTGGACAACGTAGCCAACGCCTGAACGAAGCAACCTGATCCCACGAGACTTGGAAAAACCGGGGGCGAACTGCACCCGGTTTTTGTTTGTCTGGCCTGCACGTGTTCATCGGAACTTCCAAAAGCGTGCCCCATTCAGGGGCGCGATTGCTTCATGTCTTAATTTTCAGCATGAAAATGTTGTCGCGACAGAGTTGCCATTTCAGCGAAAGCTGAGTTTTTCTCGCGTAAAAACAACCACTTGAAGAAGATAAGAATATTCACAATATTCCAATCAATATTCGTTAAAATACCATCGATTAAGCAGAAATTCACCTAAAGTTAGTTTGTATAAATTCATCAATTTTATTCGGTTAGCACTGAAAAAATTTGCTGATACGCTCCTCTGGTCATTTCGTTTCTTTGAAATGAAGGGAGAAGATGATGAATGCTCTTAGTATTAAATCACTTACAGTTGCGGCAACAATTAGCCTCTTCGGGTTGCCAGCAATCGCAGCCGACGTAAATCTTTCCTTTGACAAGATAACAACTGTCGATGCTGACGGTGACATGTCGGTGTGCACCAAAAGGTATGGATCCGGTTACAAGACAAGCGCATCTGACAAAGGCGCCGAGCACCGGGTGACGGACAACGGACACTCGTTCAAAGTAGTCAGCAACGATGTTTCTCAGAACATGGGGGTCGTTTCGTTTCACAATACCTACCTGATGTCCTTTGATGGTGAAACGGACCCTGTTTCAGCTGAGCTGTGGGCGACAGGTCTGGCCGGCGAACCGGTGTTCCGTGGAACTTTCTCGGATGGCACCTGCCGCGGCCACGTTGATATGTCAGCGTCCTGAACCGGCGAAGCCGCAACTTCTATAATTTCCTTCATGTTTCCGCATTCATTGAATTGGGAGAAAATCACATGAAAAATCTCTTGAAACTCTACCAGCAAGCAAATCGTTTTCCGCACGACATCAACCAGGCCGACAGCAAGGCTCTCTGCTACGGCGGTCATTGCGTTGTACACATTGATCCCTCTGCCGAGGTCGAAACGGCCGACCGTAAAACGTCAGAAAAGAAGTAATCCTTCCAACATTTAACCGTTTCCCGGGCGAAAAGGTGAGCCTTCGTTCGCCCCGGGAATCGGTCATCAAGGAGAAAGGGAATGCGATGCCGTCAGCTGAATTTGCCTTGCCCTTCGATACTGTCGATGAGCTTGATCTGGAATGCATCATCACCAAGTTGACTGCCTCGGATACCGCCGGCGGATACAACTGGCCTGTCTCCTCGGCCCGCAAGGTTGAAGAGGCCTACAGGTCGTTCCTCAAATCTGCCAGAGACCAGATGCAATGTGGCGCCGACACGAGTGTGCACCTGCAGCCAACCCACGTCGTCGATATCTTCTGGCACACCCACATCCTCTTCACGCGAAAATACTTCAAGGACTGCGAAGCGGTCTTCGGACAATATCTGCACCATGAACCCGTTTTGCCCAGCCAGTAACCGTCTCAAACACCCGAGAACTGCTGCTCCCTTCAGGCTGGATCATCTTCTGAAGGAGCGCCAGGACCTTTTCAGGTGGCCCAAAACCTTCGAAGCTGACATTCATGCAATAACGGCCCAGATTGGCGAAGCTGCCAGCGCGAGCGTACTGGCCGGGATTGAAACGGACCTTCAGGAAAAAGCCGAGAGAGCAGCGCGCACTGCCTTGGGACTTTCGGATGGTGTCTCGGCTGTCTTCGGCCACAGTATTATCCAGCTCCTGGAGCAGGTTCTCATCACCCGATCCGAGAACCATCCAGTGTCGACCTTGAACAGGGATTTCTTCTTGTTCGACAAGACCTTGATGAAACTCGGTATCGCACAGGAGAAGTTCCCGACACTGGACGAGCTGATCAGGAAATCTCCTTCGCATCACACTGTCCTGCTAAGTGCCCCAAACAATCCGACCACGCAGGATCTTTCACCCTGTGAACTGGAGAGCCTGGTGAGTGCCAGAGAAGGACTGGTGCTCCTGGACGAGGCTTACGTGCTTTTCTCAAAAGCCCCAGAACACCGCCTCGCCTTTTTGAAGAAGCATCGCAACCTGGTTCTTTTGCGCGGCACCTCAAAGAGCGGTCTCGTGGGCATAGGGCTTGGCTACATGCTTTGTTGCGAGACAACTGCCGTGGAGTTCCTCCAGTCTCGCGTGAGCAGTATGATAAGTGCCATTCAAGCCGCCATGGCGATACGCTTGTTCGGCAAATACGATGAGCTCCGGCGCATGGCAGCCCGTCTCGCAGGCATGCGCGACGACACTGGACGCAGGATCGCGCAGGAGACCCGATGGCATCCGGTTTCTGGCAGTTGTGACTTTCTTCTGATACGCACCGGACGCAGCGATTGCAGCGAAATCGTCCGCACGATGAATGACAGTGGAATACCCGCACTCGCCTATCAACGGCTGCCCGGCTATGAAGACGTGGTGAAACTGTTCCCCGCCGCTTTTGAGCGAGGCGACGACATCGTCAGGGTTCTGTCTTCATAGCAGCAAGCACGACATCGGCCGCAGCCCCGCGCTGGCTATGCCCGTCCGGCAATCGCATGACATCATCAAGCTTTTGCAGATGCTCGATCTGTTTCTGGCGTTCAGGACCGCTGTTCAGAAGCTCAACGAGATGGTTCGCCAGCACCTTTGGCTGCACTTCCTCATCAAGGAACTCCGGGATGGCTTTTGTTCCCAGGATGATATTTGGCAGGACAAAAGAATCAACGCTCGAGAATTTGAAGACCCGGTTGAGTTCCTTCATCCGTCTGAAAAACCAGTCGACCTTGTAGGCAACGACCATCGGAACGCCTGATAGAGCCAACTCAAGTGAAAC
Source organism: Roseibium algicola (assembly GCF_001999245.1). NCBI lineage: Bacteria > Pseudomonadati > Pseudomonadota > Alphaproteobacteria > Hyphomicrobiales > Stappiaceae > Roseibium > Roseibium algicola. The sequence continues at coordinate 5,526,607 of NZ_CP019630.1, read as the reverse complement.
AGTGCCGGACGCGGCCAAGGCTGCGTGCGCCTTTCGGAAGGCCGCCCGCTTGGCGTCCAGGCCGGTCACAATCTCGACCGGAACAGGCCAATGGTCCGTATCCTGCCGGATCTTGTCTTCAAGGTGCGCGACTGCCGGCAGAATAACCTTGAGCCCGGGCAACTTTTCTTTGACGATGGCAACAGTCTTAGCGAAGTCGCCTAGCAACCTGTCAATTTCGCTTCGCCGGCTCCCCGGCAGCACAAGCAGGATCTTCTCTTCTGCCTCTACAGGCGCTCTTTCGCCAACCGAGGGGCGCAGTTCGGATGCGATTTCACTCAAGGGATGGCCAACGTAATGGGTGCGCGGGCCACCGAGCTTGCGGTGCACATCAGGTTCAAACGGCAACAAGGCCAGAAGGTCGTCGACGTAGACGCTCATCTTGCGGGCCCGGCCTGGACGCCAAGCCCAGACAGAAGGTGAAACATAACCGACGATGGGTATGTGCGGCGCGCGCTTGCGCACGCGCTTGGCAACGTTATGCGTGAAGTCCGGACTGTCAACGATAACCAGAATATCCGGATTGGCCGCAACCACGGCATCCACGGTCTGGTAGACCCGCCTGATGATCAACGGCAATCTGGCGAGGACTGCCGTCAATCCCATGACGGAAACATCAGACATGTCAAAGAAGCTTTTGAGGCCCAGAGACATCATCCGTTCGCCGCCGACACCGCAGTAACGAACACCTACGCCCAAACGTTCGTTGAGCGCCTTCATCAATTCCGACCCGAGCTGGTCACCAGATTCTTCGCCTGCAACCAGGCAAATCGTGGGCATTTTTCTTGTCATCACGAACGCTCGTCCGATTGTCCCTTTAAGGTGACCCCGAACCTGGTGCCGTGCTCTATACCGATGACAAAAAGGCCGGCATTATCCGCCTTCTTGAGCGTCTCGTCCTTTTCCGCGATCAGTGCGCCACTCGCCTCAACTGCAATGCCGGCAAGGCCTGCTGCAGCTGCGAGGTCAATAGTCATGGGGCCGACGGTTGGAAGATCCACCCGCAAGTCCTGGTTCGGCTTTGCGGTCTTTACCAAGACACCCGCGCGGCCTTTGGAACGGATCCTGCCAATGCGCTTGAGCTCCGCGCAGCGCTGCAGCATGGCGTCGGTCCCTTCTGCCCCCTCAAGCGCAACGACCCGCCCACCAACAGCAATCGCCGCCTGACCGATATCGAGTTCACCGAGCTTTTCCGTCGCCCGCAAGGCCAACTCAGCGTCCCGCCAGTCTCCCTGGTTCGGCTGAACTTTGCCAAGCACACCACTTGAGGCAAGCAGTTGCGGCGCCACATCCTTGATCCCCACAACGCGATACCCCTCAACTTCAAACAGCCGGATCACCTTGGTCAACAGACTGTCATCACCGCCGGCCAGTGCCCGGATAATCGTCGGCAATCGCTTCAAGGTGCCCAAATCGCCAAGTATTGACGTGAAATCAGGGCGCCTGGAGACACCTCCGATCAGAAGCACATCCCGGCACCCCGTCTTTTTCAGAAATTTGTAAAGCCGGCCGATTTCACCCCAGCCGAGTTCGGTATCGGCCTGCGCCCGCGTGCGTTCATCAGCCTCGCCCTTGATGGCGATAATCCTGAATTCACGTCCGGCGCTGCTGAGCGCTTCAGCGATCTGACAGGGCAGACTGCCATTGCCTGCGATCAGTGCAAGGCGTGGCTCCAGTCCCGTATCTGCCCTGTTCATCCGTCAGTCTTCGCTGCGCGGTGTACAGAACCGGCGGTCTTCCTTTTCAAGGATGAAGTCGGTAACCGTCTTGACCAGGGGCTGATCGGCACCTTCTGCAGCAACAGCTTCCGCCCGGCTGCGCAAGGTTCCTTCGGTGCTCTCAAACAGCGCGCGATAAGCTGCCCGCAAAGCGTGGATCTGCTCCCGAGGCAAGCCCTTGCGCTTGAGACCAACCAGATTGAGACCGGCAAGACGTGCGCGGTCACCGATCACGGAACCATAGGGAATGACATCGAATTCGACCCCGGTCATTCCGCCGACAATCGCACCGGTTCCAATGCGAGACCATTGCCGGACCGCACTCAAGCCGCCCAGAATGACGAAGTCGTCAAGCTCGACGTGACCTGCAAGCGTGGCGTTGTTCGCCAGAATTGCGTGATTGCCAACCTGACAATCGTGGCCGACATGCGAGCTCATCATGAACAGGCAATTGTCACCGACCCTGGTATAGCCACCGCCACCTTCCGTACCGGGGCTCATGGTGACATGTTCACGGATCTGATTGTTGGCGCCGATTTCCAGAAAGCTCACTTCACCCGCAAACTTGAGATCTTGTGGCTTGTGACCAATGCTGGCGAAGGGAAAGATATGCGTTTTGGCACCCACACTCGTGTGGCCCGTGACGACGACATGCGACTCCAGGATAACTCCGTCAGCAAGTTTCACGTTCGGGCCAACTGTAGAATAAGGCCCGATTCGAACGCCCTCGCCGATTACGGCCCCGTCTTCGACTATGGCCGTTGGATGTATGTCAGTCATATTTCCTCACGCATCTACCAGCATGGCGCTGACTTCAGCTTCTGCGACCTTGTTGCCATCTACCTTGGCAACGGCGTCAAACTTCCAGATGTTGGAGCGTTGCTTGATCTTCTTGACGTGGAAATGAACCTGATCACCAGGCTCAACAGGCCGGCGGAACTTCGCCTTGTCGATGGTCATGAAATAGACAAGCTGCGGCGGCGCATCGTCACCACGGGCATGAACGCAAAGGGCCCCGGCGGTCTGTGCCATGGCTTCGATTAGAAGAACACCCGGGAAAACGGGCCGCTCCGGAAAATGTCCGGTGAAGTGCGGTTCGTTGATGGTGACGTTCTTGATGCCGATGCAGCTGTTGTCGCCATCCATCTCGATGATCTTGTCGATCAGAAGAAAAGGATACCTGTGCGGCAGCAGCTTCATGATCCGCATGATGTCTGCGCTGGCAAGTGTTTTGTTTTCTGCGTCTTCCATATAATACCCCTTGGCGAATTACCGCCGCAAAGTCCTGTTTGTATTCCGTTTACGATCCGCCGCCACGCTCTGCAAGCTTTCTGACGGCAGCGACTTCACGGAACCACTGTTTGACCGGCTTTGCGGGCGTGCCGCCGTAGCGTCCCCCGGCAGGCAAATCATCGTTGACTACGCTTACCGCGGCCACCTGCGACCCCATGCCGATCGTTACGTGACCACGCACACCGGTTTGCCCGCCAATGGCGACGAAGTCCTCGAGCGTGCAGCTTCCGGAAAGACCGACCTGAGAAACGATCACGCAGTGACGTCCGACCACGACATTGTGGCCAATCTGAACCTGGTTATCGATCTTCGTGCCTTCGCCGATGATGGTATCCCGGTTTGCGCCACGATCGATGGTCGTGTTGGCGCCGATTTCAACGTCGTCCTGAATAATCACGCGGCCAACCTGGGGCACCTTGAGATGACCCATCGGCCCCATCGCATAGCCAAAGCCATCCTGGCCGCAGCAAACGCCAGGATGCATATATACGCGGTTGCCAAGCACGGTGTGCTGAACCGTGCAATTCGAACCAATCACACAGTCCCGGCCAATCTTGACACCCTGTCCGATGACAGCGTTGGCCCGGATCACAGTGCCCGCACCGATCTCTGCCCCCGCACCGATCACGACACCAGGTTCGACCGTGACATTGTCTTCCAGCGACGCAGCCGGATCGATTACAGCCCGTTCTGAAATGACTGCGGCGCCAGGTTCTACCGGAACCATGGCTGCAGGATAAAGTTTGGCGAGAACCTTCGCCCAGGAGCGATAGGCATCTGTACATACAAGAACAGCAACACCCTCCGGCACCTTGTCCTTGTGTTTCCGGTTGACCAGGCATGCAGCTGCCGTGGTCCCATCCAGTTGCTTCAGGTAAGCGGTGTTGTCGAAGAACACCAGAGCACCGGTTGTAGCATCTTCCAATGGCGCTACACCTGTTATTTCCAGTGTAGGTTCCCCGCGAGCGATCTCAGCTTCCGCCCACGTTGCGATGTCTGAAAGAGAGACCGGAGCCGGAGACTCAAAAAATTTTGGCTCGGACATGATGTTATCCTTCTTGCCAGCCAACAAAAACGGCCGCCGAACGTGTCGGCGGCCGTTTTTTATCCTATGTGACCGCAGTTTAGAAGCGGGTACCGCCGCTCAACCGGAAAATCTGCGTTTTGTCGGAGTCGTCTTTGACGATCGGGTAAGCAAAGTCTGCCCGCAGAGGTCCGAACGGAGAGTTCCAGCGGATACCTGCACCAACCGACGCACGAACGTTGAAGTCGTTCGAGTCGATCTGGCCACCGTTAGTTTCCACCAGGTTCACCAGGCTGCTGTCTGCATCCCACAGCGAACCGGCATCGGCAAACACTGCACCACTTAGGCCGAATTCCTTCGGGATGACCGGGAACGGGAACCGGGTTTCGGCAGTTGCCGCGAAGTAGAACCGACCACCGATAGCGTCTTCGGTCGTTGCGTCACGCGGGCCGATACCCTGGTTCTCAAAGCCACGAACGAGAGTGCCACCAAGCATGAACTGTTCGGACACACGCAGACGCTCATCACCAAGGGCCATGATGTTACCACCACGCACCGACAGGCTACCGATCAGACCGTAGTCAGCCAGGATTTCCTTGTAGGCGCGAGCCTGAGCTTCGGTCTTGATGTAGAAGCTGTCGCCACCCAGACCAGCAATTTCCTGACCGAAGGAAGCATAGATACCGTCGGAGGGATCCAGGATCCGGTCGAGCGTGTTGTAACGCAGCTCGTAGCCAACCAGAGACGTCAGGTAGGTGCCGAGGGAGTCACAGACCGCCAGGGAAAGGCTTGCGGTGTCACAGTTGTTGATGTTGGTCGAGTTGTTGTCCGGATCGGAGTTCTTCTCCTGGAAGATGTTGTAGAACAGACGGACAGTCAGCTCATCTTCCCGAAGCGGCAGAGTGAAACCGAACCCGCCACCGGTCTTCTTCTGATCGAAGGAACGGTAGTCGTTGGCATCATCCACCTTGCGATAGAGGTCCAGATCAAGGGCAACACGGCGTCCCATGAAGAACGGTTCAACGAAACGGAACTCGTAGGACTGGGTGTCCGTACCGCCGCCAACAGCGAGCTTCACGAACTGGCCACGGCCCAGGAAGTTCTTCTCGGTCAGCGAAATGTCACCAATGACACCGTCAACCGTCGAATAACCGACACCGAAGGAAATTTCACCAGTCGGCTTTTCTTCGACGCGAACGTTCACGACCACGCGATCAGGTGCACTGCCCTGCTGCGTCGTGATGGAAACCTTCTCGAAGAAACCGAGATTGCGCAGACGGCGTTCCGCCTTGTCAACAAGCGCACGGTTGAACGCATCGCCTTCAGCAATGTCGAACTCGCGGCGAATGACATACTCACGGGTACGGTCGTTGCCGATCACGTTGATCCGCTCGATGTAGGCGCGAGGACCTTCTTCGATGTAGTAGATCAGGGAGATCGTGTTGTTGTCGTAGTCACGAGCACCACGCGGACGGACACGAGCAAAGGCATAACCCTCTTCCGACACTCGAAGCGTGATGTCTTCGACAGACTGCTCGACGCGCAGCGAGTTGAAGGTCTGACCACTCTTGGTACGGATCAGGCGGCGAAGATCTTCCGGATCAACGTCGGCAATCGTGGAAACGATCTCGACATCGCCAATCTCGTACTTCTCGCCCTCTTCCACCGTGAAAGTCACGTAGAAGATGTTCTGCTCGCGATCGAGGTCTGCGCTGGTGGAGACGATACGGAAGTCCGCATAGCCCTTCTTGTTGTAGTACTGACGCAGCAACTCCTCGTCCGCAGCCAAACGGTCCGGATCGTAGGTATCGGTGCTGCGCAGCCAGCTCAGAAGGCCGCTTTCGCGTGTACGGATGACATCGCGCAGGCGGCCGTCGCTGAATGCGGAGTTGCCGATGAAGCTGATCCGCTCGACGCCGGTCTTCGCACCTTCGTTGATCTCGAAAACGAGATCGACACGGTTCTGACCACGATCGATGATCTGCGGCTCGACGGACGCGCCATAGCGACCGGAGCGACGATAAGCTTCAAGAATATTCTGGACGTCAGCCTGAACCTTGGCACGGGACAGCATCGAGCGCGGCTGAGACCGTACGGCGGTTTCCAGCGCGCTGTCCTTGATCTTCCGGTTACCTTCGAAAGAGACCCTGTTGATGATCGGGTTCTCGGTAACCGTCACAACGACAACGCTGCCACGCGGGGTGATGTCGACCGTTGCAAAAAGGCCGGTTGCGTAGAGCGCCTTCAGTGACTCGTCGACATCGAACGCGCTGTAGGAGCGTCCGGGAACGATGGTCATGTAACTGACAACGGTTTCATCCTCGACACGGGTATTGCCACGCACATCAATGCTTCTGGCCACCGCTGCCTGTGCCTGTGAAACCAGGGACACCGGCCCGAAAGCTTTCGGCAAAACCGTCCCGATCGAAAATACGGCAACCGCCAACAGTACGGCCCGTGTAAGTCTCTGCAATCGCTGCATTATTGCGCTATGCCTTTGTTTTTAATACCCCTCCCGAGAATCCGCACTCACCCCAGCAGATTCTCGGAACCGACGAGTGTTTTATAGGTTTTTACCGATAACGCAACCGCCCTTCCGGGCGGAAAGCGATTTAGTCTGAAGACGTTGCGTCAATGTCACGGGTGTCATGAATTGGTTCCCACGAGCCGCATGATATCCTTCCATGTGACGAACACCATCAGCATGAGAACAAGTCCCAGACCGATCCGGAAACCAACGTCCTGCACCCTTTCGCTGAGCGGTTTGCCACGCAGGGCTTCTGCAGCGAAGTAAACGAGGTGTCCACCATCGAGAATCGGCACCGGCGCCAGGTTGATCAGACCGATGCTCACAGAAAGTACGGCCGCCAGAGAAATGAGCGGAAGGAACCCGAGATCTGCGACCTGCCCAGAGATCTGGGCCACGCGGATCGGACCACCAAGCTGGTCCGCCGACTGCCGCTGGGAAATGATGCCCCAGATATAGCTGACCGTGCTTTCGA